>CAIPII010000181.1 GCA_903865035.1 uncultured Burkholderiales bacterium | reverse complement strand
GCTTGACCCAAGATCAGGTGCCACAGTGGATGATGTTTGCAGATAAAGTTCGCGCCTATATTGATGATCAAATCAGAACCAAACTCAAAGAACAAAGCATTCAAGCGTCTGCACAGGCAAACCCCTTGGGTTTGCAATACTTGGCTCAAGTTGTGAATACAGAACAAAACAAATTTTCGGATTTAGAAGATATTCAAATACAAGCCAAGTTACTCTACCCCACCCTCAATGCAGATCAAAAGCTGCTCATGGACTTGAGGATGTCAAAAATAGTTGTACCCAACCTATCTCTTTATATTTTTCCCACAAAATAAGCGCTAAACCCAACCCCAATTGAGCTGAACAAACGACCAAGCTTTAAACCATGCAATCGCACCACTAATTTTGGACGCAAAAGAACACGCGAACAAATAATTTTCGCGAAAAAATCAACAGCCACTCAAACATCGATTGCAAGCTGTTGAATCTGATTTTTTCGATTGATTTCAGGGGCGAGCCTGATTGAAAAAACTCGTTACAGCTTTTCCACTCGTTACTCCCCCTTATTTTTATCAAAAGAAACAATAATCTGTTTACTTTATTTTTATTTCAATTTTTTCCTTTTTTTTAGATCTTGTTTAATTCATATTTTGAATTTGGCTTAATCAAGGTTTCGACAGAAAAATAAAAAACTTTACTGAAAATCTAAAAATAATTAACCGAAAGATAGAAATGCTTAGTCTGAACACAAACAACAACGCTTTGATGGCCCAAAATGCCATCAGTTCGAGTTCAAAAGATGTTTCCATGGCCATGCAACGGCTATCTACGGGCAAAAGAATCAATTCAGCCGCTGACGATTCTGCTGGATTGGCCATCTACAACGCCATGAACAGCCAGGTCATGAGCTATGCGGCAGCCCTGGGTAACGTTCATCAAGTGATTGCGATGAACTCGCAAGCAAGTAGCGATCTGCAAAATATCACGAATATTCTCAGCAGCATGAATGCTCTGGCAATCAGCTCTGCCTCATCAAGCACAAATACAAGCACCAAATCCATCAATCAAAACCTGTTCAACCAATACAGAAGTCAAATCGATTCAATAGCCAATTCCTCAAATTACAACAACTTGAATTTGCTCAATGGCACGCTCGGGGCAACATCATTTCAAGTCAACACCAAGCAAGGCAATCAAATATCGGAGACCTTTCCAATTGCTTTGTCTTCAAACTTGGGGAATCTCGCTCCAGTCGGGGTGAGCTCCTCCACCATCTCAACAAGCGCTTTGACCTATGGGGATCTGACCATCAACGGCTACACCGTTCCAACCTCATTGACCACCAGCGACAACCTCTCTTCCTCCAACAAAGCGGGCTCTGCCATAGCCAAAGCTTCTGCCATCAACACGATCAGCAGCACAACTGGCGTTGCAGCATCGGTAAACCCAAACATCGTCTCAGGCTCGGCTGTCACAAGCAGCAATACCGTGACTGGAATTCTGACGCTCAATGGGCAAAACATTGCGATATCTGAGTCATCAAGCAACAGCATTGATGTCAACCGCCAAGCGGTGATCTCCTCAATCAATGCAATGTCGGCACAAACTGGAGTGATGGCCATCGATTCAGGGGATTCCACACATGGAATTTCGCTTCAGGCAAAGGATGGGAGAAACATCACCATTGCTTTTGACACCAATCTCAGCACCTCCAACACAGGACTAGCAGATCAAGGAACTTATGCGGGCAGCATTACGCTGACCAGCACCTATGGCAATTCCATCAATTTGGGGAGCACGCCTAGCGGAAACATTGGCAATTCTGGCTTTTCAATGGGTAATTTTTCGGCTGTTTCGGCTCAATATTCAACTTCAAAGCGTGCTGGTTCAACCTCTGCTCCATTGACCTTGACTGCCAACGATTTGGTGATCAATGGCATCGCGATTGGCGCACCCGCTTCTTCATCTGACACAGCAACTTATGCCAATGCTTCCTCGACCACTGCATCTAGTGCCATTTCCTTGGCTGCAGCCATCAACGCCGCCTCCTCTTCTACCAAGGTCAGCGCAACTGCAAACCCCAACGTACTGATTGGAAATGCTTTTACGGCCTCGGCAGTCACCTCCATTTATTTAAACGGCCAAACCATCACGGCAAACCTCACCTCCAGCTCAACCCTTTCGAACGTGGTGAGCTTGTTCAACAACAACACAGGGACAACGGGCGTCACTGCATCCAACAATGGAAGTGGCCTGACATTGACCGCCCAAGACGGAAGAAACATCTCCATTGGCCTTGACTCTTCATCAAACGCCTCTGGACTTGGACTGGCGGGTCTATCCATTCCCAGCAACTCTTTGGCCACTCCAATCACCTTCATTTCTTCCATCACGCTCAGCTCCTCCAGCCCTTTTTCACTCAGCAGTGGATCAGCGGGCAATGCGAATTTCAAATCATTAGGCTTCACTGCAGGCACTCTTGGGGGCTCCTCGAACCCCACGAGCTTGTCTAATTTAGACATTTCAACTCAATTGGGTGCAAAAATCGCCATGAATGTTTTGAAATCCGCCATGACCATGGTCTCCAATCAGCAATCGATTTTGGGAGGTACCATGAACTCAATGGGCTTTCAACAAGACTACTTGGCTGGCAGTCAAACCAATGTACTCACTTCAATGAATGATCTGATTTCAACAGACTACGGACAAGAAACCACTCAGTTGGCAAAATCTCAAATCATTCAACAAGCCGCCACAGCAATGCTTGCGCAAGCCAACCTCAACAGCGATTTGGTGTTGTCACTCTTGAAACATTGAGTGCGCCACACGACTGACTTGATTGCCGGACGTTTTTAATAAAAAAAACGTGCAAGGGCGCATCATTACATGCGGCTGATGCACGACGACTCGAAAATTACTGCGCTGTGTGGACCCAGTTCTCTGATTCCAGCGCAGGCACCCGTGCGAACTCCCCCATGTTGTTCGTCACCAGCACTAGGCCTTCGCTGCGGGCGTGAGCTGCAATGTGCATGTCGTTCACACCAATCGGGTGGCCGAGTTTTTCCAAGGCGGCGCGAATGGCTCCATAATGTTGCGCGGCCTTGGGGCCATAGGGCAGAACTTCCAATCGACTGCAAAAGTCCTCGATAGCAGCTAGGTTCTCGCTCACCCGACTGCTTTTCTCCGCACCGTGCAAGAGTTCGGCTAGGGTAACGGAGGAAATTGCCATGCGGCTGGCGTTGGTGTTGAAAGTGGAAAGCACCTCGACAGGTCGCCTCTTCAACACGTAGATGACGATGTTGGTGTCCAGCAGGTAACGCAGCATCAAAGCGCCTCACGCTCTGGCTGGTGCTGGGTGGCGCGCTCGGGCAAGAAGTCATCGCTAACTGTGGGGCCGCTCAGAAAGAAGCTGTCCCAGGTTTGGCCAAGGGGGGCGATGATGCGCTCTTTACCTTTGACGCGTATGTCCACCTTTTGGATACCCTCGGGTAGACGCACATCCAAAGGGAGACGAACGGCCTGGGTACGGTTATTGACGAAAACAGTGCCGATGGCCATGATGACTCCCAAGAAAAGTATATGGCAATTGTATATAGCTTTTCCGCCGTAGACAATTGGGCGTTTTACAAAGGTCTCGGTTACGCCACAGCAGACGCTCTTAGAGCTCCAGCGTGCGTGAAGTTCGAATACCCAATACCCGATTCAACAGATTGGCCAATGGCATGAGAGGGCAGAGGCAGTCAAAGTGGTGTGCTGCAGACAACGGTGGCTGCTAACCTTCAATCGACACCGACTCAGTCAGATCGTGTTACAAGGTTTGACCCAAATCCGCCCCATTAAAAATTTTGGCAAACATTAATTCCATGGTCTTGGAGGCTACCCGGCAGATGGACCATGCAAAGAAATTGTGATCATCGCCTATCGTAAAGCCCTGCCCGTGACGCGCACCCAAGGAGGCCCCGAACGGGTTGGAAATTGTTCGAACGACTTGTTATCAGTTCGAAATGGTCTTGGCGGAAACGAAGGGATTCGAACCCTTGATGCAGCTCATCACCGCATACTCCCTTAGCAGGGGAGCACCTTCGGCCTCTCGGTCACGTTTCCGTTGTCGATATTATGCCTTATCTTGGTCCAAATCAAAGGTCTTGTGCAGCGCTCTGACAGCCAATTCCATGTATTTTTCATCAATCACAACAGAAGTCTTGATTTCGCTGGTGGAAATCATCTGAATGTTGATACCTTCATCGCTCAATGTTTTGAACATCTTGCTGGCCACCCCAACGTGACTTCTCATTCCAATGCCAACGATTGAAACCTTGCAAATCTTGGTGTCTCCAACAACCTCTGAGGCTCCAAGTTCAGGCAAAACTTTGCTCTTCAAGAGCTCAATGGTCTTTGCATGCTCACCCCTGTTGACGGTGAAACTAAAGTCGGTTTTGCCTTCTTTGCTGACATTTTGAATGATCATGTCCACTTCGATGTTGGCATCCGCAACAGCACCCAAAATTTGGTAAGCAATGCCAGGCTTATCGGGCACACCCAACACTGAAATCTTGGCCTCATCGCGGTTAAAAGCAATGCCAGAAACGATAGCTTGTTCCATTTTTTCATCTTCCTCAAAACTAATCAAAGTGCCTGAACTGGCCTCTTCCACCAAATCAATGTCCCAGGGTGTGAAGCTGGACAACACACGAAGTGGAACTTTGTATTTACCAGCGAACTCAACGCTTCGAATTTGCAACACTTTGCTTCCCATTGAAGCCATCTCAAGCATTTCTTCAAAGCTGACCGTGTGCAGTCGCTTGGCCTCAGGGACCACCCGAGGATCGGTGGTGTAGACACCATCAACGTCTGTGTAAATCAAACACTCAGCAGCCTTCAAAGCAGCAGCGATTGCCACAGCGGAGGTGTCTGAGCCGCCTCTGCCCAGTGTCGTGATGTTTTGGTTCTCATCAACACCTTGAAAGCCTGTGATGATGACGACCTTGCCGTTGGCCAAGTCAGCCCTGACCTTCTCATCGTCAATGGACTCGATCCTCGCTTTGGTGAAAGCGCTGTTCGTTTTGATGGCCACTTGCCAACCAGAGTAACTCACCGCCTCAAGCCCCTCAGCTTGCAAAGCAATGGCGAGCAACGCAGAGGAGACTTGCTCACCTGTGGAAGCCAACATATCGAGCTCTCTTAGCGTACCTGGCCCTTGCGAAGCAGGAGACAGCTCCTTGGCCAAGCCAAGCAATCGATTGGTCTCACCGCTCATCGCGGAGGGCACAACCACCATCTGATAGCCCGCGCGACTCCATTTGGCGACTCGCTTGGCGACATTTCTAATTCGTTCGGTGCTCCCCATCGAGGTGCCACCATATTTATGCACTATCAAAGACATGGTCTTCATTCAAAAGTTGAAACTGGAAAAAACCCACTATTGTAACAATCCAAGGCAATCCCCTTGGCGCTCGATCATCTTGGTGCCCACTTTTATGTGAATGCGGTGGCCTCTTGTGCGACAAGCATCGAGCTGACTCAAGAGCTCTTGGAGCTGCGCCGCGCTTGGCGTGCAGCCCTCAAGCTTCAACCAAGACCTCAGCACATTGCCTTGCCGCGCAACACTGAGCGTTTGAAGCTTCTTGATTTGTGGCGGATTCCCAACAAGCTCCAAATCACCCAAGGCCACTTCATCCAAGATGCCTTGCGCTTGAGCGATGTGCAAAGCGCTTCTGGCCAAAGTCGCTCCAAATTCTGGAAAGCATTCCAAGAGTGATGGAACAACCCTTGCTCGAATTTTATTTCGTGTGAAAGACTCATCCAAATTGCTTGGGTCTTCAATCCAAGTGAGCCCTAACTCACTCAAGCAAGCCCTTAAATCCTTGGAGGACAGACTGAGCAAAGGCCGGTAGAAACACACACCTGCACTCTCCCACTGAGGTCTCATGCCACTCAAGCCAGGCAGCCCCGCACCTCTTGAGAGGGCCAAGACCAAAGTTTCAATTTGATCGTCTGCATGCTGCCCCAAGGCAATGCTCTTGACCTTGTGATCCCATTCTTTGGAGAGCACCTCTGCCAAAGCCTCGTAACGGGCTATGCGGGCCGCATCCTCAGGACTTTGCCCTGGGGCATGCTTGGCATTGACCTTGATCCAGGCAAAAGGAATTTGCATTGAATCACAAAAGGCTTTTGCATGAGAGACAAACTCATCGGCCGCGACTTGAAGTCCATGGTGCACATGAACAGCCCTCACTTGAGAGGGCCATTTGGTGTGGCAAGCCCATAAAAGGGCCATCGAATCTGCGCCCCCACTGTAGGCAACCGCCAGGGGCAATTCAGGCTCAAAGCCACTCAACGCATTCAACACGCGCTGAGCGTGCGTGCCAAGAGGCTTGGAGAGATTGGACAAATCAAAGACGAGCGGTTTTTTACCGAGCGTCGAATTTGGTATCGGTGAAGCGGCCATAACTCTGTAGCCTCTCATAGCGGCGCTCAAGCAACTCTTTGGGCTTTAAGTCACAAACCTGACGCCATGAGTCGTTCAAACCTCGCTTGAGTTGAGAGGCCATTTGCTTGGGATCGCGATGAGCTCCGCCCACAGGCTCATTGATGATTTTGTCGATCAACCCCAAGGCTTTTAAGCGATGAGCGGTGATGCCCAAGGCCTCAGCGGCCTCTTCGCTTTTCTCGGCCGTCTTCCAAAGGATGGAAGCACATCCCTCAGGGCTGATCACCGAATAAACGGAGTACTGAAGCATGAGCATTTGATCGCACACGCTGATCGCCAATGCTCCACCCGACCCCCCCTCACCAATGATGGTGGTGATGATGGGAACCTCCAGCTGCGCCATCTCGAAAATATTTCGCCCAATCGCCTCGCTTTGACTGCGCTCCTCGGCGTCAATTCCCGGATAAGCCCCTGGGGTGTCGACAAACGTGAAAACTGGGATTTTGAATTTTTCCGCAGTTTTCATCAAACGTAGCGCTTTGCGGTATCCCTCAGGGCGACTCATGCCAAAGTTTCGAATTGCTCGCTCCTTGGTGTCGCGCCCTTTTTGATGACCCAATACCATGCATGGATTGCCATTGAAACGTGCCAAGCCTCCCACGATGCTCATGTCATCAGCGAAGTGCCGGTCTCCGTGCATCTCTACAAAATCGGTGAACAACTCGCTCACGTAGTCCAAGGTGTAGGGGCGCTCGGGGTGGCGAGCGATTTTCGTGATTTGCCACGCATTCAAGTGACTGTAGATGTCTTTGGTGAGTTGTTGGCTCTTTTTGGAGAGCTGCTCGATCTCTTGCGAGATGTCAACCGCAGACTCACTTTGCACATAACGCAACTCTTCGATTTTCAATTCCAATTCGGCAATGGGCTGCTCGAAATCAAGAAAAGTTTTTTTAGCCAAAATTCATTCTCCAAATGCTTGCACTCTGAGTGCCAATGCTCTATTGTCCCTCAATACTCTACAGGTACGGGGTCCAATGATCTCCAAATATACCAAGTGGCAACGCTGCAATACGGTGCCCAAGCTTGAGCGACTTCCCTTGCGTCACTGCGGCTCACGGCCTCACCAGAAAAGTAATTGTGGCTGATCCCGTTGATGAGCCCCACATCGTCCAAGGGCAACACATTGACCCTCATGAGGTGAAAGATCAAGAACATCTCCGCCGTCCAGCGTCCAATGCCCCGAATCGCCACCAACTCTTTGATGATCGACTCATCGTCCATGCTCTCCCAATCCTTGGGATGCAACTTGCCGGCATCGAAATGCAGCGCCAAGTCCACAATGTACTCCACCTTGCGAGCGGATAACCCCGCTTGCCTCATGTCATCGATCTTGAGCTTCAAAACCCTTTGGGGCGTCATATTTTTGCTCAACAACGCAAAACGCTCCCAAACGGTTTGAGCCGCTTTGACCGATATTTGTTGACCCACAATGCTTCTGGCCAAGGTGACAAAAGCATCCCCTCTGGAGATGAGTCTTGCATCTCCAAACTGAGGAATGAGACGCTTCATGACCCGATCTTTTTTACAAAGATGGCGGCAAGCCTCATCCCAAACTTCGGGCAACTGCATCGGACTGAATGCTGTGGAGCTCAATGCACTTGTTCCCATGTGGTGCCAGTGGGTGAGTCTTTGAGCAAAACTCCTTTTTCCAACAACTGAGCACGAATGGAATCGGCCAACTTGAAGTCTTTGTCCAACTTGGCCTGAGCACGTGCCTTGATCTGCTCTTGAATCCAGTCTGCGCTCTCTTCAGAGCCAGACTGTAAAAACGCAGTGGGCTTGGCTTGTAAAAGACCCAAGACCCCGCCCAACTGTTTCAACAAGGTCGCCAATTCGGCATCTTTGGTGCGATTGACCTCACTGGCAAGATCGAAGAGCACGGACACAGCCTCAGGGGTGGCAAAGTCTTCGTTCATGGCTTCTTGGAAACGTTGAGCATATTGACCGCTCCAATCAATGGGCTTGGGGTGATCCAATGGACTCACCAAATCCAATGCCGTGTAGAGCCTTTTGAGCGAAGCCCTTGCGTCATTGAGGTGTACATCGCTGTAATTCAATGGACTGCGGTAGTGGCTGCGAACAATGAAAAAGCGCAAAGTCTCGGCATCGTAGTGCTCAAGCACCTCACGGATGGTGAAAAAATTACCCAAACTTTTGGACATTTTTTCATTGTCAACATTCACAAAACCGTTGTGGATCCAATAGTTTGCGGGCCTCTTGCCATTGGCCCCTGTGCTTTGTGCGATTTCGTTTTCATGGTGAGGGAACTGCAAATCGGCTCCACCTCCGTGAATATCAAATGTCTCACCCAACAAGTCACAGGCCATGGCAGAGCACTCAATGTGCCACCCGGGACGACCTTGACCAAAAGGTGCTGCAAACTTTGCCTCCTCAGGATCGTCTGACTTCACGCCCTTCCAAAGCACAAAGTCCAATGGGTCCTCTTTGCCCTCAAGAACGGCCACTCTCTCACCAGCGTGCAATTCGTCCAAGGTCTTTCCCGAGAGCTCTCCATAGCCTGGAAACTTGCGAACAGAAAAATTCACATCTGCTCCGCTCTTGTAGGCCAAACCCTTATCCAACAATGATGTGATCATGCCAACCATAGAGCCCACATAATGGGTGGCACATGGCTCGAAATTGGGACGCTCAATCCCTAAGGCATCCGCATCCACATGCAAAGCTTCAATCATTCTCGTGGTGAGTTGACTCATGCTTTCTTGGTTCTCGATGCTTCTTTTGATGATCTTGTCATCTATGTCTGTGATGTTGCGAACATAAGTCACTTGGTAACCACTGGCCTTGAACCAACGCTGGATGACATCAAATGCCACCATCGAACGCGCGTGGCCAATGTGACACAAGTCATAAACGGTCATGCCGCACACGTACATTTTCAAATGCCCATCAACCAATGGGCGAAAATCCTCAAGCGAAGAACTGAGCGTGTTGTAAATTCGAAGTGTCATGAGAATTTGGCTGAAATTGAAAGATTGCGATTGACTCTGAAGAAGCCGCTCAAGGCTGCAAGGGGTTGATTTACAATGGTCTATGGTTTAAGTGGGGGGGACAGCTTCAATGCACAGCACCTCAGATGAGACGGTGAAGACACTTAGCGCTGAACCTTTTGACCTTGAGTCACTGAGTCACTCATGCTCCAGCGCTGAAAATCAGCTGATCTAAGCCCACTTGTAATTTGCAAAGCTTTTCTAAATAACCAAGCATTTTAAGCCCACCCATTGTATTGTCCAAACTTGCCGCATCCAACATGATCAGACTTTTGAAAATTTGGCTCTCCCTGAACCTCATGTGCTGCATGGTCTTTGGCCAACTGGCCTATGGCGGACCACACCAAGATGCCATGAAGTTGCTTCGCCAAGACAAGTCAGACGAAGCGTTTGAATTGGTTCAAAGTTACTTGAAAGAGCACCCACTGGATCCGCAAATGAGATTTTGGATGGCCAATCTTTTGGAAAAAAAAGCCGCCACCGATCAAGCCTTTGACATTTATTTGCAACTCACCCAGGACTATCCAGAGCTTGCCGAGCCGCACAACAACCTGGGTATTTTATGGGTGCAAAAAGGAGAACTGTTGAATGCGAAGGCCTCCTTTGAGATGGCCCTCAAAGACGCACCCAATTTGGTCAATGCTCAAGAGAACTTGGCATCCGTCTTTCTCTTGCTCTCCAAAGCCTCGCTTGTGAAGGCTCAAACCCTGGACCCGCAGTCCAGGGCCATTCCCGCAAAACTCAAATCCATCTCCGGCATGATCGAGCAATTTTCAAACCTGAGCTCAGCAGGCATTCACTGACCTCTAAGCCCCTTCAAACAGCTTGCCTCAAGCGCCGGGCATGCTCATTGAGTGGCCTTTTCATCACCTCCAATTCACCCAAATCGCCCATATGAAAAACACACTCCCCAAAATTTTTTGGCGTCAACTCTTCGCATGGTCTGCCAGTCTTGTTCTGATGTGCCACATGAGCTTGGCCCTGTCCCAAAGCCCAACAGCGGAGCACCCCAAAGTCAAGATCAGCACCAACATGGGAGACATCGTGATTGAGCTCTACCCAGAGTACGCACCCAAAACGGTCGCAAATTTTTTGCAATATGTTGGAGAACATCACTACGATGGCACGATTTTTCACCGCGTCATCAACAACTTCATGATCCAAGGCGGCGGCTACACAAAGAGCATGTTTGAGAAAAAGACCCATCCCCCCATCAAACACGAGGGGCAAGCGGCGATCGCTATGGGAGGACCCCACAACACAGTGGGAACGGTGGCAATGGCGCGAACTGGAGACCCAGATTCTGCGACCGCTCAATTTTTCATCAACGTTCAGGACAACCCATTCTTGGACCCCATCCCAGTGCCTGCTGGTGACCCTGTTCCAAGCTTCACCTACAACGGCAGGACCTACACCAACATCCCGAGAGAAAACTTAACCTCTAGCCCCAAACTGTTCGGGTACACTGTTTTCGGTAAAGTCATCTCTGGCATGGAGGTCGTGAACGCGATCAAGGCTGTCCCCACAGGCTCGGCACCTCCCTTTCCAAGCGATGTTCCAAAATCTTTTGTATTCATTCAATCTGCAAGCACCATCAAGTAATTCAACATGACCAAAGCCACCACTTCCAAAACTTCAAAAAAATCTACCCCAAAATCCTCCAGCAAAAAGGATCTTGAGGCACAAGTGACCGAGACGAGCTCAAATGCTGAGGCCAGCTCACACCATGAAGAAGCGACAGGGACCACCAGCGCTCACCCACAAGTTCAAATTCACGTTGCCAAATTTGGCGTGATCACACTCGAGCTGGATGCTGAACTAGCTCCTGCCACGGTCACCAATTTTCTCTCCTACGTCAAAGACGGCCACTACACCAACACGATTTTTCATCGCGTGATCGATGGCTTCATGATCCAAGGTGGCGGCTTCACTGCAGACATGAAGGAAGTTAAATCTGGTTCGCCCATTCAAAATGAAGCCGCCAACGGCCTGAGAAACGACCACTACACCATCGCCATGGCGCGCACCTCAGATCCCCACTCTGCAACCGCACAGTTTTTCATCAACACGCACAACAATGCTTTTTTAAACCACACATCTCCAAGTCCGAGCGGTTGGGGCTACGCCGTGTTTGGCAAAGTCACCGAGGGTCAAAGTGTTGTGGACGCGATCAACAAAGTTGCAACGGGCCGCAAGGGCTTTCACGACGATGTGCCCAAAGAGACCGTGCTGATTGAAAAAATCACACAGATCTGATGCTCCCCCAAAGCCCTTGAGTCAATTTGGCAAACGCACTCATGAGCGCTCAATTGCACGCAACCCAATGGATTGACGCCAGACCTTGGGCCATGGTGGATTTTGTCTCTGATTTGCACTTGCAAGCGGAGGACCCCACCACTGCGCAGGCTTTTTTTGACTATTTAAGACTCACACAAGCCCAAGCCATCTTCATCTTGGGTGATCTCTTTGAGGTCTGGGTTGGGGATGATGTGTTGAAACTCGAGAGCGCTCAATTTGAGCGCTTGTGCGTTGAACACTTGGCTCAAAAAGCAAAGCACTGCCCCATTTATTTTCTCCCCGGCAACAGAGACTTCTTGATTGGACAAGGCTTCTTTGAAGCTTCTGGTGTTCAATCTTTGGCAGACCCTTGCGTGCTTCAAACCCAAGACAATCGCTTTTTACTCACCCATGGGGACGAGCTTTGTGTGTCTGACCATGAATACCAACAATTCAGAGCCTTGGTGCGCTCGCCCGAATGGGTGAGCAATTTTCTCTCTCAACCCATTGAACAAAGAGCTCAAAGCGCACGCGCAATGCGGACAAAAAGCCAAGAAGTACAAGCGCAAATCAAGCTCAAAAAAGAAGCCTTCCCTGATCTGGATGCAGAGAGCTCTCTACAATGGCTCTCCTCGCACGACTGCCAATGCCTCATTCACGGGCATACCCACCACCCCGGCGAGCACCATTTAGACAGCACTCACAAAAGGGTCGTGTTGAGCGATTGGGATGCCAACGCGTCACCTGCACGCATTCAAGTGCTGCGATTGAGCGGCGGTGAACTCCAAAGACTGCCCTTGTCGACCTGGCAATAGACAGGGCTTCAAGGCAGTCAACTCAAAGCTTGGTCATCTCACTTCTTGAGTAAAACTTTCAGTGTGTTTTGAAGCCGTTGAGCCACTTGTGCATCAAAGGGAGTCTCAAGCACTTGTGCCACATCACGAGTCCAAGTTTGCACAGGTGAGGGGTCATTTCGGCGCGTGAGAAGTTGCAACTGTAGAGCGCGCCTATCAGACAAGAATTGAGCTGGTGTTGGCACCTCGCTGGCCATCTCCAGTCTCAAAATCGATGTGGCTGCTTGGGCTTGTGCCTTGGGAGCTGATTGAAGGCTTTGAACCATCAGTTGTCGATCTGCAGGACTCAGTTTAGGACTCAGTTCTCGCAAAGCGGGCACACGCTCCACATCGCGATGCTCCCAAGCAGACATCAACTGCATCAATGACTCGCCGTGCGCCATGGCCGAGAGTTTCCTAAGGGTCTGCTGTGCCGACTCAAGAGCTTGACGCTGCACCCTGAAGGCTGCATCCGAGAGCCTTGGACCTCTTGGAGCATCGTCAAAACGAGAGGGTCTTGCTTGACCTTCAAACTCGCGTCGCCCCTTGCCCGGCGCATGGTCTTTGGGTCCACGACCCAATCCACCTTTGCTTGGGCGAGCATCTTTGCTTGGAGCTGAGGCTTGAGCAAGCCCTGGCTTTTGTCCTGGCCGATCATCGCCTCTAACAGCCACCACTGGCTTTGCTGGGGCTTTGGGCGCGGGCGCAGGCGCTGGAGCAACCGCTTCGCTGTGCTCTGCCTCAGCATTGAGTCCTGGCTCTGGGGTTGCCTCAGGTGCCGCCACATCAGCCGTTTCTGGCGGGGACGTGGGGGTCAATTCACTCGCGGCAACAGAAGGCGCAAGTTCTTCTTGAGCCAAGGCAGGCGGTGTCTCTTGTGACAAGGCCTGAGGAGCAGATGCTTTGAGGGCTTCAGATTGAGCATCACTTTGACCTCGCAACGCAGCATCGAGTGCTTGCATTCTTTCTTTGATCAACTTCGCATCTTCCAAACGCACCGCTTCCTCAAGCGCTTTAGAGGCACGAACCACAGCCTCATCGTGCGCGCTCAAAGCAGCCATGTTCTGTTCACGTTGCTGGGTCTTGCGGTTAAAGGCAGCATCAATGGGCTCGCGAAACAAATCCCAAAGCTTTTGCTCTTGCTTTCTGTCGAGCAAAACACTTTGTGACTCTTGCTGCCAACGCTGCTGGAGATTTTTCACCGCATCAATGCGCAAATGATTCTCCGCCCCCAAAACCTTGGCCTCTTCAATCAAAGCATTTCTTCTCTCGATGCTTGCGGCTTGGACCTTCTCAAGCGGCTCATGGGCCAAACGCATGGCCTCTTTCCACATCGGCTGCAACTCGGCAAAAACCCGCTCGCTCACATGACCAGACTCTCTCCAGCGCTCAGAGTACTGATGCAATTGACGTGCAACGACCTTCCACTCGGGTCCTTGGGCCTTGGTCTGAGCAAACGCCTTGACCTCTTCAATCAAAGCCAAGCGCTGGGCCTTGTGCTCTGCACCTTCTTTTTTGATTTTCTCTTGCCAAACTTCAACCACTTTGTATGCACGGTTGCAGGCTTGGTCAAACTTTTTCCACAAGGCATGATTGGGCAAACCACCTTGATCGGTTTGCTTCCATTGTTCACGCAAGTCACGCAAGATTTCTTGCATTTTGCGCCCACCCACAACCGGCACCCAAGTCATCTCTTGGGGCAAAGGCGTGCGAATTTCTTGAACCAAAACGTCTGCATTGACAACAACCTTTGCACCCTCAGCGCCCACATCGGTCTGAGCTTGGGTTGAGTGTTCACCAGACTCTTGGGGCTCAACTGAGCTTTGCGCATGCGCTGCAAGGGCTTGGGTTGAATCCTCTTGGGTGGCCAAGTCATGCGTGTCAAGTTGCTCAGCAGGTGGGGCACTTTGTGCGCCTATCTCTTGAGAGGCTTGGGGAGCAGCATCTGGCGAGATGATTTTTTTCTTGCCCTCTGCACGAGTCACCTTGGTCACGCGCGCTGTACTTGGGGTTTTGGCTGGAACTCGCTTGAACAAACCCTCGGCCTTGGCCAGCAACTCTGTTCTGATTTGGTCAGCTCTCCAACGTTGCCAACCTTCTAACTCGTTGGCCGCAGCCAAAACACTTTGCGCGTGTTGCTCGAGTTTTTCGTCGATCATGCGAGCATTCTCACGAAGTGCATTCTTCAAATCGAGTGCTGCAGATGCGCTGGCCTTGCCATGTCCTTCAGAGACTTCGGCCTCTAGTACTTTCAAGAACCCCTGCACCACCTCAGTGGCTTTGGCTTTTTGCTCGGGATCCACCTTCGCTCTAGGGGCATGCGCTGCTTGAGGTGAGGCGTCTGCTCGCGTGGCTTTGATTTGTTCAGCCCAAGCGGGAACCAATGGAGGAGCTTCGCTTGCGTCTAAAGAAGCTTTTTGGGTTTGCACCAAGGCTGCATCAAAAGCGTCCCAAACCGCTTGCAACTGCTGGCCACTGTTGAGCATCAAGGGAGAGTGCTTGGGGTCTACAGATGCCCAAAGTGGGTCAGCTGTGATTTGATCTCTCTCAACGAACCATTGTTTGACATCTTTGTCCAAACTCTGTTGCTGTGCCAATGCGTCTTGCCAAGGCTTGGTGGACAAAACCTCAATGCGCTGAGCGAGCAGCACGGCTGCTTCGCGTTGGACTTGCGAGCGGTGCTCCAAATCCTCGACCCTTTTGATTTTTTCAGCCATCTGAGCTTTGAGATGCGCCAAGGGCTCCTTGGACAACGGAGCGCCAGCCTTTGCAGCGTCCCTGACCCAAGCCAAGGCATCCACCAAATTCAAATGCTCTGCGCTCAAAATCAATTCCGCCTTGGAGACCCAATCTTGGGTCAATGTCTCTTGGGTTTTGAGTTTTTTGAGTTCGTCAATTTTTTCACGCAAAGGCTTGGCCGCTCCTTTGTCGCGAGCACTCATCTCCTTGAACACCTCTTGCATTCTCTCCATCGAGGGATTGGAATCGATCCACGCGCGAAGGCGTTGAGCACGCTCAGTGGAGGTGGTTGCTGAAAAAGCACCCGACGTTAATTCGTCCAATTGGCTTGGGCTCAGGGGGCTAGAGGCTGCGTCTTGTTCAATCACTGGAAATTCTTCTTCTAAAAAATAAAACGCCAAAAGCCCTTCATGCATTGGCCTTTGGTATCAAAGAACCATATTGTGAACGCTTTCTTGATTGTTTTGAACTTTGCCACCAATTAGCTCTTCAATTCGAGCCCAGCAAACAACATCTGAAAAAGTCATTGCACAGCAAACCCTTTGCATTCCAGAGCCACACGCTTCACACCCATTGACCAATATGCTCTTTGGCATTTTGGCTAAAAACGTGCTTTCCTTTTGCTCCAACATGGGATGCCCTGAAACTTTGAAATTCTGACCCAAGTGGCCTTTTCTCACTCCATTTCAAAACTCTGCAGGGTTGAAAAGCCAAGAAAAAAGCCATAATCAATACTTTAGTTTTAATTTGCCCTCTGATTGGCAATTTTCTGGCTCAAACCCCTTTAAAATACACATTTCGACGCTATTTGACAGTCATATCAATCACGCTCACTTCTTTGCAGCATCCTCCTTTTTGTCCATGTTTGCATGGCATGTCCAATGTGGACAGGAGGATCAAGTGATCGCTTGGTGCCTCATGGGTGGAGCATCTATCCCATCCATGCAGATCCACCCCCAACCGCTTGAGTAAGGTTTTAAAGACATGCAAACTCTTTTAAAAAGAGCCAGTGCCTTGAACGCACTCAGACAATTCAATCTTGCCGTGATCGCTTTCGCACAAGACGTGGCCGAAGGCTTTTTCTTCATCACGCACAGTGGCTTGGCACTTTTGGGCTTGGGCGTTTTTTGCTTGACCATGGTCATGGTGCTTCGCCCTGAACTGCGAGAGAACGGAGAACTCCAACTCATCAATTGGTTGCAGCAGCGCCATGCCGATGACACGGGGCTCATGACCGATGCGGATGCTGTTGACCGTGCCACAGCCACTGACCCCTCAGAATTACCCAAACAACAAGCAAACATTGCTTTTTGGTTGAGCAAAAAATACCACGTCGCCCCAGAGCCCATCAGTGCTTTGGTGGAAGAGGCCTACGACTTGGGGCCCAAAAATCAACTCGATCCCACATTGATTTTGGCCGTCATGGCCATTGAATCGGGTTTCAACCCCTTTGCTCAAAGCAATGTGGGGGCCCAAGGTCTCATGCAAGTCATGACCCGAGTGCACTCTGAAAAATACGAAGGTTTTGGGGGAAACTTGGCCGCCTTCGATCCCGTTTCCAATTTGCGCGTGGGTGTCAAAATCTTAAAAGACTACATCGAAAAAGCGGGATCTTTGGAAGGTGGACTCCACATGTACGTTGGCGACAGCAGCGCCAGCGATGATGGGGTCTACTCCAGCAAAGTTTTGGCCGAACAAGCCAGACTCAAACAAGTCGCCCAAGGGGTCAAGTTGCCCACCGTGGTCACCCCCCCCTCTTTGACAGCTGCCACAGGCGGGTTGGTTGAAAATTTATGGGAAAAAGCCCAAAAATTAACCTCCTTCAGTGAAGAGGCGGCTGAATCAAGATAAACTCCACCTTGTGCCGCAACTGGCGATAGATGAGCTTTGGTGAGAATGTGCATTCACTCACCCCTCATTGACGTGGACATTGTTGAGTGCAAAGCACACCTCGCACTCAACATCAACCACTGGGAAGCGGACCATTTCAGCTCATTGAAATGATTTGTCGTTCGCCTGGGCAGCTTAGATTGGTCTTGCCAAGGCATGACTCCACTCAGAGACATCACACCCCTGTCACTGGGTTCAATTTAAGATAACCCTTCTCCATTGCTTAGGACACACAAACCATGTTTTCAAGACAAATTTCCATTGAGCACACAGACCCCGAATTGTGGGGCGCGATCGTTCAAGAAAACCAACGCCAAGAAGACCACATTGAGCTCATTGCAAGCGAGAACTACGCCTCGCCTGCTGTCCTTCAAGCGCAAGGCTCCCAACTCACCAACAAATACGCCGAGGGCTACCCAGGCAAACGTTACTATGGTGGATGCGAATTTGTTGACATCGCTGAACAACTGGCCATTGACCGCGTCAAAACCATTTTTGGCGCACAAGCAGCCAACGTTCAACCCCATTGCGGCGCCTCAGCCAACGAGGCGGTGTTTTTGGCCTTCTTAAAACCAGGTGACACCATCATGGGCATGAGCTTGGCCGAGGGCGGCCATTTGACCCATGGCATGGCGCTCAACATGAGCGGCAAGTGGTTCAACGTCGTGAGCTACGGACTCAATGAACATGAGGCCATCGATTACCCAGCCTTTGAGAAAAAAGCGCACGAGAGCAAACCCAAGCTCATCATCGCAGGTGCCTCGGCCTACAGTTTGCACATCGATTTTGAGTTCATGGCCAAAGTCGCTCGCGATGTGGGTGCCATTTTCTTGGTTGACATGGCCCACTACGCGGGCCTCATCGCCGCTGGCCTCTACCCCAACCCTGTGCCTCACGCTGACATTGTCACGTCAACCACCCACAAAAGCCTCAGAGGTCCTCGTGGCGGCATCATTTTGATGAAGAGTGAGCACGAAAAAGCCATCAACAGCGCCATCTTTCCCGGACTCCAAGGTGGCCCCTTGATGCATGTGATCGCCGCCAAAGCCGTGGCTTTCAAAGAAGCACTGAGCCCTGGGTTCAAAATCTACCAAGCCCAAGTGCTTAAAAATGCAGACATCATGGCCAAAACCTTGACCGAGCGCGGTCTTCGCATCGTGAGCGGCGGCACACAAAGTCATGTGATGCTCGTGGACCTCAGGAGCAAAGGCATCACCGGCAAAGTGGCCGAAGCCGTCCTGGGACAAGCTCACATCACAATCAACAAAAACGCCATCCCCAACGACCCCGAAAAACCCATGGTCACCTCCGGCATCAGAATCGGCACTCCAGCCATGACCACACGTGGCTTTAAGGAGCAAGAGGCCGTGAAAACTGCTCACCTAATTGCCGATGTGCTCGAGCACCACGCAGACGAGGCAACGCTCTCCAAGGTGAGGGCACAGGTGCACGAATTGACCCGACAATTCCCCGTTTACGGTTGAGACTGACGGCGACAACATGAAATGCCCCTTTTGCGCTCACTTGGACACCACGGTCATTGAGACTCGCGTGGCTGAGGAGGGCGAATTCGTGCGCAGAAGGCGTCAGTGCTCGGCTTGCGACAAACGCTTCACAACCTATGAAAAACCGGATGTGAGCTTTCCCTCCATCGTTAAAAAAGATGGGCGTCGCAACGAGTACGAACGCCAAAAATTGCAAGGCTCACTCAACTTGGCGTTGCGCAAGCGCCCAGTGAGCACCGAGCAAATCGACTCGGCCATTGAACGCATTGAAGAAAAACTGTTGCTGCTCGGACAGCGAGAAATCGCCTCCCATCGCCTGGGTGAATTGGTCATGCGAGAGCTTAAAAAACTCGACAAAGTGGCCTACGTTCGCTTTGCCAGCGTTTACCGAAGCTTTGAAGACATCGATGAGTTCAAGACCTTGGTGGACGAAGTTCGCTGAAGTTCAACGCATCGCTTGAACCACTCTATTGCCTCACACGCTTACCCAGTCCATGCACTCAAGAGCCGAGCACAACTCCTTGATGCAATTGGCGCTTGATCAGGCACAAAAGGCGCTCTTCATCACCTCTCCCAACCCTCGCGTTGGTTGCGTGATCACGGATGAAAAAGGTCAGGTCATTGGCGTGGGACACACTCAAGTTGCGGGCCAGGCACACGCTGAGGTGATGGCACTTCGGGATGCTCAATCGCGTGGGCACTCGACCCAAGGGGCGACGGCTTATGTGACGCTTGAGCCTTGCTCGCACCACGGCAGAACACCTCCATGCACCCAGGCCTTGATTCAAGCTGGCGTGGCCCGCGTCTTTTTAAGCCTCACAGACCCCTACCCCAGAGTCAATGGCTTAGGGGTTGCTCAACTCCAAGACCATGGCATTGTGGTCGAATCCGGACTCTTGGAGCAAGAGGCGCTCGAGCTGAACAAAGGGTTTTTCAAGCGCATGCGCTTGGGCACACCTTGGATGCGAAGCAAAATCGCCGCTTCCTTGGATGGTCAAACCGCATTGCTCAATGGTCAATCGCAATGGATCACTGGAGAAGCGGCCCGAGCCGATGGACATCAGTGGAGGGCGCGCGCTTGTGCAATCCTCACTGGAATTGGCACCCTGCTCTTGGATGATCCACGCCTAGACGTCAGAGGTGTAGACACACCCAGGGCCCCCGCCTTGGTGGTGGTGGATTCGCTCTTGAAAACCCCCTTGGACTCCAAGGCTTTGCAGTTCAAGCGTGCGATGTACCTCTACTGTGCGCTTCCATTGAGCGAGGACGCAAGCGAAGTTTTGCTCGAAATGGATGAGCTCAAAAGGCGCGAACACACCCTCAAACTGCGCGCCCTCAAAGACTTGGGCGTTGAGGTCATTGGACTGCCTAAAAACTCTCAGCCTGGCTCCAAACCAGAAGTGGATTTGAGAGCCATGGCGAGAGACTTGGGCCTAAAAGCCATGAACGAAGTGCACATCGAAGCGGGCGCCACATTGAATGGAGCCTTGATTGAGGCCGAACTCATCGATGAATTTTTGCTCTACTTGGCTCCCAAATGGATTGGACCGGCAAGGCCCATGAGTGCCTTACCCGCTTTGCAAGAACTCTCCAAAGCCATGGCGCTTGAATTTCAATCCTTCTCGCTCCTTGGGGAAGACTTGCGAATCGTGGCCGAGAGAAAAGGCGCAAAATCTGTCCTGAGCTCGCACTGACGCCAAGAAGCAAGCCTTGTAAAGAACAAAAACCTCGATTTATTGCAAAAGGTTTCTCAACATAGCAACACTCTGTGCTCGTTCTCTGCGAAAATATCCCCCATGTTTACAGGAATCATCACTGGCTTAGGCCACATCATCGATGTGCAAGATTTGGGGCCAACCCAGTCGCATGGCAAAAAATTAACACTCCAAGCGCCTGCCAACTACTTGGCCGACGTGGGTTTGGGCGACAGCATCGCTTTGAATGGCGCTTGCATGACCGTGACCTCACTTGATTTGAGCTTGGATCGGTTTTGCATTGAGATCTCGGCCGAGTCTTTGGCCAAAACACACGGCTTGGCCACCAAGAGACTCATCAACTTGGAGAAGGCGCTTCGAGCCCAAGATCGCTTGGGCGGGCACATCGTCTCAGGTCACGTGGATGGGGTCGGCACGGTCACGCACTTTGCCTCCGTTGGCGAGAGCTGGGAGTTGCGCGTCATGGCACCTCCCTCTTTGGGCGTGTACTTGGCCTACAAAGGCTCCATCACCTTGAACGGTGTGAGTCTCACCATCAACTCCGTCACCGATTCGCCAAAAGGCTGTGAAATCAGCATCAATTTGATCCCTCACACCTTGCAAAACACTTCACTCAAAGAGTTGCAAGTGGGCGAGCACATCAATTTGGAAATCGACACCGTCGCACGCTACGTGCAACGCATGTTAAGCGCAGTGTCTGTTCCCCATCACGCATCATCATCATGAACGACAACGCAAGCCCTAGCCTGGAGCCCATCTCCCCCGTTGAGACCATCATCCAAGACATGAAAGAAGGTCGCATGGTGATCTTGGTGGACGAAGAGGATCGAGAGAACGAGGGCGACTTGGTGCTCGCATCCGATTGCGTCACACCCGAGGCCATCAACTTCATGGCCCGTTTTGGCCGAGGCCTCATTTGTTTGACGCTCACCAAGGAGCGGTGTTCTTATCTAAACCTTCCGCCCATGGCTTCGCAAAACGGCACGGTCTACTCGACCGCTTTCACCGTGAGCATTGAGGCAGCAGAAGGTGTCACCACTGGCATCTCAGCGGCTGACCGTGCACGCACCATCCAAGTGGCCGTTGACCCCAAAGCGCAAGCCAGCGATTTGGTTCAGCCCGGACACGTGTTCCCCTTACAAGCGGTCGAGGGCGGAGTGCTCATGCGAGCAGGGCACACAGAGGCTGGTTGTGACTTTGCCAGATTGGCCGGCCACAGCCCCAGCGCCGTGATTTGTGAAATCATGAACGACGATGGCACGATGGCACGCTTGCCAGACTTGCAGCGCTTCGCCAGCCAACACCAGTTGCACATCGGCACCATTGCCGACTTGATCGAATACCGAAGCCGAAACGAGACCTTGCTCAAGAAAATTGCCTCTCGCCCTTTAATGACCGCTCAAGGCGAATTCACCGCCCATGCTTTCCAAGACATTTTGGGTCAAGGCGTGCACTTGGCTTTGGTCAAAGGTGAATGGGATGCGTCTGATGTGGTGCTCACACGAGTCCACGAGCCGCTCTCGGTTCTTGATGCGCTGGAAGTGAACCGCAAAATGCACACCTGGGGCTTGGACGAGAGCTTGGCCGCCATTTCCCAAGCTGGGGCTGGCGTTTTGGTGCTCTTGAACGCGGGAGAAAATGCGCAACAACTGCTCGATCAATTTCAAGGCAACGCCAAATCCATGCACGGCCCAGAGAGAGGCCGCATGGACCTCAGAAGTTACGGCATTGGCGCACAAATTTTGAAAGAATGTGGCGTTCACAAAATGCGACTCTTGGGCACGCCCAGACGCATGCCCAGCATGACTGGCTATGGACTCGAGATTGAAGGCTATGTGTCCAAAACCACGCACCAAGCGGCGTGATCCCTCAACCCACTCAACACCCCTTAAGCGCCCATGTTCACACCCTCTAAGCCCCAAGCTCAAAGCACCCAAGAGCAAGCAGCTTTTGTACAAAATTTACCCGAACACCTCAAAAGCCAGTCTGAGAAAGTCAGCAACGAGCCTGTGCTTCACTTGCACGCTGAGCGAGCCAAGAATGCTCACATTGGCATCGTGCAGTCTGCCTTCAATGCCGAGATCACCAATGCGTTGAAGAATGCTTGCATCAAAGAATTGCTCGCCTGCGGTGTCTTGGCTCCCAATATTTCTTTGGTTCAAGTGCCCGGTGCCCTGGAGATCCCTTTGGCATTGCAAGCCTTGGCCCAAATTGAAGAACCCCAACCCTTTCACGCTTTGATTGCTCTGGGCTGCATCATCAGAGGCGAGACCTATCACTTTGAGCTCGTGGCCAATGAGTCCGCTCGTGGCGTGAGCCAAATCTCACTGGACTTTCATGTGCCCATTGTGAATGCCATTTTGACCACAGAGAACACCGAGCAAGCCCAAGCGCGCCAAGAGGTCAAGGGCCAAGAGGCGGCTCAAGTGGCGCTGCACATGATCCAAATTTTGGAGACTTGGGCTTGATGAGCAACCGCACTCCCAACCCCGCCGCTGAGCTCAATGAAAGCGCATTGATTCACGCCTTGAGTGAATCCTTGCAAGATCAAGAGGCAACGCCCTCCCCTGTAAAGCCGAGCAAAGCACCCAGCAAATCGGCACGAAGCCGAGCTCGAGAATTCGCTTTGCAAGCACTTTACCAATTGATCATTGGCAAAAACGAACCTGAAGACATCGATGTGTTCACGCGCGACTTGGTGGGCTTTAAAAAAGCAGACTCCGTGCACTACGATGCGCTCTTGCACGGATGCGCCAAAGAACGCACGAGCCTGGACGCAGCCATTGTGCCCGTTTTGGATCGGCCTTTGAGCGAGATCAGCCCCATTGAGCGAGCAGTCATGTGGCTGGGCGTGTTCGAGTTGAAACACTGCTTGGATGTCCCTTGGCGAGTGGTCTTGAATGAATACGTTGAACTGGCCAAGCAATTTGGCGGCACCGATGGACACAAATATGTCAATGCAGTGCTCAACGAATTGGCCAGCTCCTTCAGAGCGGCTGAGATCGACTCATCGTCCTCACTCCCTCACTCCCACTCCTCTCCCCAAGGCTGAGGCTTTCACCCATGAGAGTATCCGCGCGGGCTCAAGCCATTGAACCCTTTTTTGTGATGGAAATTGCCAAAGCTGCTCAGGCCATTGGCGCGACCGAATCAAGCATGGGGGAGATGATTCATTTGAACATTGGAGAGCCCGACTTCAAGGCAGCTCCATTGGTTGAACAAGCTGCGCAAGAAGCCATTTCTTCAGGCCTCACACAATACACCCACGCCAGCGGCACACATGCATTGAGACAGGCCATATCCCAGTGGTACATGCAGCGCTGGGGACTCCACATCGAGCCCGCCCGCATCACCGTCACTGCTGGCGCCTCTGCAGCTTTGCTCTTGAGCGCTTTGGCGCTCATTGAAGCTGGGGACGAAATTTTGATGCCGGACCCAAGCTACGCTTGCAACCGGCATTTTGTGAGCGTGGCCCAAGGCGTGCCCACCCTCTTGCCCACAAACGCTCAGAGCAAATTCCAGTTGAGCGCCTCTCAGATTGAGTCGCATTGGCAGCACAACACCCGAGGCGTTTTGCTCGCATCGCCCTCCAACCCAACGGGCACTTGCATCGATTTTGAGGAACTCAAGCGCATCCACCACTTTGTCAAAGCTCGCTCAGGCATCACCTTGGTCGATGAGATCTACTTGGGTCTGGCCTTTGGAGAGCAAGAGGCTCAAAGCGCGTTGGCCATTGATGACGAGATCATCAGCATCAACAGTTTCTCCAAGTACTTCAACATGACCGGCTGGCGCTTGGGATGGGTGGTCACGCCCTTGGAGTTGGCCCCCACCTTTGAGAGGCTTGCACAAAACCTCTTCATCTGCCCATCCAGCATTGCCCAACATGCTGCCTTGGCTTGCTTTGAGCCCAGCAGCCTGAACCTGTTTGAGCAACGCAAAGCCTCCTTCAAAGCGAGACGCGACTATTTGGTCCCACAACTCAAGGCACTTGGCTTTGATGTCCCCGTCACACCCGATGGCGCCTTTTACTGCTGGGCGGATTGCCGCCCTTTGTACACCCGCTTTGGCGTTGACAACAGTTGGGACTTCACCATGAAACTCATGCATGAGTGCAGAATCGCGCTTGCCCCAGGACGAGACTTTGGTCAGCATGAGGTGGAGCATTATGTTCGTATCTCCATTGCAAGTTCGATGCAAGACTTAGAGCAAGCGGTCGCACGAATGCATCAATTTTGGAGTCAAAGATGATATTCAATTGGCCTGTGCGGGTTTATTGGGAAGATACCGACGCGGGTGGTATCGTTTTTTATGCAAATTATTTAAAATTCTTTGAAAGAGCTCGCACCGAATGGCTCAGAAGCTTTGGCTTGGAGCAGCACAATTTGCTCAAAGAGCATCAAGGCCTCTTCATCGTGAGTGAGACGCAGATGAAATACCACCAACCCTGTAGGCTCGATGACTTGTTGAGCGTGAGCGCAAAAGCCCAAGAGGTGGGAAAAGCCAGCTTGGTGATTGCTCAAACGGCCTCTCGAATTGACACCCATTCGGGTGTGCCAACTTTGCTGTGTGAGGGCACCATCCGTATCGGGTGGGTGAACGCTCAAACTTTAAAACCTGCGCGCATTCCTAAAATCATTTTGGACTATTTTTCATGAATCAAGATTTCAGCATCATTACCCTTTTGATGAATGCGAGTTGGGTCGTCCAACTCGTGGTGTTGATCCTTTTTTTGGTCTCCATCACGAGTTGGAGCGCGATCTTCAAAAAGATTTTTTCACTCAAAAAAATCAAAGCGTTGAACGAAGAATTTGAACGCGAATTTTGGTCAGGCAAGAGCTTGAACGAGCTCTTTGGCTCGGCCTCACAAAACGCCCGCACCGCAGGCCCCATGGAGCGTATTTTTGCCAGTGGCATGCGCGAATACCAAAAGCTGCGTGAGCGCCGCATCACCGATCCTTCTGTGCTTGTCGATGCCGCCAACCGCGCCATGCGCGCGAGTCTGCAGCGTGAGATGGATGACATTGAGTCAAGCCTGTCGTGGCTGGCCTCAGTGGGTTCTGTCTCTCCGTACGTGGGGCTTTTTGGAACCGTCTGGGGCATCATGCATGCCTTCACAGGTTTGGCTGCGCTGCAGCAAGTGACTTTGGCCAAAGTCGCCCCAGGCATTGCCGAGGCGCTGGTGGCCACGGCCATTGGACTCTTTGCCGCCATTCCAGCCGTGCTTGCCTTTAACCGCTTTGCCAGAGACATTGATCGCATCTCCATTCGCATGGAGACCTTCATGGAAGAGTTCAGCAACATCTTGCAACGCAACGTGGGCTCACTCACTCAGTCTCCCCACTGAGCCCTGCAATCTTTAAGACGCTACTCGCATGGCTCAAATCTCATCTCGCTCGCGCTCCAAGCGCAGAACCATGAATGAAATCAACATGGTGCCCTTCATCGATGTGATGCTGGTGCTCTTGATCATTTTCATGGTCACCGCTCCCTTGATCAGCACCAGTGTCATTGATGTGCCAAGTGTTGGAAAGGCCTCCACCGCGCCTGAGCAAGTCATTCGCATTGAGCTCAAGAGCGACCACAAGATTTACCTCAAGAGTTTTGCCACCGGTACTGCCAAAACATTGAATGCAGCGATGAACTCATCATCGGCCTCAAATGAGGAAGCGCAAGAGGTTGATGTGAGCGAGATCGTTGCCAAAACCCTCGCCTTGCAGCAAGCCTCAGCAGATGCAGCCAACACACCGGTCATCATTTTTGGTGACAAATCCCTCACCTATGCAGAGGTGGTCAAGGTCCTCGACTTGTTGCAACGCGCTGGCGTTCAAAAGGTGGGGTTGTCTGTGCAAATCACCCAAAATTGACATGCAACACGCTCATGGGGTGACCAACACGATGCTTTGTGCGCATACCCTTGGCGCACCTTTGTTCTCATGAGCTCGCAATCCTCCAGTGTATTTTTACCCCCTGAGCGCGAGCGCAACTGGCCCTCTGTTGCTTTTTCCCTTTGCGTTCACTTGCTTTTGGTGATGGCGCTCACTTGGGGCATCACTTGGAACGAGAAAGCCATACAAGAGGCGTCCACTGCAGAGCTGTGGTCACCCAACACCGTGTTTGCGCCCAGTGCACCCGCCAGTGAAGTTGCCGATTCGCCTGCAGCTGTTGCGCCCCCTCCAGCGCCCACACCCGCTCCCGAGCCCTCCAAAGCGCCTCCCCCACCGCCCCCAGCCCCAGATCCACGTGAGGCCCAACTGGCGATAGAAAAAAAGCAAGCCGAGGTCATTCAAAAAGAAAAAGAGCGTCAACTCGCTTTGCAAGAAAAAGCCAAACAAGCCCGCTTGGAGCTTGAGCGCCAAAAGAAAATCGAACAAGACAAGCTCAAAGAAAAAGAGCATCAAAAGGAGCTTGAGAAGCAGCGGCAAAAGGAGCTTGAAAAGCAACGCCAAAAAGACATCGAGTTGGCTCGTCAAAAGGAGCTTGAGAAAGAGAAAGCTCAAAAAGCCAAGCCCGATCCCAAAGAGGCCCAAAAAGCCGCTCAATTGGCCAAAGAGCTTGAGAAGATGAAGCAAGCTGATTTGAATCGCGCGTTGAATGCGGCCTCAGCCTCTGGGGCTCAAGGCGCTGTCTCCAAAGCGTCCAACGAATCCAAGGGCCAAGGCAGTGGTCACGCATTGAATCCGAATTATTCGGGCAAGATCATTGATTTGATCAAACGCAATTGGGCATTGCACAAAGAGGTATCGGGCAGCCCAAGCGCTGTGGTGGTGGTCTCTTGTGCGCCAGATGGCTCCATCACCAAGTGGCAAATCAAACAAAAGAGTGGCAACGAAGATTACGATGACGCAGTCAACAAGGCCATCGAGAGCACTCAAATTCAAACCAAATTACCCAGAGACAACGACGGGCGCTCCGCCTACGATTACTGTCCCTTGGAGATCACGATTCGCTTTTAGTCTCAGATGGGTTTGAGCGGTGGGGTCACATCCCCACATTGAGCACGGTGTCTGAGTGCGTGCTCCATCACCACCAAGGCCAACAAGGCCTCTGCAATGGGAGCGGCTCGAATTCCAACGCATGGGTCATGTCTTCCCTTGGTGATGACTTGGGTAGACTTGCCCTCGATGGTGATCGATTCTTTGGGTATCAATATGGAACTGGTGGGCTTGATGGCCACGGTCACCTCCAAGTCCTGACCGGTGCTGATACCGCCCAGTACTCCACCAGCGTGATTGGTCTTGAAGCCTGAAGGGGTC
Organism: uncultured Burkholderiales bacterium; assembly: GCA_903865035.1. Taxonomy (GTDB): domain Bacteria; phylum Pseudomonadota; class Gammaproteobacteria; order Burkholderiales; family Burkholderiaceae_C; genus Limnohabitans. The sequence continues at coordinate 1,402 of CAIPII010000181.1, read as the reverse complement.
AATTCATCGCCATGAAAACTGCCCAAGTGTTCAACACTTTCAAAACCGCTTCCGATCTCAACGCCCTTCACAGCGTTGAGCCCCATCATGGCCCAAGCCACATCGGCATCGAGCTTTTCAAAAAGAGGAGAGCCCAAGCCCACAGGCATGCCTTTGGCGAGAACTTTGATCTTGGCGCCACAAGAGTCCCCTGATTTTCTCAACTGCTCCATGTAGCGCTCAAGCGCACTGACATCGGCAATGGGTGCAAAAAAGGGATTCTCACCAATGTGCTCAACCCCTTCAAAAGCAATTTTCTCAGTGCCTATTTGTGTCATGTAAGCCGTGAAAGTGATGCCAAAGTGGGTGTTCAACCACTTTTTCGCCACCGCACCCGCAGCCACCATGGGAGCGGTCAAGCGAGCCGATGAACGTCCGCCTCCGCGAGGATCTCTGAGCCCATATTTCTGGGTGTAGGTGTAGTCGGCATGACCGGGTCGAAAGGTCTGTAATAAATCCCCGTAGTCCTTGCTCCTTTGATCCGTGTTGGGAATCAAGAGCGCAATGGGTGTACCGGTGGTGACGCCTTCGAAAACACCAGAGAGGATTTGAACTTGGTCGCTCTCTTGACGCTGGGTCACAAAACGACTTGTGCCAGGCCTGCGACGATCTAGATCGGGTTGAATGTCAGCTGCGTCCAAAGGCATGCCCGGTGGGCATCCATCGATCACACAACCAATGCTTGGGCCATGGGATTCACCAAAATTGGTGACGGCAAAGAGATTTCCAAAAGTATTTGCGCTCATGGCCCCTATTATCGCCTCAGATTGAACCCAGATGGGTCAATCTGAGTGAATGCACTCACCTCGATTGCCGAAGCCTAGAGCCCGAAGGGTCAAGCGTGGGGTTGCTGAGAACCAGAGGGTGAGCCATGAGACATGGAGGCCAGTGGCATTGAGGTGTCCTCTGGCCAGTCTTTGATGTAGGCTTTGAGCAATTTGTTCTCAAAGTTTTGACTGTCCACCACGGCTTTGGCCACATCGTAAAAACTGATCACGCCCACAATGCTTTTGCCATTCATCACGGGCAAATAGCGAGCATGCCTCTCAAGCATCATGCGACGCACTTCATCCAAGTGTGTCTCAGGGGTGCAGGTCAAGGGCGCAGTCTCCATGAATCCTTTGACTTGTGTCTCTGAGGCAAGCGTTGGATTTTTAACCACCCACTGAATGACCTCCCTGAAGGTGAGCATGCCTGCGAGCTCGCCGCCCTTGATCACCACCAAAGAACCGATGTCTTTTTCCGCCATGATTTGTGCCGCCAAGGACATGGGCTCTAGAACGTCTACGCTGTAGAGGTGGTTTGACTTTAAACGCAATATGTCACTGACTAGCATGATCTTCTCCCTGGTTGATTTCAGAGC
>CAIPII010000180.1 GCA_903865035.1 uncultured Burkholderiales bacterium | reverse complement strand
CCTTTTCGGATTTTGTCTTGGAAACGGTTGTAATCCGTGTTTCTGATTTCAAGCTGAATGCCAAGTTTGGCAAATTGTTTGCCAACCCAGTCAAGCCTTGCCTTGTACCCAGGACCCACCCCTTGGGTGTCGTAATTCAAGATCAGGGGTTGCCCGGTTTTAACATCTCGCCCATTGGGGTACCCAGCTTGTGCGAGCAATTTTTTCGCCTCCTCAATGGATTTCCTTTGCAAAACCCCTTTTGCATCTGGCCTATAAACCAAAGGATTGAAGGGTGAGGCTTCATGACCAAAGAGGCCTGGCACCACGATGGAGCTGTTCACTTTGGCTCGGTTTTGCTCAAAAATGGCCACATACTCGTCGAAATCGAACGCCAGGGTAATGGCTTGTCTCAAGAGCCTGTTTCTCTCCTTTTGCTCCGGCGTTTTACCCTCACCCACCACGGGGTCCAACCAATTGAAGGCAAAGTACTGTAGGCCCACCTGTACAGTCGAGGGGAGTTGAATGTGGCGAGCTTGGAGTTGCTTGAAAAGCCCTGTTCCGTCTTGGATGGAAACTTGAAAGGCCACCCCAGGTTCTCCACGCTCAATCTCGGGCAGATCGTAATAGCCTTGGATGAATTTCGTGGACAAGGAGGTTGATTCCTTTTCCCGAATGCTGATGATTTTCTCCAAAAAGGGAGTTGGCTTGTTGCAATCCTTGAGCAAGCCTTTTTCAGTGTCTCCTTGCTCACCCTCACAAGGATAAGGCTCACCGCGGTAATTTGGATTTTTGGTGAGCACCATTTTTGCATTCGGATGGTGCTCGGTGAGCATGAAGGGACCAGTGCCCACCGGCCATGTGTCCAAGGAGAGGTTCTTCTCCTTCATGCCGGGTTGCGAATAAAAGGCATCCACCTCCCAAGGAACGGGGGAGAAAAAGGTCATCGCCAACCAATACTTGAACTGGGGATACTGTCCCTTGATCTTGATCTTCAAGGTATAAGTGTCCGGTGTCTCAAGCCCCTCAAAATCAAGACCTCTCAAATCCAACCAAGGTGGACTTGAATTCAAGGAGTTGGATGTTCCTACTTTTGACTTCAGAGATGCATCGATGCTTTTGAGCTTTGCACCATAAACGTCGTAGCCCAGAATTTTTTCGTTCAAAAACCCATACGACGGCGAAATGAGCCTGGGTGAGGCCAATCGCTTGATGGCATAGGCATAGTCATAAGCAGTGAGTTCTCTCGAACCTTGAACTGCAAAAGCCAAAGGAGAACTGATGCTTTTAAGCGCTGCTGGCTCAAGATTCAAATAAAGGTGCTCTCCCCTATCATTGATGGCAAAGGCTGGGTGAGGTTGATAACGGATACCGGGCTTGATGTGCAACTCAAAAACGCTAATGGCCACTTGGGGAGAAGCCTTGGAGAGAACATGTCCGTCCGCATCAAAGTAAGTGACTTTGAGGTCTTCAGATAACGTTCTTGGGATCAGTTCGTAAGGTCTTTTGAGGTAATGGTACTTGAGCGGCGGCTCATACACCGCGTAGGTCCAAGGCGTCTCGTTGTTACTGTAAGAAGACGCAGAATCCAAGTGCTTGGGCTCTTCATTGTAGGAGGTGAAGAGGTAATTTTGATCGATCCACTCGTTGGGAACAGGTGAATTGAGCGGTGAGCTCAATGCGCAATGAGCACTCAGGGGCAAAAGAGACAAAAGCGCCACGAGCCGCAAGCGCTCCACGCACAGGGGTCTGTTGTTCACGAGCGAGTGAAGAGCCGCAATCCAAGATTTGAGACTTGAGCGCATGTCGATCAAGCCTTCTAAAGTGAGCTCGCACATGGCCCGAAGGGCACAAGATTTCGGTATTAGCGAATGGGTCATGTTACTCATTGATGACATTATTCAACAAAAAACAAGGGCAAAACACGAACTCTCAAATAAAACCCTCTCCCTCAAATTGGGATTCTTGAGTTGGCGTGTCAAATTTTTTGAATTTTGGCCCCAAATAAGGGCAAGCAACACATTTGAGAGGAAGCTACGGCATTGCTTCAACTGGCCTTTGAGTGTGTGAGAAAATACCCTTTTTAGTCAACTTGTGGAACCCCCTATGACCGCTCATCACGGCTTCTTATCCGGCAAAAAACTCCTCATCACAGGCGTCCTCTCCAACCGCTCCATCGCATATGGAATTGCCAAAGCTTGTCACGACCAAGGCGCCGAACTGGCCTTCAGCTACGTGGGCGAACGCTTCAAAGACCGAATCACGGAATTTGCCAAGGAATTCGACTCAAATTTGATTTTTGATTGCGATGTCTCCAGTGACGAACAAATCACCCAACTCTTTGTGGATCTGTCCAAGCACTGGGGCAGCTTTGATGGCTTTGTTCACGCCATTGGATTTGCTCCCAAAGAGGCGATTGCTGGAGACTTTCTGGAGGGCTTTAGCAAAGAGGGTTTCAACGTTGCCCACGACATCAGCGCCTACAGCTTTCCCGCCATGGCAAAAGCCGCTTTACCCTATTTGAATCCCAAAGCGGCACTTTTAACACTGAGCTATCTTGGTGCCATTCGAACAGTTCCAAACTACAACACCATGGGACTGGCCAAGGCCTCCTTGGAGGCCTCTGTTCGATACCTGGCAGACTCTTTGGGCTCTAGAGACAAGGGCTACCGAGTAAACGGCATCAGTGCGGGACCCATTCGCACCCTGGCTGCAAGTGGCATCAAAGGGTTTGGAAAGATTTTGAATGTGGTTGCAGAAGCATCCCCCATTCGCAGAAATGTGACCATCGAGGATGTAGGCAATGTTGCTGCATTTTTGCTGAGTGATTTGGCAGCTGGTGTGACCGCTGAAATCACCTATGTGGATGGTGGCTTCAGCCAAGTGGTGGGCGGCATCAGCGAGCCCATGGACAAAGCATAAAAAGGGCCTGACCCTCACCGCGCCAATTCAAGCGCGGCGAGGGTGGTCAATTGCTCTCGCAATCAACGAATGATGGGCTTGCCTTTTACGCAATCGGCGTAATAGTGAACACTGCCATCGGGCAAGGTTTCTTCCACCAAACCGTGGATATCGGTCTCAAAGCCCGGGCACAAAAGATTGAACTCCCTGGCAAACTTCAAGTAATCAACAATTTTTTTGTTGAACACCTCTCCTGGAATTAGAAGTGGAATTCCTGGTGGGTACGGTGTCACCAATGAAGTCGTGATGCGACCGACCAAATCATCGATGGCCACACGCTCGGTGTTTTTGTGAGCAATTTGAGCAAAAGCATCACTTGGCTTCATGGCCGGCGTCAAGTCACTCAAATACATCTCAGTGGTCAAGCGGGCGATGTCGTACTTGGCGTACAACTCATGCACGTGTTGGCACAAGTCTTTGAGACCCATTTTTTCATACTTTGGATGTTGCGCACAAAACTCCGGCAATATTCTCCAAAGCGCATGGTTCTTGTCGTAATCGTCCTTGAACTGCTGCAAGGCGGTCAAAAGGGTGTTCCACCTTCCCTTGGTGATACCGATGGTGAACATGATGAAGAAGCTGTAGAGCCCAGTTTTCTCAACGATCACACCGTGCTCAGCCAAGAACTTCGTCACGATGCTGGCAGGAATTCCATTGGGTGCGAACTTGCCGTTCAAGTCGAGGCCCGGGGTCACCAAGGTGGCTTTGATGGGATCCAACATGTTAAAACCACTGGCCAACTTACCAAATCCATGCCATTTGGAGCGTCGACCCTCAGCTTGGATGATCCAGTCATCTGCTCGCCCTATGCCCTCCTCAACCATTTTCTCAGGTCCCCAGACTTTGAACCACCAGTCTTTGCCGTATTCGGCATCGACTTTGCGCATGGCGCGCCTAAAGTCCAATGCTTCAGCAATGCTCTCCTCCACCAAGGCGGTCCCCCCTGGGGGCTCCATCATGGCAGCCGCCACGTCACAGCTTGCAATGATGGCGTACTGAGGGCTAGTGCTCGTGTGCATCAAAAACGCTTCATTAAAGAGCTGTCGATCAAGTTTCATGTTTTGCGAATCTTGGACCAAGACATGGCTGGCCTGACTGATACCCGCAAGCAACTTGTGAATCGATTGCGTGGCATAGACCATGGCTTCTTTGGGACGCTCACGCTTTTTTCCCATGGCGTGGTAAGGGCCATAAAAAGGATGGAAGGCAGCATGTGGCAACCAAGCCTCATCGAAGTGCAAATTTGGAATGTAGCCATCGAGCATGCCTTTGATGGTCTCGGTGTTGTAGAGCACACCGTCATAGGTCGATTGAGTGATGGTCATGACTCGAGGCTGAACTTTTTTGCTATCCACCCCTTTCAAGAGGGGATTTGCACGAATTTTGGCCTGAATCGTGGCTGGCTCAAACTCACTTTGGGGGATGGGTCCGATGATGCCGAAATGGTTTCTCGTAGGCTTTAAAAAGACGGGAATAGAGCCCGTCATGATGATCGCATGAAGAACCGATTTATGGCAATTGCGATCCACAACGACCACGTCTCCAGGCGCCACGGTGTGGTGCCAAACCATTTTGTTACTGGTGCTGGTGCCGTTGGTGACAAAGAAACAGTGATCGGCATTGAAAATTCGAGCGGCATTGCGCTCTGAGGCGGCCACTGGGCCCGTGTGATCTAGGAGTTGACCAAGCTCGTCAACTGCATTGCAAACGTCTGCTCGGAGCATGTTTTCACCAAAAAACTGGTGAAACATTTGACCCACAGGGCTTTTGAGAAACGCCACACCACCCGAGTGACCAGGGCAATGCCAAGAGTAAGAACCGTCCTCAGCGTAATCGAGCAAGGCTTTGAAAAACGGAGGTTGAAGACCTTCGAGATAGGTTTTGGCCTCACGAATGATGTGGCGCGCCACGAATTCAGGTGTGTCCTCAAACATGTGAATGAAGCCGTGCAATTCCCTCAAAATATCGTTGGGCAAATGCCTAGAGGTTTTGGTTTCCCCATAAATATAGATGGGTACATCGGCGTTCTTGAAACGCACTTCATCAATGAAGTTACGCAAGTTAAGCACTGCGGGATCCAAGTCAGGACCTGGCGTGAATTCCTCGTCGTCAATGGACAAAATGAAAGCGCTGGCCCTGGATTGTTGCTGAGCAAATTGGCTCAAATCCCCATAACTGGTCACTCCCATGACCTCATAGCCCTCACCTTCAATGGCTTGAGCCAAGGCACGAATACCAAAACCAGAGGTGTTTTCCGAGCGGAAATCTTCGTCAATGATGACAATGGGAAAGCGAAACTTCATCTCAAACTCCGAGCGGAAAATTTAAAAAATCAAAGGTCTGAGTGTACTCTCACTTAGCCTGTTAGAATATGTAAATCCGGAGAGATGGATGAGCGGTTTAAGTCGCACGCCTGGAAAGCGTGTGAGGGTTAATAGCCCTCCGCGGGTTCGAATCCCGCTCTCTCCGCCAATACCCTGTTTCACAGGGTATTTTTTTGCCTTCACACCGTCCTTCTTGCCCTTTAGCCTGAAAAAAAGTGACTCAGGCGCCAATGGGAATATATTGAATTCCAGTGCTTATGAGCCCTGTCAAATTGATGTGCGCAATATTGAAGGAGGAATCTTCTGCCATGACAGCCAAATCACCGGGCAGCGTTCCATTTTGAAGCAACTGAATGTATTGCAATGCTTGCAAAGCTGAGGGGACGACCCCCACTACATTGGTATATAAATCGTTGACGATTTGTGCTGGTGTATTGGCCCCAGCGGCGTTCAGTGCCAAGGCACTGAGTTGAGAATAGGTCATGCCAGAGTCCACGTAACTCAGCCCGATTCCAACATAAGACTTATTTTGGATTGCGGATAGACCAAAAACTGCACCCAAGATCTTGACCACTTGCCCAGCATTTCCAGACAAATCATATGCAACTGAGACATCAGTGAATTTAACTCTTTGGACCTGATTTAGGGTTTCATTTCCGTAAACACCAGTCACATTGAGCACGGTTAAAACACCATTTTGATTGGTGATGGAGAAGTTTTTGAGTGGTTGATTGAAGACAACCGTATCAATACCTTTGCCGGCATATACAAAATCGTTTCCAGTGAAACCTAAGTTGATTTGATCGTTCAGATCGTTGCAATAAACAACATCGTTTCCAGTGCCTCCAATGAAATTGGTATATTGACTGCCCCAAGGAATATTGATGTTGTCATGCATTTGGTTTCCATTGGTATCTAGTCCAATTGAAGACAATGTCCCATCCAACATAGAGACGCTTGAGCCAAAAACTTCTTTTGAAACATCGATGATAGAACCCATTGCACCAAAAGGCATTGCAGTAACCACTGATCCTTTGCCTGAGATAGAAAAGGTAGCAACTTGAGCACTTTGAGGTGCACCATATAAGCTTTGCAAAGCAGCAATGTCCAACGTTCCAACACTTGAGTGGAAAAGATTGGTGTTTGGATTGTCAACGTAAGACATCAAAGTGTACAAACGATCGTCCCAACCCGCGGAGGCAAATGGTCCATCTAGAGTGGTGATGGTCTCACCTGCGTTGTAATTTCCAGGGTGTTTCAAGCCCAAGGCATGCCCAGTTTCGTGCAGCGTAACTTCATAACCATACGCACCCTGCGTCATGCTGTTGGCTGCGGGGTTTGTACTGCTGTTATTGAGATAAACAGCTTCTTGAGAGAAATAACCATTCTGATTGTTTTTGATGTCATACGTGACACCCCCACTGTTGACTTGAGCTGATGTACCGTAGAGTATGTTTGCAGAAGATGGATCGTTGGTTAGCGTGAAACTCACGTTACAGATTGAAGATATTTGTTGCAATGCGCTAGTAACTGCGGCCTGTTGCTGCGCGTTCATTGCAATGAATCCACTTTCTTTATTGGTGGCATTTGTCAGCATGAAGGAATATGTCAATTGGAGCGTTTGCCCAGTCTGTGATTGCCAGTAGGCTTTTGGATAAACTCCATTGCCCTTCTTCACCTCATCTTGAACCAAGGAGCTTATTGAAACTTGATTGGATGTAATTTGAAAACCACCAGCATTGTTTGGTGAATCAACTGACACATAATAGAGCCCAGAATAAGGAGCCAGGATCTGAATCGATGGATCTAAATATTGTGTTGTAGTATTTGTCCCGTTTTGAACAACCTGCGCCGTTGTCCAAGCGGACTCAATGGCTATACCATTTAAGTTCAGGAGCGAGATTTTTTCATTGCTGAGCGCATTGATCGATGATGAGGCCAGACCAGAACACGAAAATTGGTATAGCCCACCTGCTGTCAAGTAGATGGCGTAGGTTTTAATAGGTGATGATGATGCGATTGAATCGTTGATGGCTTGTCCAACAATGACTGTATTTGATGGACTAGGATCAAGGATATTGGCCACGAAATTGTATTCATCGCCATCGTATCCACCAACACCGGTGATCTGAACATAATAAGTCCCACTTTTAAAGTGATTGAACAAAGTCGGGGAAGGGTCAACATTACTCGTCGTTACAGATTCAAGAACATTACCGCTTGCATCCAAAAATGTAATTTTGTAAGTCGCTGAGCTGACTCTCGAGCCTGTGGAATCAATCAGGTTGCTATCCGGAGCTTTGAAACTAAAATAAAAATCCGTGTTATTCTTTAAATTAAAAGAGTAGGTCTCAACATCAGAGGTGCTGGTCAATTGACCAAAATGCCCATTTCCCAAAGATATGGTGTTTGCCGAAGCAATTGTTTTGCTCGGCTTGGGCTCAATGTGATTCAACAGAACATTATTGGTTGATGTAGTGAATGAATAAGAGTTGGTGGAAAAAACATTCTCATTGGTGACATAGATGTAATAGGTTCCAGAGGATGGCAAATAAACATCAAACGTAGTAGTCGTTAATGCATATCCCAGGGACGCACCACCAATTACAGCATAGCTTGAATTTTCCACTCCCAAATCAAACGTCCAATCGCCAAGGGGGGAACCATTGGTTGAAAAGTTAATTTGCAATACGGTTGGCGCAACCACATTGATTGAGTAATCCTCAAAGCCACCTTTTACCGCAAGTGCACCAGTTAAGGTGTCCCCAATGTTGAGTGCTTGTGCGTTTTTAAGTGTTGTATTGCCAACAACTTCTGAAATGTTTGCCATTCAATGTACCTAGCTTAGGGGTTCGTTTTACTGAAAAATTGTCATGCAAATGAAACAAGCAATCCATTTCACTGATTTGATTCTGATCCTATTAAACCATTCAAAGAAAAGCACTTGGAATAGTTGTAATTGACTCTATCTATAGAGAATACATGAACTACGGCTTATCCTTTCAGTTTTCGGTTACGAGCATCCCAATTTTTCTCTAGATTGGTGATCAACGCTGGACTGAAATGGCAATAAGCTTGTTCTTTTGCATACACTGACATGTATTGTCGAAACTGATCCAAAGGCTCTTGAGCAACTCTGAATGCTTTTCGATTCCCAGAGGCACTGACCACGCCAGATGATGATATTTTTTCAATCGTTTGTAACAATGTGGCTTCAATATCCTAGGATGCAACCAGTTCATCGCAAATCCTGCGCCCCATGTCACTGTCACATTCAATGCGCCTCTCCATCATGATGGCTTGACGTGCCATTCGGTCGCCCACAAATCGAGGCAACCTCATGTTGGCAACACCTGGAATGATGCCCTCTCTTCTGGCCGGCAAGGTGAGGTAAGCGTTATCGCCAGCAATGTTGATGTCTGTCACCAAGTGATACTGACAACCCCAACCAATGGCAAATTGATCCACAACGGCAATCCATAACTTCTCCTTGGTTTGACCCAGGATTTCGTTTGCAGAATGCTCTGGCATGGCCAAACCACGGTAGATCTTGTTCACGATCCCCATGTCTCGCTCTATGCACCACAAATAAGGAATTTTGCCGTTTTTGAATGAAACCAAGTCAAAGGGTTAACAGCTTGATCAAACAGGCAATCCAGATTGGTCAAAGAGCCCTTCAAACAAGGCAGTGCTCAAATATCGCTCTCCTGAATCAGGAAGGACGACAACGATTGTTTTGCCAGTATATTGGGGATCTTTGGCCAAGCGCAATGCAACGGCTGCAGCAGCACCACAAGAGATGCCACACAAGATGCCTTCTTCACGAGCCAAACGCCTGGCAACCTCAATGGCCTCTTCGTTGCTCACTTGTTCAATGAGGTCAACCAAAGACAAATCCAAAACACCAGGTACAAAACCAGCACCAATGCCTTGAATCTTATGAGGGGCGGGCTTGACTTCCAGGCCTTGACGAGTTTGCGTGAGCACGGGACTGGCTGTGGGCTCAACGGCAACGCTCAAGATCGCCTTGCCTTTGGTCTTTTTAAGATACCTTGTGACGCCAGTGATCGTGCCACCTGTCCCCACGCCAGAGACAAAGATGTCAATGTTACCATCCGTATCCTCCCAAATTTCTGGACCGGTGGTGCTTTCATGAATGGCTGGATTCGCAGGATTTTGGAATTGCTGAAGCAAGACGTATTTGGAATCACTCGCAGCGATTTCTTCGGCCTTGGCAATTGCGCCTTTCATGCCTTTGGCACCTTCTGTAAGGACAATTTTGGCGCCATAAGCCACTAAAAGTTTCCTTCTCTCAATGCTCATGGTGTCTGGCATGGTGAGCGTGATGGGAATACCTTTGGCTGCAGCCACAAAAGCCAGTGCAATTCCAGTGTTTCCACTGGTGGGTTCCACGATTTCTTTACCCGGTGCGAGGAGTCCCTTTTTTTGAGCATCCCAAATCATGGCCGCTCCAATTCGGCATTTGACCGAATAAGCAGGGTTGCGACCTTCAATTTTCGCCAAAACAGTGGCGTGTCCACCTTGATTGATCCGGTTCAAGCGGATCAAGGGTGTTCGACCAATTGAGAGCGAATTGTCTTCAAAAATATGAGCCACGGTGCTTTTCTCCATTGATATGTTTAATGATTGACGACCTTTAGCAGGACATCGACTTTTTCTAAATTCTAAGCGCTCTATCTCGGAGTGGACAGAAACGGTGAGGTGAATTCATCGATCGCTTTTGAGACCTCAACACCCGCATTGAAGTACATGTGATAACCAGAATTACACGGATCTCGATTCTCGGCCTCACCTGATGAAATTTGAACATATTCCACTTGAGAGGACGTAAATGATTTCACCTGTTTGTACTTCTCAAAGGAGTCGTTGGGACGTGTGCTTTTACAGCCATCGTTTTGATGGTGTAAAAAAAGCATGGGAATCGCTATGGGTGGGTTGAAAAACGATTCATTGCGAATGCCTGAGGCAATGACACCAGAGATCAAATTCATCTCATTCTTGGATTGAAGGTATTTGATGAATTCAGAGATGGAAATTCCACCATTCGAATGCCCCATGATCCAAACGGGGAGATGCGTCAAATTGGAGTAATGGCGAATGGCACTCTCTATTCTCACCATGTGATCCTTTGAGCCTCTGAGTGTGACTGGGATCAATTGCGAAGGGCTATCAAGCAACACCACGTCAAAGCGACCGGAGGTGAGCTGGGGGTTGGTCAAACTCTTGAGCGTCTGATAAAAGGAATAGGGCTTATCGGTTGTTTCGGGCTTGAGACCAATGGTGCCGTTTCCTCCTGGAATGAACAAAAGCAGCGCTTTTGAGTTCTGTCCCCTCCAGTAAAGCGTATTGATGGGCTCCGAGCTTAGGAAAAAACCTGTCTCCAGTGGGGAGAATGAAATGACCTCAGTGCGGCCTTGCAGGCAAAAGAAGGCAGTCAAAATCGCAAAAAAACATCCTTTGATCGATTGTCTAAAAAACATCTGATTGCTATTCATAAGATAAAGTAATTTCAAACCAGCAACGGGTACAGGGATCAATCATTGAGGGTGATTTTTGTGGCTTTGACAATTTGAGCCCACTTTGCAGTTTCAGACTTTAAGTACTGTGCAAATTCAAGCGGGGTTCCCGTATATGTCTCAAACCCAACGGAGACCAGCTTTTCTCGGGTGTCGGCTTGAGAGATGATCTCATTGATTTCAGCATTCATTTTTCGGATGACTTCTGGCGAAGTTTTCGCAGGCGCAAAGAACCCGATCCAAGACCGGTCTTCGTAATCTCCATAACCAGACTCAGAAATGGTTGCTGTATTGGCAAGGGCATCCACTCGCTTCAAACTGGCCAGCCCCATGCCCTTGAGTTTACCGCCAACAATGTTACTCATGACTGCAGGCATGGACACGCTCACCACATCCACATGCCCTGCCACCGCAGCATTGATCGCAGGTGCCCCCCCCTGGTAAGGAATGTGGGTGGCGTCTAAACCCATGACGTTCACAAAGAGGTATTGAGCCGTCAGATGCGAGGAGCTTCCAATCCCAGCCGTTGAATAGGTCAAAGGACGACCTTTGAAGTTTTTAGCCAATTCTTGCAGATTGTTCGCTGGATTGGTGCTCGATACAGCGAACACATTCGGCGTTGAAGCGGTGAGGGCAACGGGCAAAAATTCAGAAATGTTGTAACCAGGTGACTTATAAAGGCTTGGATTCACAGCGAAGGCAGCCGTGGTCACCAAAAATGTATAACCGTCAGGTTCTGCCTGAGCAACAGCCTTGGCACCAATGTTTCCCCCTGCCCCACCTTTGTTCTCAACCAAAACGGGTTGACCTAGTTTGGAGCTCAATTTGGCGCCAACCAGTCGAGCCATGGTATCGGCAATCCCTCCCGCAGCAAAGGCGACCACCAGTCGAATCGGCTTGCTCGGATACTCAAGAGTTTGGGCATTAGCACCGAGTGAGACCATCAACACCATGAGCGTGGCGTATTTGAGTAAACCATTTGACATTCAAAACTCCAAAAGTCAATCAGAGCATGAGCAACCAAAATAAATGGTGGATGCACAAACGATCAGATTTTGAATCAACAAGCCCTTAAAACATGAGATGGATAACCCCTACCCCAAGCGCCCAGGTCAGACCATCAACAAAATTCCCTCAATAGGGATTTAATGTCGACCAAAAGAGTAGTTTGCACCCAGCCAAAAGGCACGTGGTGCAGCAGGAGTTCGGAATTGCTCTGCAGAACCACTGTAGACGTTGGTGCCCAAGATGGCATAGGTGGAATAGCTGTGATTGAACGCGTTGGAGAGCACTCCAAACAGATTCAAATCATCGCTGATGTTGTAATGAAGATCAAAATTGACCACTCCGTAGCCAGGAATTTTGCCCCTAGGGTCTAGGTTGTTTTCATCTCCGTGAGCAAATTGACCACTCACCAGTGCCCAATTTGCACCCAAGGTCAAGTCAGAAGAATAACGATAGGAGGCTTTGATTTTGAGGGTTTGTTCAGCAATGCCAGGAATCAAACTCCCAGATGTCACACTGACCCCTTGCGCGGTGGTAAAAGGCGTTAGGTACTGAGCATTCACGTACCCATAGTTGAGCGACCATTTGAAGGGGGCAGACTTGCTTTGAATACCCAACTCAAGTCCGCTCCTCTCTGTGCTACCAACGTTGTTAAAGTAACCCGTGGTCGCAGTGTCGTATAAGAACTCAATGTCGTTGGAGGTCCTTGTGTTGTAGATGGCCGTGCTCCATGACACTTTAGAATTGAATTTTCCTCTGGCCCCAAGCTCAAACGTTTTGGCAACAACGGCTCTCAAGTCGGGGTCGCCATTGAAGCCTGTGGGCAAAGCGCACGGAGAGTTGGGATTGGCGCAGGACAACTCAATGGGAGTCGGCGCTCTCATGGACTCACTGTAGGAGGCGAAAAATCCCAAACTCTGTGTGGGGTTGTAATTCATCCCAAAAGCTGGATTGAAGCGTCTGTAATGATGATTACCACTCAACGAATTCACCTGAGGACCCGCTTGGCCGCTGGCAACGCTCACCGATGGGCTTGAGGCAGAACCTGGGGCCGCAATGGTTTTGAGTGAAGTGCCGCTGTAATATTGAGATCCTATGAAGGTCGGATTGTAAAAATTGACTTGGCTGCTGGGGTCTGTCCAACTGTAGCCTCCATCACCATTGAGTGTTTGTTGATTCGATCCTGTTTGGATGATGTTGGAAAGATTGAAACTGCCAGAAACTGTGGCACTCCAATGTTCACTCAAATTCAAGGTATCGGTTGAGAAAATACTGAAATTACTCGTGTTGGCATTCAGTCCTACCTTATCCAACACATTGGTCCCAGAAGCTGATGTGGTACTTGGGAAAAAATACCTTAGGTTCCCGGTTTCAAGCGCTTGATGGTCAATCAACTGAGCCAAAACCGTTGATTGATCGAATCCAATCTTGGACACATCAAAAGCACTACCTATGGTGAAAGCGTTGGAGAGTGCCTTAAAGTTGTCAAGATTCGTCCACTGAATACTTCCGCCCAAGGACTGCTGAGTGGTCCTGGCTTTGATCAAGTCGGTGTTGATGTCACCCGTAAAACGCTTCAAACCCAGTGCATTGGGCGCAACAGAATTCGGTGCTGTTCCGTTGAGCGCCAGATTTTGACACTTGGCAATGACGTCGGAATTGGAGTCAAAGCAGCCATCATCCAAATTGGCGTTGCTGTTGACGCTAGTCGCATTCGATTGCCTAAAAAACAAGTTCCCATTGAACAAATCATTTTCACTCGACCAATGTGAGCCCTTTACATTGATGAGCGTCATTTGGTTCGCAACAGAATCTGGAGCTGTATAGGCCTGTTTGGGATCCCCCATCATGGACATGGGAAGCGCCTGAGTACCATTCAAAACATTGTTCGCATTGGCCAGTGACAACTCAAACTTGGTGGCCAAATCATCACTTTGCCATCTTGCCTTGCCAAAGCCTTGAAATACACGGCTGCTGGAAAAACTTCTGTAGCCGTCTTGTTGATCAAGGTTAGCAGCAACAAAATAATCAGTGTTGTGAGGCGAATCGATCCAACCTGCATCGAATTTTGAGGCTTTGCGACCAAAGGCCCCACCCAAAACAGATAGCGATGAACCTAAATTGTCTTGTCCATTTTTGGTGTTCACCGCTACGGCTCCGCCCAATGTGTTCAGGCCAAACAAGGGATTTGAGCCAGGCATGAGGCTCACGCTAGAGACCGCATTCATTGGAATCAAATCCCAATTCACAATGGAGCCAAATGGCTCGTTGAATCTAACGCCGTCAAAATAGACCGACAAACCCACAGGTGCGCCCAAGACAGAAGTTGCCTGAAACCCTCTGTAATTGACATCGTTTTGGTATACGTTTCCAGTGGCATTGCTCACACTGATGCCGCCAATGTTGTCATTCAAGACATCGACCAAATTGGTTCCCCCCAATGGGGCCGAGTCTTTGTTGAGCAATTGAACGTGGGTGGGCGTATCTTGCAGTTTCGCATTCAAACTGGGCAATGGAGTTTGAGCCACCACCTCAACGGTTTGAAACTCAAGCGATTGAGAAAACCCCAAAGTAGGCAAAAAGTAGGACGGCAGCGTCCAAAGCATCGATAGACCCAACCGATTGGCAATACGAAACATGAATTTCATGTTCTAACGCAAGCTTGCTTATTGTTGAGCCGATGATGCTTGAGAGCTTTCATCTTGAGGAGATCCTGGATCTTTACCGTTTGCGAAACCAAAGAGCATGCGGCCAGTCACGCCATCGCGCTTGAATAAATGGTAGAGAGCGCCCAAAAGGTGAAAACCAATCAGAGCCACCAAGACACAAGCTGTCAAAGTGTGAACGAGGGCCAAAATTTCTTTCATCTCTGGATTTGCGTCCCAAAGTCTGGGTAAAGCCGCGCCAAAAAATTTAATGGGATAAGGGGTAAAACTAGAACCCAAGAATCCGCTCAAAGGCATAACGACCATGCAAAAGTAGAGCAATCGATGGTTCCAAGTGGCCAAGCTCTTTTGTGCAGCGCTCATCACGTCTGGCAATGTTGGGACTTTGTGCAACAAGCGCCAAATGATTCTCATAGCAATCAACATGGCAATGACCATACCCGTTGATTTGTGCAAGTTAAACCAAGAAGCCCTCACACCGGGAGGCGACTTGGGAACATCTTCCATCCAAAAACCCAAAGTGAGTTGAGCCAAAATGGCCAAACCCACCAACCAGTGCAGAAACACGGCGAGTCGGTTGTATTTAATGGATTCTGTCATGTTTTCAATTCGAAGCAGTTCCCCATGGCAACTTGCCCACGGGAATGGTTTTAAGAGGTCTAAATTCAATGGCATCAATCACGTTGACCGCGTTGCTTCGCCCAGCGGCCACGTAGAGTTTGCGACCATCGGGTGTGATGGACATGTTCCACGGACGTTGCCCAACAGGTATGCGAGCCACAACTTGGAGCGTCTGGGTATCAATCACCGCGACCTCTGCGTCTCCTCCGTTGGTCACAAAAAGAACTTTGCCATTTGGGTGCATCAGTAAGCCGTTGGTGCGATGACCCACCACAAGTTTCTCTATGGTTTTCATTTGAGTCAGATCAATGACGGCCAAAACACTGGCACTCTCCGCCGCCACATAGGCCCGTTTGCCATCAGGACTAAAAGCAATGCCACGGGGTCTTTCTCCGACCTGAATAGATGCCACCTGTCTCCTTTGCTCCACGTCGATCACATCGACCTGATCGGCCTCCTCGGCCGAGACCAACACCAATCGTCCATCGGGTGAAAAAACGGAATGCTCTGGATTTTTGCCTTTGACAGGAACAGAAAACACCGTCTTCAATTCCTGGGTGGAGATGAAACTCACCGAATTGCTCTCCTCGTTGGAGACCGCGACCAATTTACCACTTGGCGAACAGTAAACAGCCTCAGGCGATTTGCCCAAATCAATGCGTGCTTTGACCACTTGCGCTTGAGTGTCAATCACCATCAACTGCGAGTTTTCTTGGTCACTGACATAAAGACGTGTGTCGTTAGAGCAGAAGGTCAGCCCCCTGGGCTTGCCGACACCCTTGATGGTAGAGACCACCTCATCCGTTTGGGAGTCAATCACAGAAATGGAAAGAGAACCCTCGTCGCTGGAGAAGACTTGGTGCTGTGCGTTTGCAGAAAGAGAAATCAAAACGCCCAACAAGCATGCAATCGAAGTTTTGATCATCTGTTTACTTTATTTCTGAAAAAGTGAGAATTAGAGAGATTTTTTGTTGCCAGATAAATATTCAACAACATTGGTCTTTTTATTGTTTCTAGCAATGTCCAAAGCGCTGAGGCCTCTGTCGTCTTTAAGGGCCGGGTTGGCTCCTTTTTCGATAAGCATCTTCACAGTCTCCAAGTGTCCCTGTCCCGCCGCCCACATGAGTGGGGTCAAAGCATCCGCATAGGCCGCATCGATTTTGGCTCCAGCGCTGATGAGTTGAATGGCCGCTTGGGTGTTACCCATACCACAAGCATAAATGAGAGCAGACTTGTGAACGCGGTCCTCCTCTTCCAGTTTAGGCTTTTTGCTCAAGAGCAATTCAACAATTTCAGAGTTTCCCGAATAAGCAGCAGCCATCAAGGGCGTTACTTTTTCTAGTGATGCGAGATCGACATCAACACCGTGCTCTAGCATGACTTTCACAATGTCAGCTCGGTTTTTCTCAACCGCTGTAAAAAGTGCCGTTTTACCAAAACGGTTTCTTGAGTTGGGCGACGCGCCATGTTCCAAGCTGTCCACAATCCCTTTGAGGTCTGCACTTCTTGCGGAAATCAAGAGCTGCTCACTCACTCCAGGCGAATAAGCCGTTTGTGACAAAACAGACATGGGCAGCATCATGACTAAATTGCAAGCGATCAAAGCAAACTGGCTGCGAAGAGAATTCTTTTGCATTTGAGGTGTGTGTGTAAGCTAAACAATGAACGTAAAGTTTTTTGAGGCTTGAGCCATGTCACAAGATACGGTATTAACCCTAATTGGCTCTTGAACATGGATCAAAATTCACAAATTTAGTATAGCATTCGCAAGCCAAAGTAAAAGTCAAAGACTTTGACAAAACACCCAGTTTTCTCGGGGCAAAAAGCTATTGGTCTGTCTCGTGAGTTCGATAAGCCGCCACGCTTTGGGTACTCATGCAAAAGACATTTGGCTATCAATTGAGATAGAAACTTTAACCCAACAGGACAAACGATGAAGAAATTTGGATTCGCAACAAAAAGTTTGATTGGCATGGCTGTGAGCTCCTTGATGGCTGCCTCTGCCTTGGCAGAGGTCCCCAAGGCGATCTCCGTTGATCAAGCCCAGTTGAGCGCTGCTGCTATAGACAGTAAAAACTTCCTTCACTCCAACGGAAGTTACGCACAAACTCGTTTTTATCCCGCCAAACAAATCAACTCAAGCAATGTGGCCAAATTGCGCCCTGCCTTCACATTTCAAACTGAAGTTTTAGAGTCCATGGAGACCGCTCCCATTGTGGTCGATGGCGTGATGTACCTCACCACTTCCTACAACCACGTTTACGCCATTGATGCGGCAACTGGCAAGGAAATGTGGCACTACAAGCACAAAATGGGTCCTGTGACCACATACTGCTGCGGCCCTAACAACAGAGGCGTTGCCATTGCTGGTGATAAAGTGTTCATGGGCACTTTGGACTCCAAGCTCGTTGCACTGGACGCCAAGACAGGCAAGCTGATTTGGGACACTGAAATTGCAGACCCAGAACTGGGTTATTCAGAGACCATGGCACCTGTAGCCGTCAATGGCCGCATCTTGATTGGAACCAACGGTGGAGAATACGGTATCCGTGGCTTTGTAAAGTCATTTGATGCAGCAACAGGCAAACTCCAATGGACCTTCAACACCATTCCTGAGACAGGTCACGAAGGGGTTTGGGCTGCCAACGATGCGACAGGCAAGGACATGCACCGTGACATCGCCGCAGAAAAGGCTCAGTTTGCCAAGCAAGGCGGAGACTTTTACAAAACATTGGGCGGTGGTGTATGGATGGCACCTGCAGTTGACACCGAGAGCAACACGGTCTTCTTTGTGGTCGGCAATCCAAGCCCTGACCTCTACGGCACTGAGCGTCCTGGCGACAATCTCTACACCGACTCCATGGTTGCGATTGACCTCAATACAGGCAAATACAAATGGCACTACCAATACGTGGCGCACGACGTGTGGGACTTGGATGCTGTGTCCCCAGTGATCTTGACCGAAGCCAAGGGCAAAGACGGCAAAATGGTCAAAGTGGCCATGCATGCTGGTAAGACCGGTTACGTCTACATTCATGACAGAAACACAGGCGAGTTGATCCGCTACTCCGAGGGCATGGTTCCACAAGATGGCATGTGGACACTTCCAACAAAAGATGGCGCAAAGATGATGCTTGGTGCCAATGGTGGTGTTGAGTGGAGCCCTATGGCCTTCAATCCTGAGACTCGTTTGACCTATGCAGCCAACTTGCTCCAGCCCATGACCTATCACGTGGAGCCCTCCAAGTACCCTGGTGGTAAGCTCTGGTTGGGTGGCGCATTCAAAACCATCCCCACAGAAAAGCAAACCGGTCGCTTGTCCGCTGTGAATGTGGACACTGGCAAAGTCGCTTGGAAATTTGACACCAACGAGCCTTTGATTGGTGGTGTATTGACAACCGCTGGTAATTTGGTTTTCAACGGTGAAGCCAATGGATACTTCAGAGCCTTTGATGCCAAAAACGGCAAGAAACTCTGGGAATACCAAACTGGTGCAGGTGTGAATGCTCCTGCAGTTTCATACACTGTGAATGGCAAACAATATGTAGCAGTTGCTGCAGGCGGCAACAACCAAATTGATGCCAAGCGCGGTAACTCTGTGGTTGTCTTTGCACTACCTTAAACTCACAACTCACGGTGTCTTTTAAACACCGATAAAATGAGGCCTGCCATCTGTGCAGGCCTTTTTTTTGCAATTACCTCTCAACTCCAAATGAAACAAACATTGAATTTCTTGAACCCCCTCTTTTTCGGTTTGATCATCTCGGTGTGCGCCCCCTCTTTTGCACAAGTGCCCCCAAAAGCAGAAGCTTGTTTTGCCTGTCATGGCCCTAACGGCAATTCAATCATGCCAGAGACACCCAGCTTGGCAGCACAAAACGCTCGCTACATTTACCTCCAACTGCGAGACTTTCAAGAAGGCAGACGCTCCAACCCCATGATGACGCCCATGGCTGCAGGACTGACACGCGATGAAATGAGGGAGTTGGGAAATTACTTTGCTCAACAAACACTCTCCGACAAAAAATTCAAGGCCGATCCAGAAAAAGCCAAGTTGGGTTTCGCCAAAGCCGATGAAACCTTGTGTGCAATGTGTCACTTGGGTGAATTCAGAGGACAAAACGAAATTCCCAAAGTGGCTGGTCAAAACTACGACTACATCATCAAAACGCTGCACGCTTTTAAAGAAAAAACACGCACCAACGACGCTGGCAACATGACCAGTGTGGCCAGCACCTTGAGCGATCAAGACATTGAGAACTTGGGCCACTACATTGCGGGTTTGAGCAAATGAAATCCAAGCTCACCGCGAAATCAGGAAAAGCTGTAGCCTTGATCACTCTTTCGATCAACGCACTACTTCCCTTGGGTGTCAATGCGTTTGAATCGCAAAAATTTGAAGACTTCAAAACCACCAACGTTTGCAAATACTGTGACTTGACCAACGCTCCCTTGGCTGCAAGAGACATGAAGGGGGCGGATTTTCAAAACGCAAATCTTTCAGGTGCGGATTTATCAAAAGCTGATCTGAGCCCGCGCGTGATGGAAAAAAGAACGCTCAACAGCAATTTTGAAAGTGGCAATCTGAGAAAGGCTGACCTTCGCCAAGCCAAACTCATTGGGGCCAATTTCTCAAACGCTTACCTCAGAGAAACCTTGCTTGATGGGGCAGACCTCACTCAGGCCAACCTCGCGGGTGCTAACCTCAAAAATGCATCCCTCAAGGGTTCTGTGCTCAAAGGTGCAAATTTGGACGCCGCCAAACTCGAAGATGCCATTTTTTGCAACACCACAATGCCAGATGGCAGCACCAATAACTCGGGTTGCTGAAATCCTCACTCCATTTGAAAGCTGATTGATCACATGAAAAACGTACAACTCGGTCAATCCGATCTGATGGTGTCACCCATTTGCTTGGGCACCATGACTTTTGGTGAACAGGTGAGCGAAACTGATGCTCACGCCATCATGGACCACGCCATCGATCGAGGAATCAATTTCTTTGACACAGCGGAGATGTACTCCGTGCCCACGCGGGCTGAAACCTTCAACTTGACCGAAAAAATCATCGGTCAATGGATCAAAAACAAACCTTCTCAACGAGACAAAGTGTTGATTGCCACCAAAGTGGCTGGTCCTTCAAGAGGCATGCCTTGGGTCAGAGGCGGAAGTCCAAACCTAAGCGCCAACGACATTGAACAAGCCTGTAACAATAGCCTGAAGCGACTGAACATCGATGTCATTGATCTTTATCAAATACATTGGCCCGTTCGACACGTTCCCGCTTTTGGTATTCGCGACTTCAACCCAGAACTCTTAGATGCCAACACCTCCTCCATCCATGAACAACTCCAGGCCCTTGGAAAACTCGTCTCACAGGGCAAAGTGAGAGCCATTGGCCTCTCCAATGAGACGCCCTATGGAGTTGGAGAGTTCATCAAATTATCTGAAATGCATGGACTTCCTCGTATTGCGAGTGTTCAAAACCCTTACTGTCTGATCAATCGTTTGGTTGAAAATGCCTTGGATGAAAGTCTTTATCACTACAAGGTGTCACTGCTAGCCTATTCACCATTGGGATTTGGACTGTTGAGTGGCAAATACGATCACTCAGGAACAACTGGAGAGCATGCCCCCAAAGAAGCCCGCATCTCCAAGTATGAATCCGTTCGCAAACAGCGTTGGGGCCGCGAGACGGCTTGGATTGCTGCCAAAGCCTACAACAGTCTTGCAAAAGACAAAGGGATGACTCCGACTCAAATGGCTTTGGCTTTTTGCTACAACAAATGGCAAGTCACGAGCACCATCATTGGAGTGACCTCAATTGATCAGCTCGATGAGAACTGTGACGCTTGGGGAACCACTCTTGATGCCGCAACACTAGAGGCGATCGATGCCATTCGCACAGTTCACAGAGATCCCGCCTATTGAGGACTTGAGTCCTTTGATGGGGCTAAGCAGACGAAGATTGATGAAGTGTAGGTTTGCTTGCGGCTCTTTTGAAATGAGTTTGGCTGAAAAGCCCGATGCACTGTTTAACAATCAGTGGTTAAATGACAGACTAGAGATTTAAGAACTACAGCTGGAGTACACACCATGAACTTGATCATCAAACTCGCTCGATCCCCCTTCAATTGGAATAGATGCTTGAGTTCAATTGCATTGATATTGTGCACCTGTGTGAGCCAGATTTCTCATGCTGAAGTTGTAGTTGAAAAAGCCCCTTATCAGGCCAGCAATTTGAACTTCGTGGGCCAGCTGGCTTACGACAACTCACTGAGCGGTCAATTGCCGGCCATTTTGATGGGCCCCACTTGGACCGGGCCTGGAGAGTACACACAAATGAGGGCCAAGGCTTTGGCCAAGATGGGATATGTGGTTTTGGTGGCAGACATCTACTCAGAAGGCGCACAACCCGCAAGAGGCAAGGAAGCTGCTGCAGCGATGGAGGTCTTCATGAAGGACCGCACGAAGCTTCGCCAAAGGATGCAATTGGCCTACCAAGTGCTGAGCAAGCACCCCCGCGTTGACCGCCATAAAATCGTAGCCTTGGGTTATTGCTTTGGAGGCACCGCCGTATTGGAGTTGGCGCGTGACGCTGCCCCTTTGGCTGGTGTTGTGGTCTACCACGGCATGCTTGACACCCCTACTCCAGCAGACGCCAAGAACATCAAATCTCCAGTGATCGTCTTCAACGGAGCTGATGATCCCAATGTGCCATTGAAGGACATCGAGGCCTTCGAGCAAGAGATGAGACTTGCTAAAGTGGATCTGCAATTTGTCAACTACAGTGGTACCAAGCATGCGTTTACAGATCCATCGTCTGGAACCGATCAGACCAAAGGCGCTTTTTACAACCCTTTGTCTGATGCAAGATCTTGGCTGGGACTGGAGACCTTTTTGAAAGAACTCAATTTGGGGGCAAAGCAATAAACCCTTCATCAACGAGCAGGCAATACCGATTGGACGAGAGCGGCCAATAATAAAAACGCTCTACCCTCTAAAGATATCAAAAGGCTCAATCTTCAAAACCCGTCTAATTCCAAACACACTGGACAGAGCAGCGATCACAACGACCATTGCAAAAGCAAGTCCTAAATTCCAGTTGGTGGTGACGGCTGCATAACCTGCGATATGAGAGCGGGCATAAAAAATCATCAAGGTCACCAAACCAATACCCAATCCATAACCGGTGAGTGCGGTGAAAGTGGCCATGAAGAGAATCATCTCGATCAATTGAGAGCTTTTGGCTCCAATGGCTTTCAAAGCACCGAATTTCTCTAAGTTTTCTAAGATGAAGGTGTAAAAGGTTTGCCCAGAGATGGATAAACCAATGATGAAACTGATGATGGTCATCAAGAGCAAGTTAATGCCAATACCCGTTTTAAAAATGTAGAAATTGGAAATCACTTCGTTGAATTCCGCCTTTGTTCTTGCCACATAACCCAGTTTTTGCACTTCGGATTTGATGTGAGCAATATCTTGAACACTTTTTGGCTTGACCAATACAAAGGAGATGGTGAAACGAGTAGTGGGTATGTATTCGATGGCTTTTTTATACGTTGTGTAAAGCGTTGGCACGCCATTCAAGCCATTTGCAGCCGCCTTGGCAATGCCCACTATCGTAGCTCGGTTGTCATTGAGCTCAAAACTGTCGCCAACGCGAGGACTGCCTAATTTTGTATATTCATCGTCCTTGACCACCAAAAAGGCGTTTTCAGCAAAGATGTTACTCAACTCACCTTCTTGCATGATGGGACGTCCAAAAAGCGTTGCGTCATCTAAACCGATGATGGTCACGCTTTGGTAGCTACCACTGCTCAATTTCGCTTGTGCACTGCCTAAAAATAAAGGTACCGCGTAGCTCACCCCATCGATACTCTTGACCGCATTGAGCAACGAGTCGGGCATAGGAATTGAGCTTGAACCCATATTGACTGCTGGATCCATCACCCACATCTCAGCACCAATGTTGGTGACATTTGCGTATGCATGATTCATGATTCCAGCGAACATGGAAGTCATCTGAACCATTAAAAAAACCGAGAAGGTGATGCCCATCAAGAGGGCTGTGAATTTACCCTTGTCATTGACCAATAATTTGAAACCGATTAAATAAATGCCATTCATCTTCATGGGATTGTGACTTGGTCCTTCATCAACGGCAATTCAGAGCCATTGATGCTATTCCCCCCTAAGGAGACCAACAGTTGTGCTGTATGCTCAAATCTTTGCGTGAGACTTGAGATGTATTGAACACGTGCTTGAAGCCAATCAACCCGGGCTTGCAAAACCTCTTCCTCGCCAACAAGTCCAGAGCGCTGGCCTGCCACTTTTAGCCTCCAGAGGGTTTCATTCATCTCCATTACATGGTGCTTGTCTTCTTGAATTTTTGCATCGTGGCCAATGGCATTCATGGCGTTGGACACTTGTACGAAAGCGTCCAGAACGGTCTGTCGATAAAGGCCTTGGGCTTGTAGAAAACTCTCTTGGGCTGCTTGGAGTTGGTTGAACTGCTGACCTCCAGAGAAGATGGGAACATTGATCGAGGGGCCTATGCTCCAAAATTTTTGCATGCTTGGACTCAAGCTCTCAAACTTTGGCGTAACCACACCCAAGGTTCCCCCTATTGAGATACTTGGGAACATGCTGGCCGTGGCAACACCAATGTTGGCGCTGGCTGCTCGCATTGACTCCTCAGCCGCCATGATATCGGGTCTGTTGTGTATCAACTCTGAAGGAAGCATGAGAGGCAAGTTGTCTGGCACTCGAACATCCAAGATGTTCAACCTTGGAGCGTTGAACAACCCCACCTCCACGCCCGACAGACTGGAGAGCAAATGCTCTGCATCACTCAAACTTTGAGCCAAGGACTCCATCAAGACACTTGTTGCATTGAGTTGTGATTCAGCCGATAAGAGTGTTGAGAAACTGAGCCATCCGGAGGCATGCTGCACTTTGTGAAGTTGCAAAATCCTTTGTTGGTAAAGGTCTATTTGTTGAAGTTGCGCCAACTCATACCTGTAGCCTGCAGCGCTAAATGCCGTGAGAGCGAGGTTACCGGTGAGAGTCAAATAAGCGACCGCCCCCAAGTACATTTGTTGCTTACTTTGGGCACTTAGGCTTTGAACAGATCGCCTTTGGAGTCCAAAGATGTCCAGCGGAAAAGAAACGGTGCTCAAAGCTGTGGTCACACTAAAGAGTGTGGCTGGCGCTTGAGAACCACTTTGAAGGGGCGCACCCTGAATGTGAGAGGATTGAATACCCATCCCAACTTGAGGGAAAAAGCCTCCATGACCCGCTTGGAGCGCAAACTGACTTCTTCGCAAGTTGGCCATTTGCGCTTGAAGACTTGGATTGTTTTGAATGGCGCTTTGCATCATTGCGTTCAAGTCCTCATCCTCAAACACACTCCACCATTGGGGTTGGAGTTTAGTGCTCATCTCAAATTGTGGCCCTGAATTTCTCGGGTATTCAGAGCTCAAATCAGCGTGCTCGTGTTCGTAGGTGGTCGATGTCGGTTCTTTGGGTGATACGTAATCGGGTCCCAGCATGCAAGAAGTGAGTGTCAACAAAGCCAAGCCAATGAGAGCAAGACCCATGCGTTGATCTTGTCTTTTGGGTTTGCTAGATATCAAGCCCATGTCGTTTGTGAAGCTTTGGGAGCAATTGCGCTTCATTGCTTTCCAATATAAACATCCACCATTTGTCCTGGATAAAGGCTTGGAAGTCCTTGGGTCTCAAAAGTAAAGAGGATTGGCAGCACCCTTAAATCGACTTTTTCCAATCGCTGGTTTGACAGCTGTATTTTGGTCGAGACCAGTGGCTGAATGCGTTGAAATTTGAGGGGAATTTTCAAGTTGGTGCCCCTCAAACTCATTTGAGCCCGCATCTCGGAGCCAAGTGGCAATTTAGAGATCAAAATTTCATCGACGAAGCACCTGACCGACAATGTGCTTTGCTGGGTTGACAGCACCATCACCGGTTCGTAGCCCTGAGTGTAGGGGTTGTAACTGCCTTGAGACGAGACAAAGCCACCAACAGGTGTGTTGATGGACAAAACCACGCCATCAGACTTTGCTTTGATGAAATATTTCTGATCCAAAGCCTTCGCTGCAGCATAA
The DNA here is from genome assembly GCA_903865035.1 of uncultured Burkholderiales bacterium. Taxonomy (GTDB): domain Bacteria; phylum Pseudomonadota; class Gammaproteobacteria; order Burkholderiales; family Burkholderiaceae_C; genus Limnohabitans. Next base: position 19,051 of record CAIPII010000180.1, on the reverse strand, counting down.
GACTTTTGCAAGGCCTCGTATTGATGGCGTTGATTTCGGATGTCATAACTCCAAGCGCCCGATTGGGTCAAGTTGAGTTGTCTCAAAGCCACTTGCTCATTTGCCCGAGCTTGAAGGACCAAGTTCATTGCATTATCCAAAGCATCTTGGGTAATGGCATTTGCATCCATTTCATAGGTATTCTGTCTTTTGTCATATTGATCTTGCAAGTTCTTCAATTCGCTCAAAGCCAAGACGTGCTGTGCATTCACCACTGACAAAACTTCGGCTCGGGGTTGTGCTTTGAGCTCGTTCAACTGTCCAAGAGCAACTTGAACCTGTGATGAGAGTTGATCGACATTCTCGCGCTGGACCGAATCATCCAAAGTCATCAACAATTGATGTGCTTTGACTACATCACCCTCCCTGACCCAAACCTTGGAGACAACTGCAGCGACCTCGGCATAAGTGCTGATGTTGATGCCACTACCCTGAGAGGACTCAATCATGCCTGTGGCATAAACAGCGCTCTGGTAAGGAGAGATTGCGGGCTCAAAGGCTGGTGGCTGCGCAGGGTGCTCAATGTTGAGCAAATGCGCACCGATGAAAGCCATGACGACACCCAAGGCCGAGAGCAAAAAGACGAGGTTTTTTTTCAAACCTCGCAATGCCTCTAAGAGGTTGATGAAGTTATTTCTCATATGCCCTTGAGAGAATCAAAAATTTGACCGTTCTCCATTTGAACGATTCGATCTGCATATTCATTGATTCTTGAGTCATGGGTGACAATCAAAATACACCTTTTGGAATTCAATATGTTTTGTTTGACGAAAGCTATGATTTTTTTCCCAGTGTCACCATCCAAAGATGCTGTCGGCTCATCAAAAATCATGATCTCTGGCTCCCCCACCATCGCTCTTGCGATGGCTACTCTTTGTTGCTCTCCCCCCGAGAGTTTGACCGGTAGGGTTTGACCTCTATTGGGCAAACCCACAGTCTCCAACATAGCCTCACTTCTTAGAATAGAGTGAACCCAGTCATCCCCCCTTAAGATCAATGGAATGGCCACATTCTCAGCCGCTGTGAGCCTGGGAAATAGATGGAAGTCTTGAAACACAAAACCCAAATGGTTCAAGCGAAATGAGGCCAATTGATCGGCGCTCATGCTCCAAAGATCTGAGCCAAGAACTTGTACTTGGCCTTCACTCGGCCGCAAAATGCCCGATATCATGCTCAAAAAAGTGGTTTTTCCACTGCCTGAGGGCCCAACTAAAAAAAGCATCTCGCCAAAATGCGCTTGTACGTTGACCTCCCTCACCGCCATCACATGAGTTTGGCCCTCTCCAAACCATTTGCTCAAATGGTTCGCACTGATAGCTACTTGGGGTAAGTTCATGGATCTATTGGCATATTGAACATGAGCTTAGTGCGTTGCAATAAAACCGCTTTGACAAAGCTCAACTTATTCAAATGTAGGCATTTATGATCATCGTGATATCATTTTTAAGCTTGAGCGAATTCCACGCCACTTTTTTCTCAATCATCTTCTTTGCATGAGAAAATTGATCATGCAGCCCGATGCAGGGGCAAATGATCCCCATACAACTGAGCAAAGATAAAAGAGCAATCAATTGAATTTACCCACTGCGCAACCCAGAACATTGACCCACACCCGAAGCGTATCTTTTTTAGGGTTTCACCGCGAGGATGGACTGTGGGATATTGAGGCTCAACTGACCGATTCCAAATCGATGTTTTTTGAAGTCAAGGGTGAGAAATCCTGGGAAGCAAACGAGCCCATTCACCAGATGATCATCCGTCTGACCATCGATGAAGAGTTGGTGGTGCAAGACATTTGGGTAGACATGAAAGCCTTCCCACACGCAGAGTGTCCCAATGCCATGGACCCCATGAAGAAAATGATTGGGGCCAAAGTTGGGAGTGGTTGGCGCAAAGAGATTGAAAAGAACTTGGGCGAAATCAGAGGCTGCGCGCACCTCAGAGAGCTGCTCTTCAACATGGCCACTGCGGCCATTCAAACCTTGACACCCAAACTCAGGGCCAAACTGAGCGAACAAGCTCCTGCCCATTTGGACAAGTGTCACACTTGGCGAACGGACTCAGATCTTGTTCATCGCCTCTACCCGATGTTTTACAAGCCCAAGGATCCATCAAGCACTTGAATGAAAAAAAGGCTGACAAGGGACATGTTCCATTGCCAGCCTCTTTAGAGGAGTGAGCCGAATAGGCAAGTTTCAATGCTTGCCTTTGATACTCGACTTAAATGTCATAAGCCCTCCCCTCAAGCCTCCACGAGTTCCTTGGCTTTTTGTGGGCTTGGCGTGCGAATGAGGTAATCAAAGGCACTCAGAGCAGCTTTGGAGCCCTCGCCTGCTGCGATCACGATTTGTTTATAAGGAACGGTGGTGACATCACCTGCAGCAAACACACCCGGCAAATTGGTGTGGCATTTGGCATCCACAACGATTTCACCGTACTTGCTCAACTCAAGCGTGCCCTTTAGAAATTCAGTGTTGGGCACCAATCCGATTTGAACAAACACGCCCTCCAGGGCCAAGTGATGAACTTCACCTGAGACTCGGTCTTTGAAACTCAAGCCATTGACCTTTTGTCCGTCTCCTGTGATTTCAGTGGTTTGGGCGTTCACATGTACATCCACATTGGACAAGCTCTTGAGCTTGCTCACCAAGACCGCATCGGCCTTCAGTGCGTCGGCAAACTCAACCACCGTCACGTGCTCGACCACGCCTGCCAAGTCAATGGCAGCTTCAATGCCGGAGTTTCCGCCACCAATGACGGCCACTTTCTTTCCTTTGAAGAGCGGACCATCGCAATGAGGGCAGTAAGCCACGCCCTTGTTTTTGTATTCTTGCTCGCCGGGAACATTCACGTTTTTCCAGCGAGCACCTGTGGACAAAATCACGCTCTTGGCACTCAAAACACCACCGTTGGCCAATTGCACTTGAATGAGTCCCCCAACTTCGGTAGCGGGGATGATTCTCTCGGCACGCTGCAAGTTCATGATGTCAACGTCGTTTTGACGAACCTGTGTCTCTAGGGCAGCGGCAAATTTGGGGCCATCCGTTTCAAGCACGGAGATGTAGTTCTCAATGGCCATGGTGTCATTGACTTGACCACCAAAGCGCTCGGCAGCGACTCCAACTCGAATGCCTTTGCGAGCAGCGTAAACCGCAGCGGCAGCTCCTGCCGGTCCACCGCCCACGATCAAGACGTCAAAAGGATCCTTGGCGCTGAGTTTGGAGGCGTCCCTTGCTGAAGCGTTGCTGTCGAGTTTGCCGATGATCTCCTCAAGACTCATGCGACCTGAACCAAACACTTCGTCATTCATGTAGACCATGGGCACAGCCATCACTTGACGCTCATCGACCTCGGCTTGGTTGAGTGCTCCATCGATCACGGTGGTCTGCACTTTGGGGTTGTAGATGGAGATCAAGGTTGCAGCTTGGACCACATCGGGGCAGTTGTGGCAAGACAAGGACATGTAGACCTCGAACTTCATGTTGGCGTCCAAGGCACGAATTTGATCGATCACCTCGGGCTCAACTTTGGGTGGGTGTCCGCCTGTCCAAAGCAGGGCCAACACAAGGGAGGTGAACTCATGGCCCATGGGAATCGCTGCAAAACGCACCCCATGGGATTCACCCTCTTTGGTGATCAAAAAAGAAGGCTTACGGGCATCGGTGCCAAGCTCATCAAAATGAACCTTGTCAGAGAGCTCGGTGATTTCAAGCAACAACTCTTTGAGCTCAGCACTGCTCGCACTTGAGTCCAGCGAAGCACTCAAGCGAATGGGGTGACGAAGGTTTTGCAAATAAGCTTGCAACTGCGTTTTCATGTTTGCTTCTAACATTTTCATCTCCTATGCGCCTCTCGCGCGAACCAACAACTTCAACTCTATACCCAGGGCGCCTGACAAAAGGGGCGCAATGCGCACCCCTTTCAGCAGAAAACCTGCTTAGATCTTGCCAACCAATTCCAAAGAGGGCGTCAATGTCTTGGCGCCTTCATTCCACTTGGCGGGGCAAACTTCGCCTGGGTGCTTGGCCACGTATTGAGCGGCCTTCAATTTGCGCAAAGTCTCTTTCACATCGCGTGCGATGGAGTTGTCGTGCACTTCAGCTGTCTTGATCGCACCTTGGGGATCGATGATGAAGGTACCACGCAAAGCCAAGCCTGCCTCTTCGATGTGAACACCAAAAGCACGTGTCAGGTGGTGTGTGGGGTCACCGATCAATGGGAAATGAGCTTTGCCGACTGCAGGAGATGTCTCGTGCCATACTTTGTGTGCAAAGTGTGTGTCTGTTGTCACGATGTAGACCTCAGCACCCACTTTTTGGAACTCAGCGTAATTGTCAGCTGCGTCCTCAACTTCTGTTGGGCAGTTGAATGTGAAAGCAGCAGGCATGAAAATCAATACAGACCATTTGCCTTTTAAGTCGGCATCTGAGACTTGGATGAATTTTCCGTTGTGAAAAGCATCTGCCTTGAAGGGTTGAACGTGTGTGTTGATGAGAGACATGGTGGGTTCCTTTCGGGATTAAAAAAAACTATTGAATGAGCAAAACTCATTGACTAAATCATAATCGAAAACTTCTGGTCCTTTGATTGTTTGTTTCTAAGAGACCTATAGTCAAAATCTAAAGCACCAAGTAGGCATGTATTGCAATCCATGTCCATTGGAGTTTGAATTCAACCTCATCTAGATGGGGCTCAATGGTCAAGTTGCAAGGGGCAAAAAAGAGGCCATCAAGTGACAGTTCTGTGACCCTTGGACCTCAAACATGGCCAAATGGCATTGCAAAGCGAAAATTGGCACAAAAGGTGCTTTTAACCTGTGCGTGATCGTTTTTTTGACACGACCTCTCTTGTCTGTTTAGGAGTGAACCAACCAATTAGGAGTTAGAAATGAACCTCAAAACCAAACGCATCGTAATCGATGCCACCCAAAGCACAAAGACCAGCAAATACAATTCAAGCAAGAAATCGATCTCTATCGATTCAACTGAGTTGGAAGATGGATACAAAAATTTCGATGATATTGCCAGTGAATTTGGTCGGTACAACACCTTCACATTGGGCAAAGAAACAATGCTGTTTGAAGAGCGTGGCCTGGCCTATTGAAGCGGTCGCACCGATTGCGGCATTGCGCAAGAACCATTTGAGTTCGATCAAAAGTTTTTGACAGCTGAGAGCAAAAAGCCTCTTCTGGCACCGTATTGAGGTGCGAAAACACCAATGCCCGATCCATCTCGGATCAAGTAGCTTCTGTCAAACAAATTGTTGACGGATAACCTCCACAAAATGGGCCCCATCTGCGCCACATCCAGCGTGCGACTCACGCCAACATTGACCACCGCAAAGGATGGCAATTGTCCTGTATTGGCAAAACCGTCCCTGAGCCCTGTACCCATTAACGCATTTACATTCAGGCGTGTTCCACCCGTTGAATATGACGCGCCCATGGACAAGGTTCTTGACTGGGCGTGATCCACATTGATCCAATTGTTTTGCGCATATTGAATTGTCGCTTGGTCAAAAAGGTATTGTCCTGAGATGATGTCACGCGCTTGACTCACATTAAGGGCCGCGTTCGCATACCCTTGAAATGCACCCTTCACCCAGTTGTTGGTCCACTCAATGCCATAAATTCGACCTTGAGCGTAGTTGTATGGGGTCATGATGAGCGCAGGACCAAATTGTCCTTCGTCCAAGGTGTTGCGAGTTTTCTTGTAGTAGGCATCCAACCCCATCGCATAGACTGAGGAGAATTCCTTTAAAACACCAACATCGACATAGTCAGCACTCTCAGCTTTGATGCTGGAATTTATTCCGGGTATGGCGTTGGTGGTTCCGCTGAATGTGCTTTGAGAAGTGACCGAAACCCACTCGTTGGGTGGTGGTGTGAAATAGTGGGCATAGCCTGCATGAAGTGTCCAATGGTCTGGCGCCTTGTAGACAGCATTGAGCCTTGGGCTCCATTGATGATCACTCACAAAAGCACTGAAGGTATCAAAACGCAGTCCATAGTTGACATTCAATTTGGAGCTGAGCGTCCAATCATCTTGGATGTAAACGCCAAGTGTTTTAAGCCCCCTCCTGCTGGAATTGTCATCCAAAGCAAAAGGCGCACCGAGCACGTTTGCAGACAAAGGTTCGAGGTTAAAGACCATTGAATGGTTCAATGTGGACACGTCCTCCACATTGGCCATCCATCCAAATTTGAGCGCGTGCTCGTCGCTCAGGTCCCAGCTCAGGTCACCTTGAACGCCTTTGGTGAGGGAGTGCTTTTGGACATTGGAGCCTACTGCATTGAAGTTCAAATTGGCGTCCACATCGGGGACATAATGAAGTGTGGACTGATTTTGATAAACGGAGACTTGATAGCCCAAGTCTTCGGTGAGTCGGTCATTGAAACTCATCGCCACAAATCGATTCAGCTCAAACTGCTGATCATTGATCAGTGAGGAGTTAACTGATGAAGGATTGGGTGTCTTGATGCCAGAAATCGTGGGCGCGTAGGGGTTTACAACTTGGGCGGTTGCGAGCGCAAAATAGGGATTAGCTGGAGCGGGAAGTTGCGATGGAATATTGGGAATTTGAAAAGAGCCGTTGTAACTGCCCAGGGTAAAACTCATGCTTCGCCCCTCCTCCAATGCGTAAGACGCGTGCGCAAAACCCTTGCTTTGGTGGGTCACATCGTGCAACGGTGTAGCGGTGGGCGTTGGGTTCTCAATGCCTTGGTGATTCGTTGAATAAGTGCCATTGAAAAAGTAGGACCAATCGCCCTTTGAGCCAGAATATTGAGCGCTGGTGTTGACCGTGTTCAAGGAGCCAACGCTGGTGGACAAACGGGCACTCTCAGAAAAACTTTTTTGACTCACAAAATCGACCACTCCAGCGGTGTGAAGGCCATACTGCGCTGGCAGTGCCCCATCGATCATGTCAATGGACTTTGCAAAGCGCGCGTCTAAACTCTGACCAAATCCGCTCAAACCTTGCGGCAACATCAATCCGTTCAATCGGTATTGAACGTTCGCATGCTCTCCCCTGATGTGAATTTGCCCGGATGAATCGCCAACCACTCCAGGTGCGGATTGCAACACCTCATTCAAAGGTGTCTCGCCTCCTTTGGGCAAGCGATCAATGTCCTCGGCTTTGAAGTGATAAACACTGGCGCCCAAGTCATCCAAGACCGAAAAGCGGTTGCTGGTGACGGGCTTGCCTAAAATCGTCACCTCTTGCAACTCCACACGCTGAGCGAGAGGCTCACTCTCCACAGAATTTGGACTTTGAGCGAAGAGATTGCTTTGACCCAACAATGCAATGCAGGTCACGAAAAACCATTGCCTTGGATGGGGTTTGAAAAGGAAGATTGGCTTTGCGCCAACCAAAGCTGCAGTTCTTTTTAAGTTGAAAACAATTGAGCAATGCATGAGGGCAACACCACAGTTCATGAATCAAAATTCCAGTTGAGGATTGAATTCGAACTTCAACCTCACTGAACAATCAAGCGAGCGCATCCTCAGTTGGACACATCAAGCTTGAGGACAATTTCAAGAACAGGTCAGTGGTGGAGCACGGCTCGAATAGGCCAGGACTGCGCTGCATTGTGGATCCTGGGTAAAGCTCACTCGAAGTGAGTCAAAGCTTGCCCTCGAAAATCCAAGCGACAGCAAGCCACAGGCAACCCCAAGACACAGCATAGCTGCATCAAAGAGCTTGCAGCTCAAATTGAAGCCCCCTTCGGAGTTGGACAATTTGTTTTTTGCATCCCCAGTGTGTGCATCGAGCATCGATTGCACCAAGGATGAGTCAGCCTGATAAGCTCTTGATTGAAACCCAAAGCCGTGAGTGATGGTGTGCACAAAGCCCAGGTACTGAGAGAGCACCAAAAAAGCAACGATCACCCAAGCACCAAGCGTGCGCGAGGCAAGCCGTTGGTTCGTAAGGGGTGGAAATTTCTGCTTCATGGTGAATGCATTGATTGTAAGTCTCACTTGACACACGATGCTCATCCTTGAATATATCAGAGCAAAATAAGCGTTTGATCTGATCTGATCATAAGGATCACCAAAGAGAGGTAAAGCTGAGAGCAATTTTTTTAATAAAGGGGCTGATTTTGCTCGAAAACATGGATTGTGTTTTTTGACATTTTCAAAGATACTCAAGCCTTAGAGAGTGACCAAGTAATCGCTTTGCATGCGTTTGATTCCTTGAAGATCTTGCATGAGCCAATTCATCCATCTTTGTATCGAACCGCAGTCTTGCCATCCAAAGTCAACCAACCTCTATCGATCTGGGCCCTCATCGATGAAACAATGGCCTATCTCAATTTGTTCAAACATCATCCAGCCTTAATATGAAAATCTCAAGCACCCTTTTATCCTTGGTCGTCGTTTTTTTGGGCATCAAAACCAGCTTGGCTGAAAACGCTTACCCATCCAAACCCATCAACTTCATTGTGCCTTACGGTGCGGGTGGAGGGGCAGATTCAAGAAGTAGGCAGATTTGCAATTTACTCAGCGTTGAATTGGGGCAACCCGTGATCGTTGAGAACAAGGCGGGCGCTGGAGGAAACATCGGCACTGACTTCATCGCCAAAGCCAATCCAGATGGTTACACCATCGGCATGGGCAATTTTGCCCCTCTAGCGGTGAACAAAGCTTTGTTCAAGGTCTTGAGGTTTGATCCCATCAACGATTTAACCCCCATTGTTTTGATCGACAAAGGGCCCCTGATCCTGACCGTGAATCCAAATTCACCTTATAAATCAGTACATGACATCGTCAATGCAGCCAAATCTAAGCCCGGTGTTTTGACTTTTGCCTCAGGTGGGATTGGAGGCACACATCAACTCTCGGCTGAGTTATTCAAACAAAGTGCAGGAATTGACATGATCCATGTCCCTTACAAGAGCGGCGCAGCTGCGGTGACAGACTTGCTATCAGGAAATGTGGATTTGATGTTTGAGCAAATGTACTCTGCCAAACCCAACATCGATGCAAATAAACTGCGCGCCATTGCGATCACCAGCAAAAACAGATCACCACTCTTGCCAAATGTGCCCACATTTGCAGAATCGGGTTTCCCTAAAGTTGAAGTACTCAATTGGCAAGGCTTCATCGCACCCAAAGGCACTCCAAAAGAGATCGTGATGAAAATCAATCTAGCCGTCAACAAAATCTTGAAAGAGCAAAGCGTTCGAGATTTGATTCAATCGCAAAGCAATGAAGTGGGTGGGGGTACGCCAGAGGATTTTGCAAACCTCATTAAAACAGAATCCATCAAATGGACAGAGGTCGTGCGACAAGGCAACATCAAGGCAGACTGACAAACGTCCTCGAACGCTCAAGCACCTAAGAATCGATGCCACAAATCTGGGTTTTCACCCAAGGCATGAGATGAGCCGCGCCACGCAATTTGGCCTCTTTCCATGATCACCACATGATCGGCAATCTCAATGATCTTTTGAACGTATTTGTCCACCACGATGAGTGCCATGCCTTGTGATTTGATCTGAGCCAAACATGCCCAAATTTCTTGACGAATCAATGGAGCAAGGCCCTCGGTGGCCTCATCCAAGATCATCAACTTCGGGTTGACCACCAAGGCCCTACCAATGGCCAACATTTGCTGCTCACCCCCTGAGAGTTGATTGCCCAAGTTATGTCTTCTCTCTTTGAGTCTTGGAAACAGTTCGTACACCGTCTCGGTGACCCAGGGATTTGAACTCTGGCTTCTGTTGTCCTCGAAGGAGCGAAGGTTCTCATCAACCGTCAAGTTAGGAAATATCTGTCTCCCCTCAGGAACCACGGCCAACCCCCTTTGGGCAATGGTGTAGGGTTTCATGCCCAAGATATCGTGACCTTCAAACTCAATGCGACCGACTCTGGCCTGGGTCAAGCCCAAAATACTTCTGATGAGCGTGGTTTTACCCATGCCATTTCGTCCCAAAAGACCCACAACCTCTCTCTCTCGAATGGCCATGTCTACGCCAAACAATATTTGGCTGGAACCATAGAAGGTTTGAACCCCTTGAACGTTGAGCAAAGGTTCACTCATGAACTCACCTCATCACCCAAATAAGCCTGAATCACGAGGGGGTCGGTTTTGATTCGATCAGGACTGGCACTTGCAATGATTTGACCGTTGACCAAAACGCTCACCACATCGGCCAAGCTAAAGACTGCATCCATATCGTGCTCGACGAGCAAAATGCTCACCGTTTTTCGAATCTTTTGAATGAGACGCACAATTCGCTCAGACTCCTCTTGACCTGCACCGGCCATGGGTTCATCCAAGAGGAGCAACTTTGGCTCACAAGCGAGTGCAAGACCCAACTCTAAGATGCGTTGCTCACCATGCGAGAGATCGCTCGCCAAGGAGAGGGCCACTTTTTCAAGACCGATTTCCTCAAGAACATGACGCGCTTTCTGTCTCAGCTGTTCATCACGAGAGACTGCTCGCCAAAAGGAGAAATTGCGACCCTCCTTGGCTTGAAGCGCCAAGGCTATGTTGTCAAGAACCGTGAAACTTTTGAACAAACGGGTGATTTGAAAAGATCGCACCAAACCCGCATGAACTCTGGCGTGTGGCTTCAGATGAGTGATGTCTTGTCCGTCAAACCAAACGATCCCAGAGTCACTCAGCGAGTGCCCTGAAATCTGAGAAATGAGGCTGGTTTTGCCCGCACCATTGGGCCCAATCAGGGCATGGATTTGCTGGGTTTTCAAGCTCATGCTCAAATCATTGGTGACTTTGAGTTCGCCGTATGATTTGCTCAAATGCTCAAGCCTCAAGATCACATCACCGCCCATGTGAAGCTCCCGTGTTGGCTTTTGATTTTCTCAAACGCATTCGACCTGGCCCGAACAAACTGATGAGACCTTGGGGCAAGAACAACACGACCAAGAGCAATACCCAACCGACATAGAACTGGAAATGTTCGCTGTAATCGGCCAAAAACTCTTCTAGCCCAAGTATCACAATGGCTCCTAAGAGTCCACCCCAGACCGTTCCCACCCCGCCAAAGATCACCATCATCATCAGCAGCCCCGATTCGGTCCAATTGAGCAGAGCTGGACTCACATAATTTTGTTGATTTGCCATCAACGAACCCGCCAAACCGGTCAAGGCTCCAGAGATCATGAACACACACAACTGGAATGCAAAAACGTTGAAACCAATCGCGCCAGCTCTGAGCTCATCGTCCTTTTGAGCTTGGATGACGCGACCAAATCTAGAGTTCACGATTTTGGAAATCACCCAAAGGGTGAGCCCCAAGCAAAAGAGAACCAGCAGGTAAAAGTAAAAGGGATTTTTGAAATCCCAACCCAATCCAAAATCGAGTCGATGACTCAGATTGAAGCCCTCGTCACCCCCATAGCTTTTATTGGAGTTCATCAAATAAAAGATCATCTGTGAAAAAGCCAAAGTGATCATGATGAAATAAACACCCTTGGTCCTCAATGAAATGACTCCAATCAAAGCGGCCAAAAGAGCGCAAAACAACATCGACAAGGCGAAAGCCAACCAACCAGAAGTGTGTCCATCTTGAATCAATATACCGGTGACATAGGCCCCCATCCCCCAAAAGGCGGCATGACCAAAACTCACCAAGCCCGCATACCCAAGCGCCAAATTGAGAGCGCAAGCGGCAATGCCGTAGATGAGCACACGTGTGATGGTGGACAAATAAAATTCAAGTCCCTGAGATTTAAGGTAAGCACCTAAAGTCAAGAGCAGCCCAAATAAAACCAAGCCAAACAGTGCATTCAGCAAGCCCTTAGGGTTGGACGCGTCATTGCCTTGCATCAAGCTCGCCTAGCAAATAAGCCTTGTGGGCGAAAGAACAAAACCACGATCATGAGCAAATAAACCATGATTGACGCCATCGCTGGACCCAATGAAGCGGCCAATTGAGCAGGAAACAATTCCCTCAACAAGTGAGGCAACAAAGAACGCCCCAACGTGTCAACGCACCCCACCATGATGGAGCCCACGAACGCTCCCCATATCGATCCAATGCCACCTATGACGATCACCACAAAGGCCAAAATCAAAATGCCCTCGCCCATGCCCACTTGAACTGCAAAAAGTGGAGCGAGCAAGGTTCCAGCCACAGCACAAAGGCAAGCACCAAGCGCGAACACAAAGGTGAATATCTTTTGAATGTTCAGCCCCATGGCCATGGCCATCTCTCGATTGGAAGCTCCCGCCCTCACCCAGGCACCCACCTTGGTACGGGTCACCAAAAACCACATCAACAATGCGACCAACAAGCCCACAGCGATGATGAGCAAGCGATAACTCGGGTACATGAAGCCAGGGAACAATTCAACGGGCCCAGAGAGAGATCTTGGAGCAGACAGGGCGAGATCAGAGCCCCAAATCATTTTGACGGATTCATTCAAAATCAAAATCAAGGCAAAAGTCGCCAAGACTTGGGAAAGGTGATCCCTCGCATACAAAGTTCTGAGGATGGTGTATTCAAGCACCATGCCTACCAAGCCCGTGAGCGGAATGGCCAGAGCCATTCCCATCCAAAAAGACTGCGTCATTTGAGCCAGCCAAGCGGCCAAAAAGGCCCCTATCATGTAGAGCGAACCATGGGCCAAGTTGATCATGTCCATGATGCCAAACACCAAAGTGAGCCCGGCAGCCAAGAGAAAGAGCATCAAGCCAAACTGTAAGCCGTTGAGGCTTTGCTCCAAGATCAAAATCAGGTCCATGGATGCCTTGACTATTTAAAGCGACAGTCCCTGGATCACTTCAACATGCATTCGTTAGAAAAAGAGTCGCCATGGTTGGTGAAAATGGGTTGACCCATGACTCGATTGACCAAACGACCTTGTGAGTCCTTGACCACTTCACGCAAGTAATAGTTCTGAATCGGGAACTGATTGTTATTGAATTTGAAGTCACCACGCACACTTGCAAATTTCGCTTCCTTCAAATTCTTGCGCAAGAGCTCCTTGTCATCCAAATTGCCTTTGCTCGCACGCACAGCCGCATCAATGAGCAATGCTGTGTCATAGCCTTGAGAGGCATACACACTGGGCAAGCGCTTGTATTCTTTTTCGAATTCAGCAACGAACTTCTTGTTGGCTGGGTTCGCCATCTCTGGTGCCCAATGGGCTGCATCATAGATGCCCAACATGTCGTCTCCCACACTTCGGATGATATCTTGATCGGCGCTGAACCCTGGAAGGACCAATTTGGTGTCTTTGTTCAAGCCAGCAGCAACGAACTGTTTGATGAAATTGATGCCCATGCCACCGGGCAGGAATGTGTAGACGACATCAGGCTTGGCTGCACGAACATCGGCAAGCTCAGCCGAGTAGTCCAGTTGCCCCAGTTTGGTGTAAACCTCAGAAATCACCTTGCCGTTGTAAAAACGTTTGAAGCCAGCCAAGGCATCCTTGCCTGCGACATAGTTGGGTGCCAACAAGTATGCGGTCTTGTATCCTTTGGTGCTTGAGTATTGACCTGCAGACTCGTGGTAAGCATCATTGGGCCATGAAACGGCAAAGAAGTATGGGTTACAGTCTTTGCCTGCAAGGACTGACGGTGCGGCGTTGGGGCTTAAATAAAAGGTCTTGCTATCAATGGCGTCGGGCAAAGCGGCAAGCATGATGTTAGAAAAAACCACACCAGTCATGAAGTCGACCTTGTCGCGCTTGATGAATTTCTCAAAAAACTGTTTGGCCACATCGGGCTTGAATTGATCGTCACCCACCAACACTTCAGCAGGCAATCCACCCAAATTGCCCCCATTCAACTTCACGGCCAAATCAAATCCATTTTTGATGTCAACACCCAGTGCTGAGGACGGACCAGACAAAGTGCTCACAAAACCGATCTTCACTTTATCGGCAGCATGCACCATGGGCATTGCGCTCCAAGCACACAAATTGAGAATCAAAGATAACTTGAGCAATTTAAGTTTCATATAAAACCTCCATGAATGACAGCAACCAAGTTCACCAACAAATGTGTTTAAAGCAGATTTTCAGTGAACTCTGAATAACCTTCCATTCTCGGTGCAAAAACCTTGAATTGTAGAAAGCATTGAACATCGTTTACCCTAGGCAAGGATATCAGCACCTGGGCAGTCCCATCAAAATGATCCGCTTAGGGATGAGTTAGACCCCAAGAAAATCATCAAAAGCCAAACAACGCTTTGGGGGTTTCCCAAAAGAGATGCTGCCTTTCGTTGAACGTGAAATCTCTCTCCATGAGCTCAAGCATGGGTCCATAATCAAGCCTGGGTGAGGCCCTGAGGTAAGGCCAGTCAGAAGCCCAAATGCAGCGCTCCAAACCATATGTCTTGACGAGCAACTGAGCCACCTCAGCCACATCGGCAAAGGGATAGGCCTCTTTTGAGAATTTGGCGTAACCAGAAATCTTCATGACAGCACTGCCCTTTTGACCCAAGGTGAGCATTGCTTTGAAGCCAGCTGAGTCAAAGGGCGAGAGGTGGTCATGGCTTTTGAGCTCAGGGCGTCCGCAATGGTCGATCATGAGTTTGACAGCGGTGGACTCAATCAAAGGCAACAAACTCGCCAACTGATCGCCTTCGACTTGAAACTGGGCCCACATCTCAAGCTTTTTAAGCCTTGCGAGCAAAGGCTCAATGTTTGCATAATGAGCCAATCCATTCAAAGCGTAATTGAAAGCAACGCCCACGATGCCTTTTTCCTTGAACTGCGCCAAGGTTTTCTCATCACAGTCATTGGGGACCACCGCGATGCCTTTGAAAACAGATGGACTATTCTCAATGGCATCGAGCAAGCAGGCGTTGTTGAGGTTGTAGCCCGAATTGGGACCCACCAACAGCGCGTGACGAGCACCATAGCAAGCCATGACGGACTTGAAGTAATTGGCTGTTCCCGTTTCTTGACCACTGGGTCGATAGGCAACATCAGCAGAGTAAGGAAACCCTTCAGGATCCAAGATGTGACAATGTGAGTCAATCTTGGGCTCTTCAAAAATACCCATCGATGAGCTCCAAGATTTAAAGGGTGGCAATGATCATTTGTCTGAGCTCAGGGGTGATCTCAGGCAACACGCCAAACCAAGCCTTGAAGGCAGGACGAGCTTGATTGAGAAGCATACCCAGACCACTCACCGTGACATGGCCACGCGCAGCAGCAGCTTTGAGCAAAGGCGTCTCCAAAGGGATGTAGATTGCATCCGAGACCATGGCTTCTTTGGGCAAACGCTCAAGTCTGATGTCTAAATCCGCTTGACCGTGCATGCCTTGGTTGGTGGTGTTCACAAGCAAGCTCACTGAGTCCAATGCCTCCTCACGCTCACTCCATGGATAGACTTTGATGGCACCTTTGTAGGGACCATCTTGCCCGAATTCAGCAGCCAAAGCATCGGCCTTGGACTGAGTGCGGTTCATCAGACGAATTTCTTTGGCACCTTGGTCAAGCAAACTGAGCACAATGGCCCTGGCCGCCCCTCCCGCGCCCAAGACACAAATCGGACCCGCATTCGCACTCCAATTTGGATTTGCATCCTTTAAGGACTGAATGTATCCAAATCCATCGTTGTTGAAGCCTTGCAACTCACCCTCTTCGGTGATGACGATGGTGTTGATCGCACCCATGCGCTTGGCCAAAGGATCAACGTGATCCATGAGTTTCATGGCTTCTACTTTGTGAGGAATGGTGACATTGGAGCCCACGATTCCCAAAGCCAGCATGCCTTTGATCGCAGCATCCAGGTGGCCAGGCTGAACGGGAAAAAGTCCATACGCTCCTTGGATGTTGTATTTAGAGAGCCAATGGTTGTGAATGATGGGTGAGCGTGAATGTGCAACGGGCCAGCCCATGACGCCAGCCATTTTGAAGGGTAATGACATGATGATAAAAAAACTAAATTATAAAATAAAGAATCCCCGACCAACTCAAAGGCTGGTCGGGGACGAGATGAGAGCTTGCAGGAAACGGATTATTTCTTGTTCAAAGGCGCAAGAATATCAGTCACCACTTGTTTGCCGTTCACGATTTTGGTCATGTAACTCTCGCGATCCAAGTCGCCGTTGGCATCAAAACTCACGTCCATCAAAATACCGGGGTAAGTTTTGGCTGAAAGGGTGATGCCTTTCATGGCTTGAGCAAAAGCTTTGGAATCAACTTTGCCGATTTTCTCGGTCACTGCTTTGACAACATACATTGAGGTGTAACCCTTGATGCCGTTGTGATCAGAGCGTGTGTTGAATTCTTTTTGGTAAGCCACGTCAAATTTCTTAACGCCTGCTTGTGGAGCATCAGCGGTGAGGCCCACGTGAGCAATGGCTCCGTTTGCAGCGTCTCCTGCCAACTCAACCACTTTTTGGCTGGTGAGAACTGTCTCACCAATCACGGGCTTGGAATAACCTTGCTTTTTCAACTCTTTGAGCAAGCGAGCAGATTCCTCTTCGTTGGTGTAAGCAAAAAGCACGTCTCCAGAGCCTTGCTTTGCTTTCAACACAGCAGAGCTGAAGTCAATTTGACCTGATTCTGTTGAGATGTCAGCACCGATTTTGATGCCTTTGGCCTCAAGAGACTTGATGATCAAATCGCGACCACCTTTGCCGAAATCGTTGTTCACGTACAAAATGTCAACGCTCTTGGCTTTGACTTTGTCGTGAATGTAGTTGGCAACTTTGGGCATGGCGCTCGCTTGGGTGAAGGAGCTTCTGAACACATAGGGATTGCCTTGCTGAGTAATTGCTGCTGCCTCACCACCTGTGAAGTTGGGGATCTCGGCATTCTTGGTGACAGCCATGCTCACCAAAATGGAACCTGAGAAAACAGGACCCATCACAATGTAAGCACCGTCGTCCACGGCTTGCTCAGTCAAACCTTTGGCGACTCCAGGGTTGGACTGGGTGTCTTGTGATTTGTACTCGACCTTCCTGCCCAAAATACCACCTGCTGCGTTGATCTCTTTGACAGCGAGTTTGATGCCATTGTCAAAATTCGTTCCCGATGTGGTTCCAGGACCCGTCAACTCAACCAAACCCACGATCTTGATGGGGCCTGAACCTGTGTCGGCGGCAAAAGCTCCTGTTGTGACCAAGCTGGCTGCGGCCAAAGCCAAGCCCAAAGCGATTTTTTTAAATTTCATGTCTAACTTCCACTAATTTCTTAAAAGTGGAACAATTCTATCAAGCTAAGTCCCTAAAAAACTAGGGAAATACCTAGGATTGAATGTTAATAGTTATTTTCAATAAGCAATGAAATTGTTTAAAAACCATCCACCAATGCGTTGGTCGACAATTTCCGCCAATTCATGGTTGATTGAATTGCAACGGGTGTGGGTGATCGAAAGAGAATTTCTCAATTCTAAAAACTGCAAAAGAAAAACCCCATGGGCAGTGAGCACATAGGGTTGAGATGATTTAAAGAAAGTTTGAATTGATGATCAATTCAGACTTTTTAAACCCATCAATGATTCTTGGCAGCAGGCAACAACTCGTTCAAAGCACGGGCGTAGGCCATGCGGGCCGTTTGAGCAATTGCCATGTCACGTTGGAGTTCAGCAATTTTGGCGTCAGTGGCTTGCAAAGACAAAAGCTGTGCACGAGCTTCTTCGCTCAAATCGCCAAATTTGTACTCTTTGTCGTCAATCTTAATGGTGTCCATCATTTTTAATGTGCCTTGAAGGTTTCGATAAAGTCTAGATTATATCCACAAAAAAGTTCATATAAGAAACATTTAAAGCCTTGTTTCAAGATATGTTACGGTTAATACGCTCAAAACCCATGACTTTTGATGCAATTTTTCTTAAGATGAACTCAAGTTTTAGGCACATCAGTCGACAAGCCAAGCCCTAATGGGCCTCCAGGCACCAAACACACACATCGATGAGCACATCTGCAGTCTCAGCCAGCACCAGCCAAACGAGCGCATTGCTTGAGTCGCTCTCATCGCGGCGAAAAATGAGTTCCGAGACATCCAAAGCTCAGGAACAAAGCAAGTCAAACGCATCCTCAGGCACGCTCTCAGCTCCCCAAACCGCAGCAACCCCTCACTCAGGATCGCTAGACACCAAGAGCATGAGTTCATCGAGCTCTCAAGCCATGACTCAAAATGCGCCCAAAGCTTCAACCCGTGAGGTACTCGCATCTCGACAAGCTGTACAAGAGCAAAGCGCTCCAGCCAGGATTGCGTCGGGTGAGAAAGCTTACATGCAGGCCATCAAAGCCTCGCAATCGCCTACGTCTACAAGCCAGCCGATGGGTGGCTCCCCCGCTGGCCCATCGGTGAAATCACTCAAAGCCAATGCGCCTTCAACCAGCGAAAAATACTCGGCGGGGGATGCCAAAAAGGCACCCGCTGAGCCCCAACTCTACAAGCCATCCGCCAAAGCGGGCAACAAAGCTTTGGTGGTCAAATCAAGCGGCACGGGTGCGATGTAATCCATCAAGTCTTGAAGCAAAAAGGCCCACTCGATTGGGTGGGCCTCTAATCTCGATTTTTTGTTCGTCGACTGTTTTACCTCACAACCTCGATCACATCACGCTTTCCTGAGTGATAGGTGTAGAGGGTGAGCGCTCCATTTTTGATGTCGCCTTTGGCGTCAAACGAAATGTTGCCGGTGACACCTGGATAGGAGGTGGTCTTTGCCAAAAGTGGCAAGTACACAGAGGGTTCAGCGGAGTTGGCTTTGACCATGGCCGCCACCATCAGGTTCACCGCATCGTAGACATAGGGCGCATAGAGCTTCACATCCGTGCCAAAGCGCTTTTGATAGCGCTGTGAAAAGTCGTCCATCACTTTCTTTTGTGGACCCTCAACACCGCCCGCCTCTGCACAAACCACTTGACCATCGGTCATGGACTCACCCGAGAGTTTGTTCAAATCGGCCGTGCAAATGCCGTCCCCTCCCATGAACTTAGAGGGTATTCCAAGCGCTTTCATCTGTCTGAGCATGGGACCACCCACCGCATCCATACCACCAAAGAAAATGATGTCAGGCTTCTTCGATTTCAGGGTCGTCAAAATGGGCATGAAGTCGGTGGCCTTGTCGTTGG
>CAIPII010000179.1 GCA_903865035.1 uncultured Burkholderiales bacterium | reverse complement strand
GCGTTCTGTTTTTTGGTTTTGCGATCCAGATTTGATCAGGCAATTGCTCAATAATTTGTGTTCAAACGCGGTGAATTACAACACGGATCAAGGCTGGATACACGTTGAGCTTCATGTGCACCGCTCGGTGTTGACGATTGCATTCACCAACCCGAGCGCCAATGTCTCAGCTGAAGTGCTTGATCAAGCGTTTGAGCGCTTTTACCGTGGTTCTGATGCGCATTCAAGGATAACCGACGGGCAAGGGTTGGGCCTGAGTTTGTGCAAAGAGATCATCCGTTTGCACCATGGTTCAATCCGTATCAGCAGCAACGAGCGCCACGAAGTTAGTGTGAGCGTAGAGGTCAACTTGCAGTTGCACCCAGTCTTAGACTCCGAGGCTTAGAGTCTCTCAATAGAGGGCCAAAGCTTAATTTTCTTTGGGTTTGACTCATTTGAGTTAAGATTTGAAGAGGCAACATCGCCCCAAGGCAGACCTCTTCATGAACCATCACAGCACTCCCCATCTGTTCACCACTTTGATGCAGATCCTCGCCAGGGTCCTTGGAGCGGCGAGAGCTGCTCCCTTACTTAGGGCTTCGTGTCGCCAACTCTTTTGTCACTTCAAGTACTGGTTATGCATTTTTTGTTGTTCTGGGTATGGCGCTCTGTCTTTTGCACAAACGACATCTGAAGCCAATGCGTTGGAGTTGGGTTCTTTTTGGACTGAAGCCTTGAAGGGCGCTGAGCTCACGTACGGGATCAACAAGACGAATTTATCGCTCATGCATGGTGTATTGATCAATGCCAAGTTAGATCCCACCATCGATTTCAATCTGGAGCGAGAGTCAGGTTTTTTGAGCATCGAGAACGGCTTGGGTGTTTGGCTGCTCAAAGGGTCAGGCTTTAAGAGTGGAGTCTCTCTCAATTACATGCTGGGTCGTGTCCAAGCCAATGACGTCGCATACCGTGGACTTGGGGATGTGAAGGGAGAGTTTGAAGGTTACGCATTCATGGAGTGGCAGCCCATCTTGGAGGCGGTGACTCTGTATGCCAACTGGGGTTCAACTCTTGGCGATCAACACAAAAGCCTTGCCCAAGCGGGTTTCACACTTGGATTGCCACTGGTCAATGAGTGGGACGTCTTTTGGGATTGCAAGGAGGCCTATGGCGATCAGTCCTATGTGCAAGCCTTTTATGGTGTGAATCCTCAACAATCGCAGTCTTCCGGAAAAGGTGTCTATCTTCCCACTTCAAGTTCTGCTTTGTACAACACACAGACGGTGGGCTTGGTGCGTGAATTCGATTCCAAACGCAGTCTGATACTGGGTGCAGGGTTCATCAGGGCTTCGAGCGCGTTGATGCAAAGTCCACTGTTGTCTGGATTGCAAACGCAGAAAACAGCTGTGTTGGTGATGAATCAGCGTTTTTAGATTGCGCTTACCGTCTCAAGTTGCTGGCGAATATGGTTCGGGAGAGGTTTTAATGTTTGAATTGAATGTGGAATTTGTGCAGGCCATTTTGACGGCCTTGGCCTTGGGCTCCTTGGTGGGCGTGGAGAGGCAGTGGCACAAGAGATTGGTGGACTTGAAGACCAATGCGCTGGTGGCGCTAGGGGCTTGTTTGTTTTTATGGATCTGTAAAACCTCTGAGGGCTACACCGATGCGGTGCGCATGGCTGGGCAAATCGTGGTGGGTGTGGGGTTCATTGGTGGTGGTTTGTTGTATCGCGATGGCACGTTGACCCGAGGTGTGAACACCGCAGCCACTTTATGGTGTTGCGCTGCAGTGGGTGCTTTGTGTGGACTGCAAAGGCCAGTTGAAGCCTTGATTGCTTCCTTGGTGATCGTGACAGCGAATTCGACACTCAGGGCCTTGGCTTACCAACTCAACCTCAAAATGGGGCTCAACGATTACTTGAGTGAATCCATTCACCTAACTGTGATTTGTTCTCAAGACTTGTTGGAGTCCTTGGGTGCTCAGACACGCGCATTGATTCGATCGGCTGGGGCTGAGCTCTTGGGGGTATCCACTAAAAAAGAAGGTTCCTCTGAAGTGCAGCTCATCTTCACCGTGAGCTTGGCCCACACAGAGCCCACTTTGGTCTTGAACAGTTGGGCCAAATCGCTCATGGACCAAGGGGCGACTGAGGTCAATTGGTGCTTGTGAGCGCTTGAATCATCGTGCTTGAAAGGGTGTGGACTCTCTGTAATTGCGATCGAAGTGTTGCAAATACACTTTGGCCAGCGCAGGATTGTTCCAATTGACCAGAACATTTTCTGAGTTTCTCTTGGCTGCAGCTTGAGAGAAATTGAAACTTCCAAGTTCAACCGTTTGCTCATCGATGATGATCGATTTGTCGTGGTGAATGGGGTAGACCGAGATCAATCTGACCTCGCAACCCGCATTGACCAATGCGCTCAAGGCGGCCTGAGCTTTGCCACTTTTATCTTCTTGGGTGTTGCTCTTGGCATCAACGACCCAAGTCACCCTAACGCCTCTTTTTTTTGCCCTCAAAACCGCTTGTGTCACAGGGGCGCTGGTGAAGCTGTAGGCAAGACCCAAGATTTCTTTCTGTGCTGAGTCAATGGCTTTGATCACCAAGTCCTCGCTGCCCTCATTGGGGGAGAAAGCCACCTCAATGGAGCCGGCAGCAGGTACTTGAAAGGCGTTGGCACTGGTGGAGATGGTGCAAAGCACAGCAGCGAAGGCCAGGCCTGTCATGCTCGCTTGTAAGCCAGCGATAAAGCGGCTGATGGGCTGACGCCTATGGGTGCGGGTCATGAGTTTCTTGGGGTTCATCGTTTTCAAGGTTGGGCTCACTTTCTTTGGGTGTTTGGGGTTGTGGTTGACTTTTCTAAGAGATAATTGTTGCATTGCAAATAACTCTTGGCAGTGAATGGTTGGTTCATTAAAAACTGTGTATGTTTTGGTTCATGGCTTGTGCAGCACAAGCGATGAATTGTTGACCGTGAAGCATGCATTGGAGAAGGCGGGTTTAACGACTTGCTCATGGGTGATTCCAGGGTACTCTTTTGATGCCAATCATGAGCATCAAATTGCAAGTTCCTACGACCATTGGATTGATTTCTTGCACACTCAGATTGTAGATCTTAGAGCGCAGCATTCGAGCCCATTGCAAATTCAAATGATTGGCTTGTCTGCTGGGGCAAACTTGATTTTGGGCTTGTCCATCAAACACCCCAGTGACGTTCAGTCCTTGGTTCTGTTGTCGACCCCACTTTGGATCGATGGTTGGTCTGTTCCTTTTTACCACTGGCTCTTGCCACTTGCTCTGTACACTCCACTAGGGGCGCTTTGGCACTACAAAGAGAAGGAGCCATTTGGTGTCAAGAATGAGCGCATCCGAGCTTGGATCAAAAAGCAATTGAGCGAGCGCCGCATCTCAAGCGCGGGGGCAAGTGTGTTGGAGATTGGTCATTTGCGAGCGCATGACCAACTCAGGCGTTTCGTGCGCAAGACTTTGCCGCAATCCCAAATGCCCACCACCTTGATGATTCACGCCAAGGAGGATGAGGTGGCCAGTTTGCACAATGTCAAGTGGCTGCAGGAACATTGGCAGGGTTCAAAATTGAGTTACGTGGAGCTTGCCAACAGCTACCACATGATCACCATCGACAACGATCGGCAACAAGTGTGTGAGGAAATTTTAAATTTCTCACACACACTTTAAAAAGAGAATTTACCAGTCGTCTGAACCCGAGGAGCTTGAGGAATCGTCCCAAGATCCGCTGTCTTGTACGCCAAAGTTACTCCCGCCCATGTCATAGTTGCTGGGTGCGGGGGGTTGGTAGTTGTTGTTGTCTTGAAACCCATTGCCGCTGGGCATGCCGCTTGAGTTCGAACCGTGCTCACCCAGCATGTTGTGCATCAGCGCCTCTCCAGCAACCATTCCAGCGCCCACAGCCGCTCCAGTTGCCAAGCCACCCAAGATGCCAGAGCCCATGCCTGAGCCGCCTGGGCCCATTGGGGTGGGACCGTAGCCATAGGGTTGCATGGGTGCCACAGGCGGTTGACCGTAGCCAGGCGCAGGCATGGGGGCGTAGACGTTTCTAGGCCCACTGACCAAGCGATAAATGAAGAAAATAAAGGCCAAAGCGGCAAAACCCAATACCCAAGGCAGCAAGCTTGGTCCAGAGGATGCGGGCACGTGCTGCGGTTGAGCGTTGTAGTTGTTGTTGAATTGAGGAGCATTGGCTGGCGCAGGCGCGAGCTTGGCTTCCAACTCAGAGACGGCCTGTGGTTTGGCAAAGGGCAATCCAGGCGCCAATTTTTGGGCAATTTGGAGCTCTTCTTTTGCAGCCTCGGTGCGGCCTTCTTTGGCAAAAATTTCGGCTTGAACGAAGTGCGCTTTACCGCTGTTTGGATGGTCGGTGAGCACTTGCTTCATCATGGCATCTGCTTGTGCAAAGTTGCCTGACTCTGCGGCCTTGTAGACCTCGCTCATGGATGGGTCCTGAGCCAGAACTTGGCCAGCCAAGAGCAAGGAGACCAAGCTCAAAGCCATTTTGTGAATCAATTTGATTTTCATGTGTCAGTTCTCCATCAGAAACAAGTTTTCAGTAGATGAGGTCTTCTCTGTCAATTTCAAGCTTTGAGAGCAAGCGAATTGAGCAATGCACTTGAGTGCTCGCGCCACCTCATCACATTGACTCAACCCCACTCACTCTCATACTACCGCGATCTTAACCACCTAAGCGTAGCAGGGTTATTGCTTAATCGAGCATTTTGCGGGGTTTTTACCCCGCTTTGAGTCCACCCCATGGGACCAAGGACTTTAATTGGGTAAGATGAGGGTAAGCCCTGTACATCGACCCTCAATGCCTGCCTGAAGTGAAACTTCAAGCTCCAGTGAGGGCAAACGAGGGCGATTGATTGTCAAATTGTTGAAGGAACCTGAATGTCTAATATGTTATCCACCGCCAGTTTGCCTGTTTTCAAGCTCATGCTTGGTAATTTGAAGGTATGTTTGGAAAAAGCAGTGCTCGATGCTCAAACCAGAGGCTATGACGCACAAGTTTATGTCGACTACAGGTTGGCTCCCGATATGTTGCCCTTTAAGCGTCAGGTTTTGATCGCTTGTGATGCAGCCAAGTTGGGGGTGGCGAGAATTGCCAAGCTTGAGGCGCCAAAATTCGAAGACACTGAGAGCACCATGGCTGAGTTGATCGAGAGGGTCAGCAAAACGATGGCTTGGCTTGCAACGGTGAGTCCAGAGTCTGTTGACCAAGGCGCTGGGTTGGAGGTGACCTTTCCGGTGGGCAAGACAGAGACCAAGACCATGGTGAGTGAAGATTATTTGTTGCATTGGGTCTTGCCCAATGTGTTTTTCCACATCACCACCACCTATTCCATTTTGCGCCACAACGGGGTTCCCTTGGGCAAGAGAGACTATTTGACGGGCTCCGTGTCCGTTTGATTTTTTTGGGGTGAGTGG
>CAIPII010000178.1 GCA_903865035.1 uncultured Burkholderiales bacterium | reverse complement strand
GGTGCTGCATTCGCATCTTTGGCCATCACATCCTTGGCGCTCGCACTTGCGTCCCCAGTCGCAGCTTGCGCCAAAGGCACCCCTTGTCCACTCACTTTATTAGAGGGCTGTGCATTGCCAGCTGAATTGGGACTGGTTTGCAAGGAAGCTTGCTCGTTTTTACCCAAACTGGCGTTCACCGTTCTTCTGGGGTCCAAGTAAGCTTTGCTCATCTTTTGAGCCGTGGCACTCGAGTCCACGGGCATGCCCTGGTTCATGGGCTTCAAGCTTGAAGCGTTGGCAGCCAAAACAGATTGGCTACTCACTGCATTCTTATTAGAGGTAGCTCCAACACTGCTGCTGGAGTCCTTGGAAGAAGGCAAGGTTTTCTTGTCCAAAGCACCTTGAGGGCTGGACTCTGAACTGGACGCTTGAAAGTTGGCGCTCACATTGGCTTTGGTGCCCGCTCCTGCTTGCATGCCATCTGCTTGGCTTGCATTCAAAAGAGAACTCAAAGACGCCAATTGCAGGCGTTGTCCAGGAAAAATCAAATTCGCGTTGGTCAGGCCGTTTTCTTGTGCCACTTGCTGAACATTTTTTTTCAGCTCGCCAGCGTCCACGCTCAAACCTTGGCTCAACATGTAGTTTTTCACCAAGCTCGTGAGGTTGTCCCCAGACTTCACCACCAAACTTGGCACATTGGGATTCAAGATTGACGGAGTTCCGACATCTTGCGCTTTGGACACTTGCTCCATGGCCTTGGCAAATACACCTTGTAAGCCCTGCTCAGCATTGAGCGCGCCATCACCCAACAATGGATGATTAACATCTACTGAAGTGTAATTAAAGAGTACTTTTGTGTCTAAATTTATGGCCATTTTGCATCCAATGCGATTTTAAAACCTGGTATTGAAATTGCTTTAATCAACTTAAATGAGTTTGAAAAACGTCATTTCTTCAACACCATGGATACCTATTCGCAAATGCTGTGCCGCCTTGTAAAACCGACACTCTCCAAAGCCAACAAGCTGGGTGAACGCTCACGCTTGAGCGCCTGTGCGGTTGCATTCTTGTGTCTGTGTGAAGCAGCTTTGGCAGTACCCACAGTACAAACGCCAGCAACGGATGTGAAAACCGCTCAAGCACCAGGCAGCGCAGAAAAGAATTTGCTCCAAACGGCCAAGGACTGGATTTCACAGCGAACAGGCATCGCTTTGGATGAAATCCAAATGAACACCATGGACGAGCGACTCAAAGTCGCACCCTGCGAGACATCCACGCAATTCGATCAACCTTTTGCCAACCGACACGTGATTCGCGCACGCTGCGATCAACCTCGTTGGCAATACTTTCTGCAAGCCTCTTGGTCTCAAAACTTGGACCATCAAAAAACCAATCCTCAAGCGGCCAACTTGGGTGTCAACACAGCAAGCCAAAACAACAACAATGGCGCTGTCAACAATAAAACAGCTCAAACGGTTCCAGTGGCCTATCCCTATCAAGCGAACACCAACGTCAATGCCTTTGGCGAGGTGGTACGAAGTGTGCTTGTATTGAGTCAACCTCTCAAGAAAGGGACGATCCTGAATTCAACGCATTTCAAGAAAATTTCGATCTCTGTGCCTCAAAGCGATGGTCAAATCTTGACCCATTCGACAGAAATTGAGAATTTCGAACTCTTGCACGACATGGGATCGGAACAAATCATCCATTCATTTGACGTGAAACCGTCAGTGATGGTCAAAAGAGGACAAGAAGTGACATTGGTCTTTGGCCAGGGTCGTGGGTTCACCATCTCTGTCAAAACAGAGGCGCTGCAAGACGGCATCATGGGTGAACAAGTGAAGTTAAAAAATGTCGAGTCGGGTCGAATCATCTCTGGGGTGGTCACCGGTTTCAGTGAAGCCAAAGGACTTTAGGAGGAAGAAATGAATGCTAAAGTTTTGGTTTTAAATTATTTTCAATATTTTCAAAAAAACACTCAAGTTTGTAAAGCACGTGTCGAAAATATAGATGCCGTTAGAAGGTTTGTGGTCCTTAGTGCCACTGCCCTCTCATAAAAGAAAGTGAAGCCATCATGACTGATCCAATTTCCAACAACGTTGCACGCTTTGCGCAACCTGCGTTGGCACCCAAATCGGGCGCCAATTCAAGCCAAGCTCAGCAAGCACAAACCAACAGCGCAAGCGCTCAGGCGGTTGCGACCGATAAGTCTGCACAAATGACCAACACCGTGTCACTGAGCAACGTGACACAAAAAGTCATGCAAGCCCCAAGTTTTGATCGCGCCAAGGTGGATTCCATCAAAAAGGCCATCAAAGAGGGCAACTACCCCATCAATGCCAAAAACATTGCTGCCAATTTCCTCTCTCTTGAACAAATGATTCACGGTTGATGGAACAAGAGCTCACCACTGTTGAACCACAAACCTCTTCAGAGGCGTTGAGTCCTGAGTTGTTGACCAAGGTCATGACCCAGGTGGACACGCTGGAATCGGTTTTGGAGCAAGAGTTTGAAGCCCTGAAAAACCAAGACTTGGCCCATTTGGACCGACTCTTGAATGCAAAAAATGAAATTCTCACCGACATCTCGCGCATGACGGGTGTGAGTGACCCCTCACACGCGAGCAAGCTCGACGGATCTTGGGACGGATTTCGCTCACGCATGGATTACTGCAGAAACTTGCACCGCAGAAACGAAATGCTGGTCAATCGCAAATTGGACGCCATTCGCGGCGCCCTCAAAAGCCTTCACCTCACCGACCCCACCAGCAGCGTGGAGGTCTATGACCGCTTGGGTAAACTCAACCGCGTCAAGCGCAGCAGAAGTTACCTGAGCTTTTAAAGCCAGTAGCGACTTCGCTCATCCCCTCTTTTTTCTTTTTTTCTAAGTTCACCGCCCGCGCCTTGAGCTAGACGCAGCTTGAACTGGTTTAAAGCTTGATTGAGACTTGAGAGACCCAGCGAATCAAACTTCTTTTTTCTCATCTCCTGGCTTCATGCCTTTGAGCCAATACACCCAAGACAAAATCACCGCCACCGCGGTGAACATGTCTTGAGGAATCTCTTGGCCCAAATCCAGGCGACTGAGCAAGGAGAGCAGTTGAGGGTCCTCGGCCACATAGACCCCTTGGCGTCTGGCTTCAGCAATGATGCGACGCGCCATCTCGTCTCGCCCCTTGGCCGTGACCCTGGGCGTTTTGTTCTTGCCGTACTCAAGTGCTACAGCTTCTGATGGAGGTTTGGTGGACATGGCTCTTCTTTGATCGATCAAACTTTGGCGTCCACCACACGCCCATGCGCTGAAGTGATC
Source organism: uncultured Burkholderiales bacterium (assembly GCA_903865035.1). Lineage (GTDB taxonomy): Bacteria > Pseudomonadota > Gammaproteobacteria > Burkholderiales > Burkholderiaceae_C > Limnohabitans. Next base: position 1,548 of record CAIPII010000178.1, on the reverse strand, counting down.
AAATCACTTTCCTCCAAAGGCCTTTGTGCGTTGAAGATCTCAAAAGTCTTCAATTTCAAGCCCGACGCGTCCAACTCATAGGTCAACTCTGAAGCGTTGTCATGCGCCAATTGAGCCACCTCGGGTCTCAAAGCCCACATTCTCAAATCCACTTGGGTCGTTTGGGTGATGATGGTTTGCAACCACACCTCTCCCAAGAGTCGGCTCTTGGAGTGGATGTCCACGCTCAATGGGGTATCGGGCTGCCCCTCTTCTCTGGGCGGTTTTCTGAAATGCAAGTCCACGGGGTCCGCGTCGCTAAAGGGAATCACCACCCTCAAAGACAACTCGCCCCTTGCAAAATCTTGTACCGCTCTCAATTGCGCAGACTCGATCTCGTCAATGCTCCTTTGAACCATCAACTTTTGATCGGTGTGCGAGTTGTGCCCCAATTGGTTCAAAGCGTCCATCAATTTGTGCAGCATGGCTTTGGGTGAATCGCTGGCGTCCATTCCCTTCAAGAGGCTGTTCTCTGAGCTTTGTGCTTGAGAGAGCACTGCTTTTTTGAGCGCCAAGCCCGACACCTGTGACATGGAGAGCGTTAATTTTCTGAAATTCTCAAACCATGCACCCACGCCCAATTGGGCGCTCATTTGTGACAACAAATCGGGCCTCATGAGCTGCGAGCCCATCTCAAAACCCGAGGGTTGTTGCTGCAACATCAAAAGCCTGGAGCCCAACAGCTGAGGAGAATTGATGAGCGCTTGAGCGCTGGCCGCCACACTCGCGCCGTTCAAGCCCAAAGTGGGGACATTGGCCCCATGAACCAATGCAGCGCCTGCTGCGCCCAAAGCGTTGGTTTGAGCTTGAGGCACATTGGGAGCGGTTGGGCCCAAAGGGTTGGATTGGAGTTGAATGCTCCAAGCCCCTGGCATCGCTCGCACACTCACAAACGGCATGTCGCCAGGTTTCACATTCCAGGTGTAAGGGATTTCAAAGGAAAAATCCTTCAACCACAGCCTCACACTCTTGTCTTGAAGCACCACAGTGGCTTGGATGATTTGATGGTCTGAGAGGCCCAACTCTTGGGCCACACGCGTGTCCACCCAAATGGGGCGCAACTCCATTTGAGACTGGGGTATCTTGGGTACCCCCATGACTTGTTCGGGTCCTTGCAACACGCTTTGATTTGACCTTTTTGGGTGCCAGTGAATGCCTTGAGCCTAACCCATAAGCACCCGGTCTATCAAGACCCTTTGCTCATCCAAGCACTAGATCATCCTCCCAAGAGGGGCAACATTTGTGCTGCCTCTCTTGGACAATGGCTCAAGACTCACAAAGACCCAAGTGCATTAGGGATAGGACACCCAATGGCGTCGCTTCTCAGCGCCCTCGGTGTTCAACGCTTGGTCAGGATAGCTGGTGTAGCCTTTGAGGTCTTTTTCAGGACGAGCGTAATCTTTTTTGCTCATGCGAGCTTCGATGATTTCTTTCTCGTTGGGCAAGTTAATGGTGACACCTGCCATGAGCATCTTTTGGGTACCACGGGTCATGGCATTGGGGTTCATG
>CAIPII010000177.1 GCA_903865035.1 uncultured Burkholderiales bacterium | reverse complement strand
GCCATTCATGAGCTCCAAGCTGCGGCAGCGGTGGGACAAATGGGCTTGGCGCAAATCTACGAGACCAAACTCAAAGAGAACCATTTGGTGAGCGCTCAGGTGCTCTTGACCCATGCCGATTTGGCAGACCGGGAAAGATACCTCAACGCCAAATCCACACTGCTCACGCTTTTAAAGCACGGGGTGCTGCCCGTGATTAACGAAAACGACACCGTCGTCAACGATGAAATCAAGTTTGGCGACAACGACACCTTGGGTGCTTTGGTGGCAAATTTGGTCGAAGCCGATGCGCTCATCATTTTGACCGATCAAAAGGGATTGTTCTCGGCAGACCCCAGAAGCAACCCGCAAGCTCAATTCATTGAGCTTGCCAGCTCAATGGATCCAACCCTTGAGAGCATGGCTGGCGGAGCGGGTTCTAGCATTGGCAAAGGTGGCATGATCACCAAAGTGCTGGCTGCCAAGAGAGCGGCGGGCTCGGGTGCATCCACCGTGATCGCTTGGGGTCGTGAGCCCAATGCCCTCCTCAGATTGGCCAAGGGCGAGTCCTTGGGCACTTTGCTTTGGGCCAGCACCTTGAAGCAACAAGCCAGGAAACAGTGGATGGCAGACCATTTGCAGCTCAAAGGTGCACTGGTCTTGGATGCTGGTGCGTATGAGAAAGTGTGCGCGCAAGGCACAAGCCTATTACCGATTGGAATGCTCATGGTTGAGGGTGACTTCAACCGAGGCGAAGTCGTGAGCATCAAAGGTCCTGATGGTCAAGAGTTTGCAAGAGGCTTGGCCAATTACGCAAGCGCAGAAGCCAGGCTTTTGTGTGGCAAGCCTTCCCATGAGTTTGAGCGGCTCTTGGGCTACACAGGAGAGCCTGAGATGATTCACCGAGACAACTTGGTGATCACCAAGGCTTCCTGAACTAAATCCCTCAAGCAACAGGCCCTGAGACCTTACTCAAAGGACGCGTCTGGGGGCAACTCCAAATGCAGTGGTTTTTGGTATGGAGACCTCATCCCTTTGATGGATAAATCAGGCGAAGACTCATCGACCCTTTGGGGTTGATGAAGGTTGCCTGCATAATCCGCCCCGCCCTTGGAGACCTCTCTAGAGGGTCTGGGTTTGAGCAACCTGGGATTGAATTCCACTTTGGGCAAGTACTTTTGCAATTCGGTGAGGGCCAATTCGTAGACCCCACGTTTGAATTCAACCACCACATCGAGTGGGACCCAGTAATCGTTCCACTTCCAAGCATCAAACTCAGGGTGGTTGGTCGCGCGCAGGTTCAAGTGCCAATCTTGCACCACCAATTGCAGCAAAAACCAAATTTGCTTTTGACCTTTGTAGTGGCCTCTCGCATCTTTGCGTATGTATCGATCGGGCACCTCATAGCGCAACCAATCACGGGTTCTGGCGAGAATGCGAATGTGCTCGGGAAGCAGTCCCACTTCCTCGTGCAATTCTCGCAACATGGCTTGCTCAGGGTTTTCTCCCCGGTCAATGCCGCCTTGGGGGAATTGCCAGCTGTGGCTGCGAATTCTCTTGCCCCAAAAAACCTGATTTTGATGGTTCACCAAGATGATGCCAACATTGGGCCTGAAGCCGTCTCTGTCCAGCATAATCAACTCTCAATTTTTTCAACTGAGTTCATTATGCACAGTCCTTTTGATTCATCAAGGGGATTTCAGCCAATACGTCCAATAAATTAACGATAATCTTCATTTCGCTAAGTCAATTCGTCACTCCCAACTTCGGAATCTCCCAAATATGAAAGCCTCGCAATTTTTCGTCTCCACTTTGAAAGAGGCGCCAGCCGATGCAGAAATCGAATCCCACAAGCTCATGATCCGTGCGGGAATGATCAAAAAGCTCGGTGCGGGTGTTTACAACTACATGCCCATGGGCTTGAGGGTGATCAACAAAATTGAGGCCATTGTGCGAGAAGAGATGAATCGCTCAGGCGCCATTGAGCTCACCATGCCACTCGTGCAGCCCGCAGAGTTGTGGCAAGAGACGGGTCGTTTCGAAAAAATGGGCCCTGAGCTCCTTCGCATCAAAGACCGCCATGGGCGTGACTTTGTGATCCAGCCCACCAGTGAAGAGGTGGTGACCGACATTGCCCGCCAAGAGCTCAAGAGCTACAAGCAGTTGCCCAAGAATTTTTACCAAATTCAAACCAAATTCAGAGACGAGAGACGTCCCCGCTTTGGCCTCATGAGGGGGCGCGAATTCATCATGAAAGACGCCTACAGCTTTGACAAAGACGTGGACGCTGCCAAAGCCAGTTACGCTGTCATGGCGCAAACCTACAGGCGCATTTTCGATCGCTTTGGGCTTCAGTACCGAGCAGTGGCAGCGGACAGCGGTGCCATTGGCGGAGACTTGAGCGAAGAATTCCAAGTCATTGCAGCAACGGGTGAGGACGCCATCGTCTTTTGTGCTCAAAGTGAATATGCAGCCAACATGGAGAAAGCCCAGGCTCTCCCTCCCACTGACACCAAAGGTGCGCCCACACAGGACAAAACACTGGTGCCCACACCTGGACTCACCACATGTGAGGAGGTGGCCAAGCATCTGAACGTGGACTTGAAGCGAATGGTGAAGTCCTTGGTTTGGGTCTGTGAGCATTTTGAAGAGGACAAGCTCACCAAAACCCAATTGGTGTTGGTGCTCCTCAGAGGGGATCACGAACTCAATGAAATCAAATTGGCCAAGTGCCCTTTGCTGGGCGGTGAACTGAGACTTGCAAGCGCTGCAGAGATTGAGGAAGCCTTTGACTGCGTGCCAGGCTTCTTGGGTCCTGTGGATGCTCCCAAGGATGCAATCGTGTTGGTGGATGCTGAGGTTGCCATCATGAGCGACTGGGTCTGTGGCGCAAACAGCGAGGGTCATCACTTGACGGGGGTCAATTGGGAGCGAGATTTGAGCCTCAACGACAGCCACGTTTTTGACTTGAGAAACGTTGTCTCAGGCGATTTGTCGCCCGATGGCAAAGGCACATTGAGCATTGAGCGCGGCATCGAAGTGGGACATATTTTTTACTTGGGCACGAAGTATTCTCTTGCAATGGGTGCCACCTTCCTCGATGAAAATGGCAAGCCCAAGCCCTTTGAGATGGGCTGCTATGGCATCGGAATCACGCGCTTGCCTGCGGCTGCCATTGAGCAAAATCACGATGAGCGTGGCATCATTTGGCCCGACTCCATTGCACCCTTTGTCTTGGTGATTTGTCCAATTGGCATGGACCGCTCGCAAGAGGTTCAAGCGGAGGCTGAGCGCCTTTACAAGGCCGCCATGGACATGGGCTGGGATGTCATGCTCGATGACCGAGGCGAGAGGCCCGGTGTGATGTTTGCGGATTGGGAGCTGATCGGTGTGCCTCACCGCGTGGTGATCTCTGACAGAGGCTTGAAGGCTTCACAAGTGGAGTACCAACACCGAAGGGACAAAGAAGCCACCCAAGTGGCTTTGAGCGATTTGATGGCTCACTTGAAAACCAAAATCAAGGTTTGATTTTGGCAAGAAGTGCTCCGCTTGGGAGCACTTCATTGGAAATCAGTGGGTGGCAGCGATCAATTGGGTGAGCTCACCAGACTCGAACATTTCCATCATGATGTCTGAGCCCCCCACAAACTCGCCTTTGATGTAGAGCTGTGGGATGGTGGGCCAATTGCTGTACTCTTTGATGCCTTGTCTGATTTCAGGCTCTTCAAGCACATTGATCGTTTTGAGTTTTTTCAAGTCCAGTCCAGATGCTTTGAGCAATTGAATGGCGCGACCTGAAAAGCCACATTGAGGAAAGTTTGCGTTTCCTTTCATGAAAAGCAACACTTCATTGGTTTTGACCAATTCGTCGATTTGTTGGTGAACGGCATCCATGGGAAGACCTCCTGAATAGAAAAAACATTCAACCCCAGGTTGAACGATGAGCATGTGGTCAAATTGTATGTTGACCTTTGACTTGATTATTTCACGCTTTTGAGTTGTCCACCCGTGCACCTGGGCAAGCCCGCGAGGTCAAAACGGGTTTGGATGTCCTCAAAGCCAGCCGTTAGCAGCATTTTGGACACGTTTTGGGCCTGCTCAAAGCCATGTTCGAGAAGAAGCCATCCGCCCTCACTCAAGTGCTTGGGGCTGGATTCCACGATTTTTTGAATGTCGGCCAAGCCCGCTTTGGCGCTCACCAGTGCTCCTTGAGGTTCGTGTTGCAAAAGTGCCAAATGGGGGTCGTTGGAATCGATGTAGGGTGGATTGGAGACGATGACATCAAAGCGCTCACCCCCCAGGCGCTCAAACCAAGAGCTGTGCTTGAAGGCAACATCAAGACCCAGTGCGTTGGCGTTTTTT
>CAIPII010000176.1 GCA_903865035.1 uncultured Burkholderiales bacterium | reverse complement strand
TGGGGTTCATCGCATTGTTGATTTTGGTCTCAAGCACGGGCTTGCTGCTTTGGATCGGCGGACACTCGCAAGCCCTTCCTATCTTACTGGCTTCACACTTGGCAAGCGTGATGGCAATGTTTTTAACCTTACCGTATGGAAAATTTGCACACGGTATTTATCGCACCGCTGCACTGATCCGTTTCTCGGTTGAAAAAAGACTACCAAGCACCATTGTGTTGAAAGAAGATTGAGCACCCAATCCTCTTTACGCATTCACAACATGCTGGTTTCATTGTCACACCCAATTTGTTTGGCGATATACTCTGCCTTCCCAACAGTCTGATCTTTGCAAGCCATTCGGATCGGCTGAACCACACAATTGAGGAACTCACCGCTTCATGTAACAAGTGGCTCACATCTGAACTCATGACTTTGCAAAAGAGAACCTTTGCAATCCAATCTGACAGATCACCTCTTTTGCAATGCTGCTCTACTGGTATGAACAACAAACGCTCATTCATCATTCAATGCGGTCTCAAATTGAACACCATTACCCAAGCTTTCATCTAATCACTCACTGTCCTTCGTAGAACGGTCTGGTGACAACATATTTTTTAAAACTTCATTTTTTACTTTAATTCAACTCCACCCTATGAATACAGAGATCCAGCACATTGTTGACACCCATTGTCATGTCATTTCGCAAGACCAAGCACAATTTCCGATTGCCGACTCCATCGGTGGCAAGCAGTCTGACTGGTCCAGAGAAAGACCTGTGAACGTTGATGGGATGCAAAAAGAAATGCTCAACGCAGGCATCTCCAAGTCGGTCCTGGTACAAGCCTCCACTTGCTATGGTCATGACAGCAGCTACGTTGCGCACAGCGTCAAGACAAGCCCCAACTGCTTCATCGGTGTTTGCAGTGTTGATTTTCTCGATCCCAAAGCAATCGAACACTTGGAGCACTGGTTAAAACTAGGTGTCACGGGCGTTCGTGTATTCATTGCAGGTCATACTGCCGCAGATGACAACAAGCGACTCGATGACCCAAAAGCTTTTCCTTTGTGGGACTGGATCAGCGAAAAACAAATCCCCATTTGCGTACAACTTCGCTCCAACGGACTACCCTCAGTTGCCAATCTATTGACTCACTTTCCAAAAGCCGTTGTTTTGCTTGATCACTTTGCCAGACCTGAACTCAGCGACGGATTCCCCTTCGCACAAGCACAAAGCCTCTTTGATTTGGCTCGCTTTAATGGTCTGCACTTCAAATACACCACACACAATGTTAGAGACTCACTTTTAGGCAAATCCACTCAAGCCGAATTCATCCAAAAAGCAGTTCAAGTTTTTGGTGCTTCACGCATTGCTTGGGGTTCTAACTTCCCAGCTTGCAACCGCACCCTCGCTGAGCAACTCCAAGAGGGCATTGAGGCCACAGCTGAACTCAGCTTGAGCGATCGAGAGTGGATTTTCTCCAAAACAGCACATCAACTCTACCCCAGCTTGAACAACATTGCAGGCCTGTGATTGCCTGAGACATTTCGTTACTTTTATCATTTGATTTCCTCATGAAACAAACACTTCACACCCTTTTAGGAACCTACCCCAACACCACTGCGTTAAAAAATGCCACTGTTCAATCGAGTTGGCTAGATTTTGACTTTGCAGATGTAAAAGTACCCAACAGAGCTTTCAAGCGCGTTGTCAGAAACATTGAATTTGATTTGGCCGAATTGGCCTTGGTCACGGCTTTTCAGGCACACGCCTACCACAAGCCTTTGACCATGATCCCAGCAGTTGTAGGTGCTGGACGCTATCAACATCACTGCCTGGTCTACAACCAAGAAAGAAACCGAATTGGTGTCTCACAACTGGCTGGTAAGAAGATTGGCATTAGGGCGCACGCACAAACCACAGTGACTTGGGTGCGAGGTATATTGAGCAATGAATATGGCGTTGACCTTCGATCCATCAAGTGGGTCACCTTTGAAGACGGTCATCTAGCTGAGTTCCCTGACCCCAAGGGCTTCAAGAGAGCTCGAAGCGATCAAACCATGGTTGACATGTTGATGAGCGGTGAGCTCGATGCTGCCATCATTGGCACCGATTTGCCAGACGATGAACGACTCAAATCTGTCATTCCGGACCCACACGAAGCTGCCAAAGCTTGGGGTGAGCGCCACCAAATGGTACCCATCAATCACATGATGATGATCAAAACGGATTTGGTTGAAAAAAACCCAGAAATGGCCAATGAAATCTACCGTTTGCTACTCGAGAGCAAATCCAAATCGGGCGTTGCACACAATGCAGGAAAAGACCTGACTCCTTTTGGCATTGAAGCCAATCGAAAATCGCTAGAGTTGCTCATTCTCTACTCCTACCAAAGATCGGAAGAGCGTCGTGTAGG
>CAIPII010000175.1 GCA_903865035.1 uncultured Burkholderiales bacterium | reverse complement strand
GGTGGGTTGCCCGACTCCTACAGGCACGCTTTGACCTTCTTTGCCGCACGTTCCAACGCCAGAGTCCAGGCGAAGGTCGTTGCCAATCATACTCACCCGGGTCAAAGCATCTGGTCCATTGCCCACCAAAGTCGCACCTTTGACGGGGTACATCAATTTGCCGTTTTCAACCCACCAGGCTTGAGAGGTGGAAAACACAAATTTACCCGATGTGATGTCCACTTGGCCACCACCAAAATTACTGGCGTACAAGCCCTTTTTGAGACTGGCAATGACTTCCTCAGGAGACTTGTCCCCAGCCAACATGTAGGTGTTGGTCATGCGGGGCATGGGCAAATGCGCATAACTCTCGCGCCTGGCATTTCCAGTGGGCTTCACGCCCATGAGCCTTGCGTTCATCGAGTCTTGTATGTAGCCTTGAAGAATGCCGTCTTCAATCAGCACGTTCCTTTGGCTCACGTGACCCTCGTCGTCGACGTTCAAAGAACCTCTTCTCTCAAACAAAGTCCCGTCATCCAAAACGGTGACGCCTTTGGCAGCAACACGCTTGCCTATGCGACCTGAAAAAGCACTGGACCCTTTGCGGTTGAAGTCGCCCTCCAAACCGTGTCCAATGGCTTCGTGCAACAAAATGCCAGGCCAACCAGCGCCCAACACCACAGCCATCTCTCCAGCTGGCGCAGGTCTGGCCTCCAAATTGATCAAGGCACATGAAACCGCCTCTTGAGCGTATTGTGTGAGCAAGGCATCATCAAAATAAGACAAGCCAAAGCGTCCACCGCCGCCACTTGAACCACTCTCACGCCGCTCGCCTTGCTCAACGATGACGGACAAACTGAGCCTGACCAAGGGGCGCACGTCTGCGGCCAAGGTGCCATCGGCTCTGGCCACCAGCACCACGTCGTGCTCCATGGACAAAGAAGCCATGACTTGGACCACTCTGGGGTCCATGGCTCTGGCCATCGTTTCAAAGCGCTCCAAGAGAGCCACTTTTTGCGCGCTGTCCATGCTGGCAATGGGGTCTTGAGCACCGTAAAGGGTGCGAGTTGCGGGCTTTTTGGCTTTCGCAATCTTTTGTTTTCCCGAACTCATCTCGGCATTGATGCTTCGAACGGTTTTGGCGGCATCCAGCAAAGAAGCCCAAGAGATGTCATCGGAATACGCAAAAGCGGTTTTTTCACCACTTACCGCTCTCACACCGACGCCTTGGTCAATGCTGAAGGAGCCCGTTTTGACAATCCCCTCCTCTAGGCTCCAGCCCTCAGAGCGGGTCGTTTGAAAATACAAGTCCGCATCATCGATTTTGTGCGCCTTGATCTCTGCGAGCGCTCGCTCAATGTGTGTGTAATCCAAACCAAAAGGCTCGAGCAAGCAACGCTCTGCTTCTTGAAGACGGCCTTGAGCGTCCAAACCAGAGGGTTTGACCATGGCACGCTTGAGAGAGGGGTCTTGGCTTGAGGGAGCTGGCGCATTGAGCGCCTGATGTGAGGGATGGTTCATGCCTTCATTCTAAGGCAGAGCGAGCATTTCGTGCTCTAAGACTGCACGAGTTGCTTGGCTTTGGAGATGGACATCAAGATCCCCAAGCCAAAGCCCAAGGTGACCATGGCCGTGCCCCCATAACTGATGAAGGGCAGCGGGACGCCCACGACGGGCAATATCCCACTCACCATGGCCATGTTGACAAAAGCGTAGGTGAAAAAGATCAAGGTGACACTTCCCGCCAAGAGTCGACTAAAGAGGGTTGGGCCCTCTAAGGCAATGCTCAGGCCCCTCAAAATCAAAAAGATGAAGCCAATGATCAAAATGAGGGCTCCAAAAAACCCAAACTCCTCGGCGTAGGCAGCAAAAATAAAGTCCGTGGTGTGCTCAGGAATGAAGTCCAAATGCGTTTGGGTGCCCTGCATGAAGCCTTTGCCAAATATTCCGCCCGAACCAATGGCAATCATGCCTTGGATGATGTGAAATCCTCGCCCCAAAGGGTCTCGCCCTGGATCGAGCAAAGTGCAAATGCGTTGCTGCTGATAGTCTCTCAAAAGCGGCCAATGAAAATCACTGTCGCACAAGGTGGGCTCGAGCACGATCAGTGCAATCACGCCCACAAATAGCATCACCACCGGTGGAATGATCAACTTCCAACTCAAGCCGGCAAAAAAGATCACATACAAACCCGCAGAAAACACCAAAATGGCCGTCCCCAAATCGGGCTGCTTCACGATCAACGCCACGGGCACCAACAAGAGCAGACTTGCCACCAAAAAGTCAAGGGGGCGCAACTGACCTTCGCGCTTTTGGAACCACCAAGAGAGCATCAATGGCATGGCGATTTTGAGGATTTCACTGGGCTGAATCACAAAACCCACATAAAGCCAACGTCTCGCACCCTTTTTGGTGAGCCCAAAAAGTGCCACTGCAATGAGCAAGGCCACCCCAAACGAGTAGAGCGGGAGCGCAAACGTCATCAAGCGGTGAGGCGGGATTTGAGCGACCACAAACATGATGAAGCCCGCCAAAAGCATGTTTCTGGCATGGTCCCAAAACAAGCCATTGTCTCCACTGGAGGAGTACATGGTCACCAAGCCCACACAGGACAAGCAAAAAACGGCGAAAGCAAGTGGACCGTCCAAGCCTTCAAGCATGTGCTTGGCGCGTTGGAAGTGGTTGGGCTCTTGGAGAACTATTGGCATAACCCCTCTATTATCCATGCTGGCGGTCTACTGCGTTCAATAAAAATTTGAACCCACAAAGTCTCCCCCCCACCAACGCATGGGACAATGGGATCTATGTTTGCACTATTTGAAGACGCTGGTAAATTCAACACCGGCAAAGTACTCTCCGACTCCGACGCCTCCTCACAAATTGAGCTTGAAAGCGGCAAGCGGGTCAAAGTCAAAGCCACCCATGTGTTGCTTCGCTTTGCCGCTCCCACGCCTCAAGTTCTGATTGAAAAAGCGCGATCCGTGCGGCTTTCCATGGACATCTCGCTCGCCTACGAATTTGCGCCCAGCGAGGAGTTCTCATTCACCGACTTGGCCCATGAGTACTTCTCCTCCTCCGCCCCCATGGAAGAATTGGTGGGTAGCCTTTTCTTGTTGTTCGAACACCCCCATTACTTCAGGCGTGCAGGCAAAGGGCGATTCAAAAAGGCAGACCCACAAGTCATTGAGCAAGCCCTTCAAGCGATCGAGAAAAAACGCCTGCTTCAAGAAAAAACCGATGCCTGGGCCGCCCAATTGGCAGAAGGCGTTTGTGCACCCGAAATCGGTCATGAGCTCTACAAGATCCTCTTCAAACCCGATAAAAACGCTCCTGAATACAAAGCCGTGGTTCAAGCGGCCAAAAGCACGGGTCTTCCCCCTTTGACCCTTTTGCAAAAAGCAGGCGCCATCCAAAGCGCCTACCAATTTCATTGGCAGCGCTTTTTGTTCGATCAGTTTCCCAAAGGAACCGCATTCCCCAATTTGCCCGCTCCCAATGCAAGCGCTCAAACGGCACTCGAGGGCTCTCTTGAGCTCTCAAACGTGAGCGCCTTCTCCATCGATGACTCTCAAACCACCGAGATCGATGATGCCTTGTCGGTCACTGGCTTGGGCGAGTCACAAGTCGTACTTGGTATCCACATCGCAGCACCTGGCTTGTCGCTTGCACTTGACGACCCCTTTGATCAAGTGGCCAAAGCTCGCTTGTCCACCGTTTACATGCCTGGACACAAAATCACCATGCTCCCCAAAGACGTGGTGGAGCGCTTCACCTTGAGCGAAGGGCGTGAGTGCCCTGCTCTTTCTTTGTACATCACCTTTGATGCAGAGCATTTGAACCTCATCAAAACAGAGACCAAAATTGAACGCGTGCGAATCGCCGCCAATTTGCGTCACGACTTGCTCGAGTGTTGGATCAATGAGGACTGGATCGAGGGCCAAGACCCTTTGAGCCCTGGAGCAGATGCCTCTCGCATGCCCCCCAAAGCCCTGCTGCCCATTGATGATGCGCACGCCAAGTTGAATTTCCTGCTGAGGCTTGCCAAACATTTGAAAGCAGCCAGGGAAGTGGTCAGGGGCAAACCCGAGACCTTCAACCGCCCAGACTACAACTTCAAACTCGAAGGCCAAAACGAAGAGCAAACCCTGGCGCTTCAAAATGGACTAGCGCCCTCAGGAGAAGAACGGGTATTGATCTCGCAAAGGATGCGCGGCTCGGCCCTCGATTTGATCGTGGCTGAAGCGATGATTCTCGCCAACTCACAATGGGGCCGCTGGATGGCCGATTTGGGTGTGCCAGCCATTTACAGAAGCCAAGCCAGTTTGGCCCCTGGTGTCAAAGTGCGCATGAGCACCCAAGCCCTGCCTCACGCAGGCATGGGCGTTTCTTGCTACGCATGGAGCACATCCCCTCTTCGCCGATACACCGATTTGGTCAACCAGTGGCAACTCATTGCTTGTGTGCGCCAAGGCAAAACTGCAGCCCTCGCCTGCCCCTTCAAACCCAAAGACACGGCCCTCTTTGCCATCATCTCCTCCTTTGACGCCGCCTACAGCGCGTACAACGCCTATCAACAAAGCATGGAGCGGTTTTGGACTTTGAAGTTCGTTCAAGACCAAGAGAGCAAAGAATACAACGCCAGTGTCATCAAAAACATGCCCGGTCAACCGGTCTTGGCCCGTCTTGATGAGTTGCCTCTGGTCTTTGAAGTTCACCCACCGCGTGCACTGCATCGTGGCGAGCCCATCCGTGTGGCCCTTCACCACATCGATTTGATCAGCTTGAGCGTTGAGGCACAATTCTTACAAAGCCTAGCGTTGGAGAGCTCGGACCAAGGCTCCGGGTCCCTTGGTGAGGACCTCTTTGACATGGACGAGAGCGAAATGGATGACTCAAACGCCTTGGGCGCTTTGACGCTGGAGATGGATTTGGGTGAAGATGAGAGCGGTGCTGAAACCAGCACAACGGCGCAAGAAGGGTCACCTCTTGAGCCCCAAGTCTCCCCCAGTGCAGACGCTTGATGTTGGTTACTTGCAAATACCCCATGCTGAAATTGATTGATTGATCAACCCGTTGACCCTTTGCAGGCTCCATGAGGAGAAAACCCTGATCCCTTTCAAGAAATCTTTGACCGCGCAATGGCCCCAAACGCTCCACCAACTTGGTGCTCGTTTGGGCCAAGTGAGCCTGCCCCAAGCGCTTGCGGTCTCCATCGGATTTCACGCTCTCCTTCTCACCTTTCAAGCCACCATTCCTGCTCTTTCAGCCAGACTCCTCAAGCACCCTCCCTTGGAGGTCATTTGGGTGAACGCCAAAACCCTGGAAACACCTCCAGAGCGCGTGCAAGCGCTTGCACAAACCAACCTCTCAGGAGGTGGCGATCTGCAAGACAACACCTTGGCCGCCTCCCCTTTGGCCAAGTCCAGCAAAAACGAAGCGGGTGAGGACCATTGGGTGACCAGCGCTGAGCTTGAACGCTTGAAACAAAAAGAGCAGCAGCTCTTGCTGCAGCTCAAGAGTGAACTCGAAGAAGACCGCACGCCCTCAGATCAACCCTTGGACAAGGCACAAGAAAAAAAACGCGAGGCGCTTCTCAAATGGCTCGCACAAATCGATGTGCGCATTGCACAAGAGAACGCCCGTCCAAGGCGACGCTACCTCTCCCCGTCGACTCAAAAAGTGGCTTATGCGCTTTACTACGAACGCGTGAGAACCCAAATTGAAACCACGGGCACAAAATACTTTCCACAAATTTCTGGTCAACGTTTGTATGGGAATTTAACGCTTGAGTTCACCTTGAACTCAAAGGGCGAATTGATCTCGCAAAACTTGCTCAAAGGTTCCGGCAACTCGGCCCTTGATGCGCGTGCCATGGCGATATTGAGAAAAGCACAACCCTTTGATGCTTTTGGCAAAGAGCTCAAAAAGGAGGCCGATGAGCTCTCCATTGTGAGCGTTTTCCATTTCAACAAAGCAGGCATCAGCACGACGCAAGAATGAGAATGCGCTCTAAGTGAAGTTATCATCTGAGTACACACACATGTCATTCATGAGAACGATCCTTTTTGCACTCAAACGCTTGGTGCTCTCCATCTTGACCTTTGGGTTGTTGATTCAGGTTTACTTTTTTCTCAAAATCGCAAGCCTGAACTGGATCAACCCCGAATCCACGAGTTTTGAGAGACAAGAATTCGTGCGCTTGGCCCAACTGCCCAAACGAATGACTTGGGCACAGGTTTGGGTGGACGATTCTCAAATCAGCACCCACTTGAAGCGAGCCGTCATCACCAGCGAAGACGATCTCTTTGCCACCCACAACGGAGTCCAATGGGCTCAAATTCAAAAGGCTTGGAAAAAAGACCAATTGGCTTGGAATTCAAGCTCGAAAACCAAAGGGAACAACACCCGTGCGCCAAAAATTGCTGGCGCCTCCACCATCACCCAGCAGTTGGCAAAAAATCTATTTTTAAACGGCGAGCGCACTTTGCTTAGAAAAGCTCAAGAGTTCATCATCACCTTGGAGCTCGAAGCCTTGCTCAGCAAACCCCGCATCTTGGAGATCTATTTGAACCACGTGGAATGGGGACAAGGTATTTTTGGAGCCGAGGCTGCAGCGCACCACTACTTTGGCATTTCTGCCAAGAACCTCTCACCCCTTCAAGCCGCAAGGCTTGCTGTGATGCTCCCGCGTCCCAAGTACTTTGAGAAGCTCCCAGCCTCTACCTATTTGGCTTCAAGGTCTGAGGAAATTGCCGAGCGCATGACAGGAGCTAAGTTGCCATGAAAATACTGGGCATCGATCCTGGACTTCAATGCACGGGCTTTGGTGTCATCGAGACCTCTGGCCAACAGGTGAGCTATGTGGCGAGTGGCACCATCAAAACCACACACTTATCGACCACCCATTTGCCGCTCAGGATCAAAACCATTTTTGATGGCGTTCGCGAAGTGGCTGAGCAATTCAAAGTTGATCAAGCGGCCATTGAGATCGTGTTCATCAACAACAATCCACAATCGAGTTTGCTCTTGGGCCAAGCCCGTGGAGCTTGCCTGAGTGCACTCGTGAGCATGTCCCTGCCCGTTGCGGAATACACCGCACTTCAAATGAAGAAATCTGTGGCCGGACACGGCCGAGCTCAAAAGGCACAGATCCAAGAGATGGTCAAACGCATCTTGTCCCTGAGCAAAGCACCGGGAACGGATGCGTCCGATGCATTGGGTTTGGCTCTGACCCATGCCCAAGTGGCTTGGTCTGAGAGGCATGCACAACTCAAACCCAATTTGGTCTCTCGCCACACTGGCGCGGTCAAAGCCGGTAGATCACGCTGATGTAGGGTTTGGTCGTTTGAGGTTTGTGGTCACCAGCTTGCGCATCAAAGCGACACAAGAGCACCATCACCAAGCGGGGAGCAACTGTGCAAGTCCTTTGGGTGCGCGACTCTCTTCTTCAAAGCTCACCATTTCATAGGCCTCGGGCGTGGCCAAGAGAGCTCTGAGCAATTTGTTGTTCATCGCGTGCCCAGAGCGAAAAGCGGTGTAGGACGCCATCAGTGGATAGCCCAAGATGTACAAGTCGCCCATGGCATCTAAAATTTTATGCTTCACGAACTCGTCGTCGTACCGCAAGCCGTCGCTGTTCAAAACTCGGTAGTCATCCATCACGATGGCGTTGTCCAAGCCCCCGCCCAGTGCCAAACCGTTGGAGCGCATCATCTCCACATCCTTGGTAAACCCAAACGTTCTGGCCCTTGCGATGTCGCGGCTGTAGCGCCCACTCTCCATGTCAAACTCAACGCGTTGACCTGTGGAATCGACAGCTGGGTGTTTGAAATCGATCTCAAAGCTCAACTTGAACCCATGGTAAGGACTCAACTTGGCCCATTTGTATTGAGGCGTTCCAAACCCCTCTTCCACCAAAACTTCTTTGGTGATTTTGACCAATCGCTTGGGTGCGTTTTGCAGCTCAATGCCCGCTTGCTGCAGCAAAAAGACAAAGGACGCAGCAGAGCCATCCAAAATGGGCACTTCCTCCGCTGTGATGTCCACGTACAAGTTGTCTATGCCAAGTCCCGAGCAAGCCGACATCAAGTGCTCAATGGTGTTGACTTTGGCGCCAGCGTTTGAAATCGTAGACGCAAGCCTCGTGTCGGTGACTGCCGTGGGTGAGACCACGATGTCCACGGGCTCTGGCAAATCGATGCGACGAAACACGATCCCCGTGTTGACCTGAGCAGGCCTCAAAATGAGCTCAACCCTTTGACCCGAATGCAGGCCAACCCCCACTGCGCGGGTGATGGATCGAAGTGTTCTTTGTTTCAGCACAGCTCGATTTTAACCTCTCGAGTGTCAACGCCAGATGAAGAAAAACCCTCTGGTCCTAAGGGACTAGAGGGTTCTTGAGACAAGGCTGTTGCCAGCCTTGGGTTTTAGTCCGCTTGTTTTCTGAGGAAAGCAGGAATCTCGTAGTCATCCATGCCACCAGAGGCCAGAGCGTCCACTTTGGCAGCCGCTTGAACGCGGTTGGTGCG
>CAIPII010000174.1 GCA_903865035.1 uncultured Burkholderiales bacterium | reverse complement strand
GGCTCTCAGCTTCTCATGAAGTTGGCCAGCATCTTCATGGTGGTGGGCTTCATCCCTGGACTCTTGATCTATGCAGTCTCTTACCAATTCGTCTCTCGCTCAATTGAGGCCTGGTTTGACGTAGAAGTTGAAGGCGCTTTGGACGCGGGATTGAAACTGGGTCGCGCCACTTTGGATGCGCTTGCAAGTGACTTGGGGAGTAAAACTATCGTGGCCGCAGGAAGGCTCTCAGAGAGCTTGGCCCAAGAAATTCAAACCGGAAAACTTCACACCCCGCTCAAAACGACTGGTGAGATCGATTTGCAAACCCAGCCCTCCAAAGCGCTCTCTAAGTTGTCATCTTTGAAAGCCCCAGGAGAAGTGGACGTTTCACAAGAGAAGTTCCTCGGTGAGGGCTTGGCCAAAGGTCTTTCTACTTCTTCCAAAAACAATTCAACCAGCAATCCAGTTGGCAGTTCACTGGGAGGCTCAACGAGTAGCATCTCTGGGCTTGGATTGAGAGGCTCTGACGATAGAACTATCTCCCTGGACACAACAGTTAGGGAAGGAGCAAGGCTCAGAGGCGGATCCTCCATATCTGGTGTTTTGGGTCACGACTTGGAGAGCGATCATGCAAGAGAGCACTACAAAGCGTTTTCTGCAACCAATGTGGAACGCTTAAGAGAACAGCTAGGTGCCGATGAAGTGGTGATTTGGTCGAACGACCAAACGCCACTTGCGAGTGCAGGTGGAGACCGTTATCGATTGAGCCCAGAGAGACCTACAGCCGTTCAGTGGAAACAACTCAAAAGTCAAAAGGTGATCACCTTGATTGAGGGTTTGGAGGACGATCAGTCTCATCCAGAGAGCGAGCCTCGCATCAAAGCTTTGGCCATGATCGCCTCACCAGGACTGAGTTTTGAGCTGATGCTGGACCCTCAGGTGTTAGAGGTCACCCAAAAGTTGCCATCCTCTCTCGTCAAGAACGCATTGGCCCTTCAAGCGGCCAATGCCGAGTACCAAGAGCGTGCCTTGGCCAAAGAGGGTTTGAGTCGGATGTACATCGGCACACTCACCTTGACGCTTTTTCTATCCGTCTTTGGAGCCGTTTTGTTGGCGGTCATCTTGGGCAACCAAATGGCAAGACCCTTGTTGTGGTTGGTCAGTGGTGTGAGGGATGTGGCGTCGGGTGACTTGACCCCAAAGCCCGTCTTGACCGGTAAAGACGAACTTGAAGGATTGACCCGGTCTTTTGCACAAATGACCCAGCAGCTCTTTGAAGCCAGAAACACGGTTGAGAAAAGCATGGAGCAAGTGGACTTGGCGCGTGCCAATTTGCAAACTATTCTGGACCACTTGACTGCAGGTGTTTTGGTGCTTGGGCACGATGGACGAATCATATCGAGCAACCCCGGGGCCACGCGCATTCTCAAAATGCCCATGGCCTCCTTTGTGGGCAAGGAACTTTCTCAACTCAACCGCTTGGGCGAGTTTGCCGCACAAGTGTTGGCACAGTTCAAAGGTTTTGAGGGCGAGAGAAACCAAGACGGACAAGACCACTGGCAGCAGTCCTTTGACAT
>CAIPII010000173.1 GCA_903865035.1 uncultured Burkholderiales bacterium | reverse complement strand
TGACTCAAGCACAAGTTACTGCCGATCCACAAGCAGTTTCTCTTTTGTCTTCATCGGGCGTTTCGATTCAAACTGTTCCAAATACAGTCACAGTTCCTTCAAACGGTTACTACAGCGCGCTACCCAATCAATCGATCAACGGCATCAAGGGCCTAAGCACTGTCTCCTTCGCTGGTCCTTCAAACAACTTCAGTTTGAGCATGATTGGCACGAGTGGTACCCTCATCGACAATTCCGGGCTTTATGGGAAAATTTCCCTCAACAACGTACAGCGCCTGGCCTTCTCAGACGGATCGCAATTGGCACTTGATTTACAGCCGAATCAAAATTCATTCAATGCTCTCATCGCAGCGGGTACTATTTTTGGAGCTGCCTCGGCTCAAAAGAATTTTGCCTATTTTGTCTCAATGTTTGACCAAGGCAACTCAGTCTCCAATGTATCTCAACAGATTGCCAATTCTGGTCTGATTGAGTCAACTCTTGGCATTTCAACAGCAAACACCTATTCAAACGACAAAATGTGGGTGGATTATGTTTATCAAAATGTTGTTGGTACCAATCCTGGTTTTGCCTCTGAGCAATATTATGTCAATTTCTTGACCACAGGCAATTTGAGTAAATACGATTTATTGAATATCGCCATCAACTTTGCCAATGATCCCAATGGGTACGTGGCTGCTCATGCAAATTTGGTTGGTTTGCAGCATCAAGGTCTTCCGTTCATGCCAGCTCCAGTTCACGCTTGAAAGCTAAAGCCAAGATCTGTTTGCGATTGAGTTGGCAGGCCGATCGAGTTTGATATTCATGCGGATGAAGAATCGGAGGTGGCAACTCATTTCCCTGATGTGGCATATTTTTGCCGCATTTCTCAGCTTTTTAATCACAATAAAGCTTGTCTCATTTGGCTCGAAATTTGCGTAAATTGAATTGATTTTCGTAATAGGATACTTTTTTTATGGCTTCCACCTCTGCTTCACTGCCAGTTTTAACGCGTGCCTACCAAGTTTTAGAAAACGGGCAGGTGAGTGCTGGCGAGATTGCGAATCTGTCATCTATGGTTGACCAGGGTGTGGAGAGTCTGAGTCAAGCCATCGTCAGTATTTTCAACTCACCCCAAAGTCAGTTGAGCAATGCACAAGCATTGGCAAGAATGTTTTTCATTCTTTTCAATCGTGCGCCAGATTACGCTACTTTTTCTAGCGCCATGAACATGTTGAATGGCGGAGCTCAGCTTTCTGATTTGGCTCAAATTGGGTTAAACATGGGCACCAGCTCATTGACCAATTCGCTGAGTCTTAGCAACCACGATTTTGTCATCAATCTCGCACAAGACATGTTTTCTGCAGGTAACGCGCCTGTAGGTCTTTCTGATACTGAGGCTTACCTCATCAGTCAGCTCAATACCTTTTTCATGTCAAGGGCTCAAGTGTTGGCTTTGGCTGCCAGTTACAGCAACAAGACCATTTACAGCGCCAACATCAGTCCTTCGCTTTACTATTTGGCTGCAACGGGTCTGGGTGCGACTGCGTCACAACTGTCGGCAGCAGGCGGTTATATTTCAGATGTTGCGTTGGTCAATCAAATTCTGACCAGTTCAGGTCAGTCTCCTTATGGGACTTTCCCATCTTTTTCCTTCAGTGGTACAAAGCTTTCTATTTCCAACAACACGACCGATATTTTCTCCATCAATTTGCAAACTGATGCAAGTTCGCTTGCTTCAAATGCTAACTATCGTTTGTTTTTAAGCTATGACTCTGGATCAACGGTGAGCAGTACAACTTTCAGCTCGAGTTTGCTTTCCACGGTCTCCACTTTGGATGCCACACAAATGAGTGGCCCTCCAAAATCTTTCTCAGCCACAGCCAATAACAGTGGATCGGTCATTTACGCTCCCAATTCCGCCTCAACCCTGTACGGTGGAACTGGTTCAGATACCTTGGTGGGGGGTAGCCTTGCCGATGCCATGTACATTGGTGCAGGAAAATCTACCGATACTGGAGGAGCGGGTGTAGATACCTTTTACCTTCCATCTGCCACAGCTTTGAGGGCTTCACAGGGCCAAGGCGCTGCCAATGCACAAGGTGTCACCGCTACTCAGGCGGTTGCAACCATCACTGACTTTGGCAACGGCGCTGACATTTTGAATTTGGGCATTACTGACGGCAATCTCAAACCCACTGCTGCAAAGTTGATTGTTGGCAATGCTGACTGGAGCAGTTCTGGTTTCGTGAATTTAACTCAGGTCACCAATAACTCAGTGATTTTGGTAGACAACACCGGTAACTGGACCAGTACCACATCCACTGGTAACAACCAAGTTGATTTGTCACCTCGAACTCCCACTCAAATTGCGAATCTTTTTACAGTTCCCGTTTTAAATTCGACAACAGGTGCAATTAACCCTACCTCGGTTTTTTTGAGCTCTTCAGTTAAGACACCACCCACGACATCTCAAACCTACTTTGTGATCAGTTATGACCCGATCAATGGGGCCGATGTCTGGATGGTCTCAAACATGTCTGATGTGTTGAACGTCACGCCCAATGAGGTTCAATTGATCGGCCATCTTCAATCCAACAGTTATGGTGATTTGTGGAACGTGTTGCAAGGTACTGGCGCCGTTGTTGCATGATTCCATACTGGTTGAATGATGAATTTCATGTCTTCCAATTTAGATTTAATTGCAAATTAAAAAAGGGGTCAAATCTCTTGATTTGACCCCTTTTATTCAAGAACCAGAGTTAGA
>CAIPII010000172.1 GCA_903865035.1 uncultured Burkholderiales bacterium | reverse complement strand
GGGTTTTGATTTGTTGCTCAATGAGGCTGAGATTCAACCTCACCTCGAATTTTGTGAACGCGTTTTCAAACGCAGGGATCCTCAAACTCAACCCGAAGTGGGTGCAGAGCCCAGGCCCTTTGAGGTCTTGGAGGCCTTTGAATTGCTCAAGGCTTTAGAGGTTCAAAAGTCCAAAGATCGAGCGCTTAGGGAAAGCCTCAAGGCTTCAAGACTCAAGCCATTGAAGGGCAAGCGGTGGTTCATGCTCAGGCCCATTGTATTGACCTTGAGTGCTGCATTGGTTTTGAGCATACTGTCTGGCCTTGCACTGGGTGGGGGTTTGGTTGGAGTTCTCAACGACAAAAGTGAGCTTTCGATTTTGCCGGGATTGGCTCCAAGCGATGGGCTCGTTTTGAAGCTTCGCAATTGGGTGAGCAAAGCGTTTTTCCCTGGACATGAGAGAGAAGAATCCATGCGTTTGGCAGCATTGGCCGCTCAAAGCCAAGAGGCTCAGTTGAGAGCGGAAAAACGTCAATTCGCACTGAACGAAAAGCGTTTCTTGGATCAACGAAGCCAATTGAGGCGAAAAGTGTCTGCCTTGGAGTTTTGGCAGGAGTTCAACCGCGTTCGCCACAGTGTCCCCATTTCTTTCATGGGGCACGGGTTGCGGCAATTGCGATGTGTGCCAAGCCAGTGTGATTTGGATTGGTCCAAGGAGCAGGCGGGTTTTCAAAACGTGTTGAGTGCGTTGCCAAATCGCTCGATCAATTCAAGTTTTTCTGGGGCTGGGCAAAGCCCATTGACTCATGTTGAGCTGAATTTGAATGTGGTCCCCATGGCGTTGGAGGAAGAGGATTCTTCTGAGTCTCTTTTGCAGGCGATGAAGGAGGACTTTGCCCATGTTCCTATCAATTGGAGTGCAAGCTCATCGATTGAGTATTCGCCCGCATTGGGTTCAACCCAAGGACCATCTGGCGCAGCGAGCAATCCAAGAGGGGAGGGTACCCGTGCACCAGAGGACAAATGGTTGTTGGCAAATGCAGGGGAATGGTCGCTCACCTTGAGTGAAGAGACGATGCTGGTGCAAGGCGATGAGTTCATCAAACGCTTGGCAAAGTGGCCGCTGGAGGTGAGCGAAATCAATTACTTGAGAAATGAGACTTTGAGCTTCAAAGGGAAATGGTTTTATTTCCCCAAAGGGATGGGTGCACGATGAATTTTCTTGATCCCGTTGATGAGTTCATCATCACAGACATCACTCAACTCCCGCTTGGACAATATTTGAGTTTTCAGCAAGCTCAATTGCCTGTCTCATTTGCAAAGCATTTCGCTTTGCTCTTGTCGCCCTTGGGGGCAGAGCAAGGCACTTTAGCGCTTGAGGGCATCAAGATAGAGAGCGATCGGGACATTTTGATGCTGGTGGACGAGGCGCATTTTGCCAGTCACGAGTACTTCGATTTGATCCGTCGATTGGACCCTCTCGATGAGCTTCGCTTTCGAGATGAAGTGTCTCTCAAGCCTGGTAGCAACTCAGACTCTTTGGGTTTGCGTGTTGTTCAAATCTTGAGGGTGACCCATGAAATCATCAAGAGCATACACGCAGCCAATGTCACCTTGACCCATTGGGTTGAAACGCATGTGGAGACCTCTGCTTGGGCGTTGATTGACCGAGCGATTGAGCAAAGGGCCTCTGATTTGCACATTGAGACTCGTGGGGCATACGCGCAAGTCTATTTTCGAATCGATGGAGAGCGCCGCTCGCAGCCCAGTATTTCATCCAAGAGTGCCATGGACATGTGCAACGTGCTCTACGGGGTCCATGCCGATGCAGACAACAAGGGGGTCACTTGGGATGAAAAAACGGTGAAAGATGCAGTGATTGAGCACCGCTCTGCCTTAGGCAAACATGTTCAGTTGAGGCTCTCCAGCGCTCCAATTCATCCCAGTGGAAATTTTCACGTGGTGATCCGGCTCTTGGTGATGGATGCGCACACCCTCAAGCCCTTGTCTGACATGGGCTATTCGGAGCAACAATTGAATCAGATTGAGGACATGCTCTTGGGCTCACATGGTGTGGTCTTTGTTGTCGGGCCAACCAACAGTGGCAAATCCACCTCCTTGCAATCCTTGATTGCTCGAATGTTTGAGCAAAAAGGGCGTGACATCAAAGTGATCACGGTGGAGAGGCCCGTTGAGTACTTGATTGCATCGGCTTGTCAGATGGGTGTGCCTGAGGGTCGACGCAATTTGATGAATCACCAAACCGGTTCACATTACAGCGCCTTTGTGGCGGCCACCTTGAGGCAAGACCCTGATGTGGTGATGCTCGGTGAGGTCAACGACGCGGACAGCGCCAACAACATCATGCAGTTGGTGTTGTCGGGTCGAAAGACATTGGCCACTTTGCACGTTTACGAGGCCTTTGGTGTCTTTGCGCGCTTGTGTGAGCTTGGGGTGCCCAATTCGGTGCTTCTCATGAAGCGATTCATCAGCGGGATTGTTTTTCAGCGCCTGGTGCCTCTCTTGTGCGATCAGTGCGCGCTCTCCTTGGGGGATGAAGGCGCAAGGGAGCTCATGAGCCCAGAACTTTTGAGTCGAGTGATGTCTTTGAGTGCAGATGACTCAGTTCGAGTTCGCCTCAGGGGCAAGGGTTGTGAGGCTTGCTCGTGGACTGGGTTGGCCGGTCGCACCTTGTGTGCAGAAATTTTGGTGCCCGACACACAGTTCTTGTCTTTGATGAGTGCGGGTCTTGAGGATCAAGCACGAGCGCATTGGTTAAAGGGGTGCACAAGCTCGAGATCACCGTCGGGTGGGACGGCCATGGCTCATGCCATACAAAAGATGCGTCTGGGGCTCTTGGATCCGCGAGACATTGAGAGGTGGTTGGGACGCTTGGAGTTGGAGAGGATTGAACCAAAGAAATCATCCAAACTCAAGGATGGACTTACCGAAGGACTCAAGGACACCCTCAAAAGCAAAAGGACGACACAATCCAGTGTGAATGCCGCTGTCAATCCAGCCCAAGCAAAGGCGGAGTAGGGTTGTTGAAGTCGTCTGCGCGTGTTTTGGGTCTTAGGCTTTGGGATCGCTTGTGGATCACCGCACAGCACCGAGCGCAATGGTATTTGTCGCTTGCAAAATTGGCACGAGACGGCATTCCCTTGTTTGATGCGATCCAAGGCATTGAGCGTGAAATGTCTTTGACGCGTCACCCCATGGCGCCACTATTGCGTTGTGTTTTACTCGGACTCAGGGGAGAGGACAGAGACGATGCCTTGGCAAAGGGCGCATCTTCGATTGATCTCAAGGGGGCCTTCAAAGCATCTGGCTCCAAGGGGGGAGGAGATGCTTTGCATCGAGGCACGAGTCTACGCCCAACCCTGGCCAGTCAATTGCGGGGATTGGTGCCAGACAATGAGGCGATGTTGATTCAAGCTGGGGACGTGAGCGGCAAGCTCGCCTTGGGCCTGGAAAACGCGGCCAAGCTCTTGAGTGCCAAACAAGCGCTTGAACGAACTTTGCAAAGCGCATTGATCAAGCCGCTAACCTATTTGGTCAGCCTGTGCGCATTGTTGCTTTACTTTTCTTGGGTGATTTTTCCTCAGTTTGAGGCGGTGACACCCAAAGCCAATTGGTCCAGCGGATTTGTTGAATTGGCCTTTGTGGCCGACCATGTGGGGGTTTTGACCTTGGTGTTTTTCACAGCGCTCTTCACTGTGGTGGCTGGGTTCATGTGGGTTTTGCCGGGATGGGGCCACCCGTGGCGCGCTGGGTTGGATCGCCATGTGTTCCCCTTCAACGTTTACGCCACTTTGAGTGGCGCTTATTTTTTATCTGCATTGGGTGGATTCATTGATGCTGGATTGCCGTTCTCAAATGCCATTCAATCCATTCGCGCTTGTGCCAATCCTTATCTCACGCGTCAGTGCGATCTTTTGTTGATGTCTCTCAAAAGAGGGCAGACTCCAGCGCGAGCGCTCACCGAGTTGCCCATCATTGCTCGACGTTTCCATTGGTTGATCTTGGTGTATGCGATGTCTTCGGACTCCTCCAGAGCTTATGGTGAGATGGCCCATCAAATGCGTGAACAGGTTGAAAAAATGTTGAAGCTGGTGTTCGGAGATCTCTTGGGTGCGCTCATGCTCGCAGCTGTTGGGGCAGCGGTGTATTGGATTTATGCCCAAATGATGAATGGCTTGACTGCAGTGTCTTGAGGTTGATGGGCTTGCGGGAATTGTCATATAAAAAGCTAACTTAAGCTTGTTTTTAGAGTGCTTTAGAGCTCATTTTGCCGCTTACATTGAATCCTTCATTCAGAAGGAGTCGAAATCATGAACACAGCAATAGTTTTAAAGCAGCAAGTTTGTCATTCAAAAGCCAGAGGGTTTTCTTTGATTGAGTTGATCGTGGTCTTGGCCATCATCGCAGCAAGCGTAGCTCTCATTTTGTCAAGGCAGAGTCGAGCCACTGAGAGCAGCAAAGCGAGTGACATGGTGCAGTCGATCACGTATTTGGCGTCCAAGGTACAAAACTTCTACGCCAGCAATGGCTCTTATGCGGGATTGAATCCAAAAGTTGTGGGGCAAATGTCTTTGGTCAATCAGCCCTTGAAGTGGGATGGTGCATCCAGCATTTTGGATGCATGGAACAATCCGTTGGGTGTGAGTGGAAATCAACCGGGTGCTTCTCCAACTTTTGCGATCACGATTGGTGGGAGCGTGAATCCGCTCAACAACGAGAGTTGCACTGCGATGGCCACTGCCTTGGCCAGTGCTGCAGATGTTGTGGTTGTGGGAAGCACTGGCATGAGTGTGAGTTCGGGGTTGGTTCCAACCACTGGCAATGTGTACAAGAGCAGTTCAGGCGTACTCGATTTGACGCAACTTGCCACGGGTTGTGCTTCCAGTAACCCAGTCATAGCACTTCAACTGCATTGAGTTCAATGTGCATCGGCATTCGAGCGCTTTTGGGACTTTTGGGGTGGGTTGCTGTTAAAGCAATGGCCATCTCGATTGTGGTCACGCCTGGGAGTACAGCCAGTTATTTGTATTTCCCGCCAGCGAGCGCAAGCTCTGGCTCGAACTCTTCGGGCCCGAGTAACTCAACGGTCACTTTGGCGGGTGTTGGAGGCGTGAGTCTGACCAAGTCAGGGGCTTACACGGCTTACTCCATTTCCCAAAGTTCCACGGGAAGCGTTTGCGGTGTCGCTTGCACATTGGCTCAATTCAACACAGGGGCTGGTTTTGTGACCTTGACCGCATCTAGGCCGAGCACCTTCACCGATTCAAGCAATGTCCCTTTGACCAACTGCACCGCAGTCATGAGTTGCACGACTTGGATCAACACCAATGCAAATGTGGCGCTTCGCGTCTATCCCAATTGTTTTGAAGGGGATTACCGATTGAATTACTCAAGCACGTGCACCACAGCGCTCACCCCCCCTGGAATCAATCAGTTCTATGGGGTCAACATGAATGCGATTGGAACTTTTGGTGGAATTTATGCAGGTAATTTGCTGGTGTATCAGGTCACACAAGCTTTGGCGGCTTGGGAGAGCATCAATGACCTCTATGCACAAACCTACCCGGTGGTCTCCACGGGGAGCTCGGGCGTTCAAAACAAAACGAACATCTTGAACGTCTACACGCACGGCTCGATCGAAGACACTTGCTCTGGCTTGGGCTCGGGTTGGTATTTACCCAGTGTCAATGAGTTGGCTAATTTTGTGAGTGGATTATTACTCCAATACTACTGGACATCAAATGATTTCAGCACAAACGCTGCATTTGCTATATCCCCCTACGGATCACCATCTTTCTTACCTAAAACAACGTCGTTAGGTATTGCGTGTGTTCGTTACTATTCAATAAGCTAATTTAGTTTATATGCAGAACTGGGTGTTTGCT
>CAIPII010000171.1 GCA_903865035.1 uncultured Burkholderiales bacterium | reverse complement strand
GAAAGCGATGTGCAGTTCTTGCGCGAAGTGCACGGGCTGGGCGTCGTGTTGGTCTTCAGTGTGTTGATCTTGACGGGTGCCTTGGCCTCCAATGTGGTGGGGCGTTGGTGGGTGAGGCAATTCGATGCTTTGTTCACCCGAATTCCATTTTTCAAATCCATCTACAACAGCGTTAAAAAGGTGTCCAACACCTTGTTCTCCAGCAACGGAAATGCTTTTCGCAAGGTGGTGCTGGTCCAGTATCCGCTTGCAGGAACTTGGACCATTGGTTTTCAAACCGGCACGCCCGCAGGCGAAGTGGAGAACTTGCTGGGCAATGGGTTGATCAACGTCTACATACCAACCACCCCCAACCCCACGAGTGGTTTTTTCTTGATGGTCCCAAAAAGCGACACCAAAGAGATCAACATGAGTGTGGATCAAGCTCTCACCTATGTCCTCTCCATGGGTGCTGTCTCTCCTGAGAGCGAGACAACACCGGGCGCTTGAGATCTCGGCGCAGCCTTTAAAATCATTTCAATTACATATCAGCTAGAAAGAATTACACAATGACGATGCGTACACATTACTGTGGTTTGGTGACCGAGGCCTTGGTGGGTCAAACGGTTTCTTTGTGTGGATGGGTCAATCGACGTCGCGATCACGGTGGTGTGATTTTTGTGGATTTGAGAGACCGTGCCGGCAACGTTCAAGTGGTCTGTCACCCCGACAACGCGGACTTGTTCAAGACAGCTGAAGATTTGAGAAACGAGTTTTGCATTCAAATCAAAGGCGTGGTGTTGGCCAGGCCTGAGGGCTCAGCCAATGAGAACTTGAAGAGCGGTCAAGTTGAGGTTCACGCAAGCGAACTCACCGTTTTAAACCCCTCTGTGACGCCTCCTTTTTTGTTGGACGATGACCATCTCTCAGAGACCACAAGGCTGACCCACCGCGTGCTCGATCTTAGACGCCCTTACATGCAAAACAACTTGATGCTTCGCTACAAGGTGGCCATGGCGGTGAGGAAGTTTTTGGATGAGCACGGTTTCATCGACATCGAGACGCCCATGCTCACCAAGAGCACACCAGAAGGTGCACGCGATTACTTGGTTCCCAGTCGTGTGCACGACGGTCAGTTCTTTGCGCTCCCACAGTCTCCACAACTCTTTAAACAATTGTTGATGGTGGCTGGTTTTGATCGCTACTACCAGATCACCAAATGCTTCAGGGACGAAGACTTGAGAGCCGATCGTCAGCCCGAATTCACGCAGATCGATATCGAGACATCCTTCTTGGGCGAACAAGACATCAGGGACATGTTCCAAGAGATGATCGTTCATGTGTTCAAAGAAACACTCAACATCGAGTTGGGCCAGTTCCCCGTCATGGCCTATGCAGAAGCCATGCATCGTTATGGATCAGACAAGCCCGATTTGAGGATCAAGCTTGAATTCACTGAACTCACCGATGTGATGCACGATGTGGACTTCAAGGTCTTCTCTCAACCTGCCACCACCCCTGGTGGTCGTGTGGTGGCATTGTGCGTTCCCCAAGGCGGCTCCATGAGCCGCGGCGACATCGATGGTTACACCGAGTTTGTGAAAATTTATGGTGCCAAGGGCTTGGCATGGATCAAGGTCAACGATGTGGCCCAAGGGCGAGAGGGGCTTCAGTCTCCGATCGTCAAAAATCTGCACGATGCGAGCATCGCAGAAATCTTAAAGCGCACCCAGGCCAAAAATGGCGACTTGATCTTCTTTGGAGCCGACAAGGCCAAGGTCGTCAACGACGCGATCGGTGCCTTGCGCCTCAAAATTGGCTTGTCACCCTTTGCCAAAGAGCACGGACTCTTTGAAAACCGTTGGGCTCCGATGTGGGTGGTGGATTTCCCCATGTTCGAGTTTGACGAAGAGGCCGATCGCTGGAATGCGGTTCATCACCCCTTCACAGCCCCCAAAGATGGGCACGAAGACTGGATGGTCACCGATCCAGGTCGTTGCATCGCCAAGGGATATGACATGGTCTTGAACGGTTGGGAAATCGGGGGCGGATCGGTTCGTATTCACCGCGCCGATGTTCAGCAAAAAGTCTTTGATGCTCTGAAGATCACCCCTGAAGAGGCTCAGTTGAAGTTTGGCTTCCTCTTGGATGCCCTTCAATACGGCGCGCCTCCTCACGGTGGTTTGGCCTTTGGACTGGATCGCATCGTGACCCTCATGACGGGTGCAGAGTCCATTCGCGACGTGATCGCATTCCCCAAAACACAACGCGCTCAGTGTTTGCTCACCCAAGCCCCTTCCGGCGTGGATGAAAAACAATTGCGTGAACTCCACATCCGATTGAGAACACCAGCGGCCACAGCTGCTTGATTCAAAAGGTAGTGAGTACTCACTACTTTGCTTGCTGACACCAGACCTGGTTGAAGTCTTTCAACCAGGTCTTTTGTTTTCAGAGGACCTCAAAGACTTGGTAAGTGGGGCCAATGGGGTCCCGGTGTCCGGTTGCAATGGCCAGCATTTTGTTCAAAAAAGCGTACTTGGGTGAGGCGGTTTCAAACTTGGGGGCCATGCGAAAGTAGTAGCTGCCGGGCTCTACACTTTCACCTTTGGCCAATTTGTCCATCACCTCTTGGGGCCCATGGCGCATGCCTTCATAGGACATGTAAATGAGAGAGTGGTCATCGCACTCCAAGGTCAGGCGAACATTGAGCGTCAACACGCCATCGTTTCTCACCAAGAGCCAGTCTCCAGCAGGGGAGGCTTGCACGTGCCCTTTGAGCCGATCCCCTTGAAAGCGACCGCCTTTGATCGGGGAGATTCGCCTTTGACCGTAGGGGGTGTGGCCGATTTCAACAATCGGTTCCACAAAGAGTTGCAGTTCAAAGAGGTGCTTGAGTTCAATCATGTTGGACCTTTCTCAAAGGGGAGGTGAGGGTGGTGTGACAAAACCCGATTGTGCTCCATTTGGAGTTAAGATTTAGCCCATGTAGTGCTTGGAGTGGGTGGGACAAATGAAGACCACTTTTTCCGGGTATCCAGTTTGACCCTTTGGGTTTCTAATTTTTGTGATCTAGTTTATGAACAACACGACATCCAACGTGGGCTTGAATGACGAGTCCAACCGAGAAGCCATTCCTGCAAGCGCCAATCCACTGGGCTTGGAGGGCATTGAATTCATCGAATACGCCACTTCAAAGCCGCAAGCTTTGGGGCAGGTGTTGGAGATGATGGGTTTTAGGCCCATTGCCAGACACCGCTCCAGGGAGGTGATGCTGTATCGCCAAGGCGGTATGAACATCATCGTGAACGCACACGATTCAGGACTGGCTCACAGTGTGGCCCCTACAGAGAAACCAGTGATCGCAGCCATTGCCCTCAGGGTGAGAGATGCTCAACAGGCTTACAAACGCGCGTTGTCCTTGGGTGCTTGGGCGGTTCCAACGCACGTGGAGGTCATGGAGCTCAACATCCCAGCCATTCACGGAGTGGGCACGAGCCGCATTTATTTTGTGGACCGCGTGCACGACTTCTCTATCTACGATGTGGACTTTGTGCCCATCCCAACTGTGGACTCCAAGCCGCAAGCCTTGGCTGGCTTTCACTTCTTTGGCATCGTGCAGTACATTGGCAACGATCGCATGGACGATTGGATCGAGTTCTACAGTGAACTCTTTGGCTTTAGGGCTTTGGAGAGCTCAGAGCACTTTGGCATCTTGCCAAAGGGTCGCATTTTAAAGAGCGCTTGCAACACCTTTGGCCTTCAATTGATTGAGCCCGAACCGGGTGTGCTCGCAGTCGATGAAGATGAGAGGCTTCAGCGCATCGCGTTTGGCACCTCCGATGTGCTGGGCGCCATGAAACTCTTGCAAGCCCGTGGTGTGGAGTTTGTCTCTCACGCGGGTCAGTCTCCAAGCGACAAAGGCGCATTGACCCGCTCTTGGTTGGGTGGTTTGAATTTTGAGTTGGTCTTGGATGGGCTCGCATCATGATGCATGCCTCTGGGACTTTGAACGATTTCGGCATGGACACGATCTCCATGGCGGGCTCCTTGGACATGAAACTCAAAGCCATCAAGGGCGCGGGTTTCTCTCAAGTGATGCTCTCAGCCAGAGATGTGGTGGGCCATCCTGGTGGCGTTGAGGCTGCCGCTCAAGTTGTGCGAGAGAGTGGCTTGCGGGTCACGGGCTTTCAAGTGCTCAGAGACTTTGAGGGCCTCTCGGGTCATTTGCACGACTACAAAATTGACATTGCCAAGGCCATGCTTGAGATGTGCCATGCACTGGGCTCCAAGGTGCTTTTGGTGTGCTCATCGACCTCGGTGCACGCTTCTCAAGACCCTGAGCATTTGGCCAAAGACCTCAGAAAGCTTGCGATGCTCGCCGTTCCCTTGGGCATCAAAGTGGCCTATGAGGGCTTGTCTTGGGGACGCACCATCAATGAGTACAACACGGCTTGGGAGATCGTGCAACTGGCTGACACACCCAACTTGGGTGTGGGCCTTGACTCCTTTCACATGTTTGCAGCCAAAACCTCCTTGGAGGATTTGGAGTTGATCGATCCTGAGAAAATCTTTTTGGTGCAACTTGCTGACTTCATGTGGCAAGAGATCCGCTCCATTGAGGAGCGCATCACCACAGCCAGGCATTTTCGAGTGTTCCCAGGAGAGGGCGTGCACAGCCAAGACTTGGCGGATTTGGTGAGGCGTCTTTATCAAATGGGCTACAGAGGAGACTACAGCTTTGAGGTCTTCAACGACGACTACCAACAACTTCCTTTGCCCATGGTGGCCGATAGGGCTTGGAAGTCTGCTCAGTGGTTGGGTGAAGACGTGATGCGTCGATCGGTTCCATTGCCCAATCAAATTCGCCTCAAAAGGGCTCAAGGTTTCAATTGAGCGAACCCCAGGCCGATACCAGCTCTCAAGAGGGCGGTGTTCGGCCTTGGAAGATTCCGCGCTCTGTTTTGGTGGTCATCCACACCAGTGACTTTCGGGTGTTGCTCATCAAAAGAAGCGACATGCTGACCTGGCAAAGTGTCACGGGCTCCAAAGACCATTTGGAGGAGACTTGGATGGAGACGGCGCAACGAGAGGTGCTGGAGGAGACGGGCCTCGATGTGCTTGCACTGGGTCTTCATTTGGTGGACCGTGGGCGCGAGAGCACATACCCCATTCACCCCGCTTACAAAAAGCGTTACGCCCCAGAGGTCACGCACAACACGGAGCGCCTCTTGACGCTTGAGATTCCTCTAGAGACCCCCATTGAACTCAACCCCAGGGAGCACATTGAGTTTGAATGGGTGGAGCAAGACCGTGCCTGTGAGATGGTTTTCTCTGCGACCAATGCACAAGCCATCAGGGATTTAGGTGCTCTTTGAGTCCAAAGAGCGCATCTGTGCAGGAAAATGGTTCAACTGTTAACATTGGGGCTTGTGGCGCCTTTTGGCGCATCTTTTATTTAAAGGCTCATCCATGACAGCCCAACATTCTTCCGAGCACGAAGGTGCTCCTTTGTCGACTGTGATTCGTTCGCGCATCAAAGCGGCCAAAAAACGTTTTCATGCCAATGACAACATTGCAGACTTCATTCACGAAGGTGAGATGGAGCAGCTCCTTGATGAGGTGAGTCTAAAAATGCAAGGCGTGCTGGACAGTTTGGTGATCGACACCGACAGCGACCACAACACGGCTGAGACCGCCAAGCGCGTGGCCAAGATGTATTTGCAAGAGGTCTTCAAAGGCCGTTACGTCCAGGCTCCCCCCATCACCGAATTTCCCAATGCGGAGCACTTGAATGAGCTGATGATCGTGGGTCCCATCACTGTGAGGAGCGCGTGCAGCCATCACTTTTGTCCAATCATGGGTCAAGTTTGGATTGGCGTTTTACCCAATGAGCACACCAATGTGATTGGTTTGTCCAAATACGCAAGATTGGCCGAGTGGGTCATGGGTCGTCCCCAGATTCAAGAAGAGGCCGTGGTGCAATTGGCGGATTTGATTCAAACCAAAACCCAACCCGATGGCTTGGCTTTGGTGATGGAGGCCTCTCACTTTTGCATGGGCTGGAGAGGGGTCAAAGACTCAGAGAGTCGAATGATCAATTCAGTCATGAGGGGTGCTTTCCTGAAGGACCCCAATTTGCGCCGCGAGTTTTTGTCTCTTCTACCTAAGAAAGATTGATCACCATGTTAGTTCGACTCTTGTACGTCAGCAAAGCCGTCAACAATGACGCCAACTCACACACCGAAGCCATTTTGGCGTCCTCCAGAGCGCACAATGTCTCCAACGGCATCACTGGTATTCTTTGCTACGGTGGCGGTCTGTTTTTACAAGTCATTGAGGGCGGCAGAGCACAGGTCAATGAGCTCTACAACGCGTTGGTGCAAGACAAACGACACACCGATGTGGTTCTTTTGCATTACGAAGAAATCACACAAAGAAGGTTCAGTGGTTGGACCATGGGTCAAGTCAATTTGGCCAAATTGAACACCTCGATTGTGTTGAAGTATTCTGAAAAACCTGAGCTCGACCCCTATGGTGTCTCAGGCGCCATGTCTTTGGCTCTCCTTGAAGAATTGATGGCCACCGCTTCCATCATGGGTCGCACCTGAAGCCCAAAGCACCAAGACCAAATACCCTTTGTACT
>CAIPII010000170.1 GCA_903865035.1 uncultured Burkholderiales bacterium | reverse complement strand
GTCAACAAAGTCGACAAGCCCGGTGCTCGCCCTGATTTTGTGGTGAATGCGGCTTTTGATTTGTTTGACAAGTTGGGTGCCAACGATGAACAGTTGGATTTCCCTGTTGTTTATGCTTCAGGCATCAACGGTTGGTCCTCTATGGAGGAGGGTTCTCCTGGAGAGCAATGGGGGCCAGACATGTCTGCTCTTTTTGACACCATCCTTGCTCACGTTCCAGTGCACGAGGCCGACCCCAAAGCTTCATTGCAGTTGCAAATTTCTGCGCTTGATTTCTCCACCTTCGTGGGTCGAATTGGTGTTGGTCGCATCAACCAAGGCACGATTCGTCCAATGATGGATGTTGTCGTGATGGAAGGTCCTGAGGGTAAGCCCATCAAAGGTCGAATCAACCAAGTTCTCACCTTCCAAGGGTTGGAGCGTGTTCAAGCCACCGAGGCCGGTCCAGGACAAATCGTGCTCATCAACGGTATTGAAGAAATCGGCATTGGCGTGACCATTACCGACCCACTCAAGCCAGAAGCGTTGCCCATGCTCAGAGTGGACGAGCCCACCTTGACCATGAATTTTTGCGTCAACACAAGCCCCTTGGCTGGACGTGAAGGCAAGTATGTGACAAGCCGTCAAATTTGGGACCGTTTACAAAAAGAGCTTCAGCACAATGTGGCCTTGCGAGTGAAGGAAACCGATGAAGAGGGTGTTTTTGAAGTCATGGGCCGTGGTGAATTGCACTTGACCATTTTGTTAGAAAACATGAGACGTGAAGGGTATGAATTGGCCGTGTCCAAGCCTCGAGTGGTTTTCAAAGAAATCAACGGTGAAAAAAACGAGCCAATCGAATTGGTGACTGCTGACATTGAGGAGTCTCATCAAGGTGGCGTGATGCAAGCCTTGGGTGAGAGAAAAGGTGAGCTTGTGAACATGGAGCCCGATGGTCGTGGCCGTGTTCGCTTGGAGTACAGAATTCCAGCCCGTGGCTTGATTGGTTTCACCAATGAGTTCTTGAACTTGACCCGAGGCTCTGGTTTGATCTCCAATATCTTTGACCGCTACGAACCCCATAAGGGTGACATCGGTGGTCGCAAGAACGGTGTATTGATCTCCATGGATGCGGGTGAGATTTTCACATATGCGCTTGGAAAACTCGATGACCGTGGCCGCATGTTTGTCAAACCCAATGATCCGGTCTATGAAGGCATGATTGTGGGTATTCACAGCCGTGACAACGATCTCGTGGTCAATGCCACTCGAACAAAACAGTTGACCAACTTCCGTGTTTCAGGAAAAGAGGATGCTGTGAAAATCACGCCTCCTATTGAATGCACATTGGAGTACGGTGTGGAATTCATCGACGAAGACGAATTGGTGGAGATCACACCCAAAAGCATTCGTTTGAGAAAGCGTCATTTGAGTGAACACGATCGCAAGCGCGCTGCCAGAAGCTAAGCTCTTGTTGAGAGTCTTTTCCAGAACCCTCTGCGCATACTTGCTCAGGGGGTTCTTTCTTTTGGGCATCAATATTTCTCTGAAAGTGCTCCTATTTCAATTCTCCAGTATTCCAAATTTTTGATGATTGGTTCAATCCTTGGCGAAGCGTCCACGATCAATGGACTGACGGCGATAGACTGAACGTTCATCGTGGACTGGGTCTTTTGTCTAATCAAAAGGCCTATAAATCTAAATGGGGACTTTCTGGACCCAAAGAATTCCGTGATTGGGCGACACCTTGATTCAAAAGAAAATTGTTCTCAATCATGCCTACCGGGAGTTAGAGGCTTTTGGGTGCCACCAGTTTAAAGTCAGTGAGTTGCTTACAACCAAAAAACTTGAGAGCGCCATGGCGCTGCCTGCCACCATGGGAGACAGATATCCCAACGCTGCCATGGGAATTCCAATCGTATTGAAGGCAAAAGCCCAAAATAAATTTTGTTGAATTTTGTGCCAAGTTTTTTTGGAAATTTCTATTGCATCTAGGACCAATCTCAAGTCACCACGCATTAAAGTGATTCCAGATGCTTGCATGGCCACATCAGTTCCTGTACCCATCGCCATACCAATGTCGGCTTTGGCAAGGGAAGGTGCGTCGTTGATACCATCCCCAACCATGGCAACAAGCAGGCCGCGCTTGGAGGTATCCAATCTAAGTCGATCGATCCACTTGCCTTTGTCTTGTGGAAGCACTTGAGAATAAACTCGATCGATTCCGATGATATTACCCACTGTTTGTGCCGAATAGGAGTTGTCTCCTGAGAGCATTACAGTTTCAATCTTCATGTTCTGAAGTTGGGATACCACTTCAAGAGCCTCTGCTTTGATCTCATCGCCAAAGACCAAAGCTGCTATGGGGGTTACACGTTGATCTTCTCTCTCAATCACGAGAACTGATACTGTTCGTCCCAAGCTCAAGGAGCTCGAGCAAAGGGTGATTATTTTTTCATAATTGAGATCATTTGAGGTTTCACTCAAACTTTGAAGCCTAACTTTGATCAAGCCCCAATCGGGTGTGTTGATCAATCCTTCGATACCGATACCTGGAATGCTCTTGATGTTTTGAGCCATAGCCGCCTGATCATTGTGAATTTTTGCGTATTCAATCACCGCTTTGGCCAACGGATGCTCGCTACCCATTTGAAGTGCCAAAGCCAAAGAGATGATTTGACTATCTCCAAGTGGAATGCAATGGGTGATATCTGTTGAAAATTCAATGATTTTCATGAGGGTGGGTTTGCCTTTTGTTAATGTGCCTGTCTTATCAAAAGCGACCAAACCGATCTTGTGGGCCATTTCAAGCACTTGTGGGTCTTTGATCAAAATGCCAGACCTGGCTGCAGCTCCTGTTCCCGCCATGATGGCTGCCGGTGTTGCCAAACCAAGGGCGCAAGGACAAGCAATGACCAAAACACTGACCGCTCTGACGATGGCCTCTTGCATCGAGTCCAATTGATAGAAGTTCACCAAGGCTGTGAAAACAGCAATGAGCAGTACGCTGGGTACAAAGATGGTGCTGATTTGATCAACGGCTTTTTGTATTGGCGCTTTGTGCATTTGCGCGTCTTCGACCCATTGAATGATTTTTGCAAGAGTGCTCTCAATACCCACTGCTTGCGCTTTGATCAGGAGCAATCCCTCGCCGTTCATGGATCCGCCAATGACTTGATCACCGTTTTGTTTTGCAACGGCTTGACTCTCTCCTGTGATCAATGACTCATCAATTGAACTTCTGCCCGATTCAATCACTCCATCAACCGGAATACGCTCGCCAGGGAAAACCTGGATCAAATCGTTTGGTAAAACATGTTCAATTGAAATATCTCGACTGATCTTGTCCACGCCAATGACGTGTGCACGTTCTGGCCACAATTGTTGCAGCGCTCGAATAGCACCAGTGGTTTTGCGTTTTGCTCTTGTTTCAAGCCACTTGCCCAAAAGAACCATGCTGATGACGACACTTGAGCTCTCGAAGTAGAGTCCAACCTCATGGCCTTTAAAAAGCAAGTAAACGCTCAATCCAAAGGCAGCAGTGGTTCCTAGCGACACCAGTAGATCCATATTTCCTTCGCCTTGAGCCAAGGCCTTGAATCCACTCACATAAAACCGCATACCTAAAATGAATTGAACAGGTGTAGCCAAGATCAGTTGTAACCTGATTGGCAGTTCAAAGTGAATTCCCAATGGCATCAATGCCATTGGAACAATTAAGGGTAGGGTGAGTAAAAAGCTCAAAATAACCCAGGCTAAACCACCATTGTCCCAAAGCCCTTCATTCAATGGTTTTTTTGAGTGCCCATTTGGAAGCGATATTGAAGCTTCATAACCTGCATTGACGATGGCATCGATCAAAATACGCGTGTTGGTTAAGATCTTCGGTTGATACCTGATTTTGACTTGCTCAGTTGCAAGGTTCACTGTGGATGCTTGAACGCCTGAGAGTTTATTGATGGCACGTTCAACTCGCGACACGCAAGATGCACATGTCATGCCTTTGATATCTATTGAACAAAATTCAAGTGTTTCGGGAGTCGTTTTCTCTGGAGACACGCTAAATCCTTTGTAATATTAAAAAATAGCATTCCTCTACTTTGGTTCATCCTTGTAACTGCAAGTGTTGATGCTCAGTAATGAGTACAAAGGACAAATTCTGAGCATACTGGTGGAAATCAAAATCAGGCCAATCCAACCCCAATCGCCCACCAGGTGGGTGAGCGTAAAAATGACCAAACCGAGTCCTAAAACAAATCGCAACAACTGATCGGTTCTTCCAATGGAAATGTTCATGATTCATCCTGGTTAATTAAGAGTTGAAATGGCGCCGAAGTTTTGCAATATCAGCCCGCTCCATCTAAAATCAATATTATTCTTTTTGAGCTTCATATTTATTGTTAAATGTCAAAGATCCCATCAAATAAGGGATGAGTT
>CAIPII010000169.1 GCA_903865035.1 uncultured Burkholderiales bacterium | reverse complement strand
TTGCAAGCGGTGGGGCACTTTTATTTGATCAAAGGGCGCACCCGAGAGGGCTGCTTTTTGGCCTTCAGGCTCAACCATTGGTTGGGGGCGACCGTTTTCTTAGGCGTGGTGCTGGGCCTGGCCCTTAAATGAAAAACCCCATAGAACCCAAGTGTAGAGGTCTATGGGGTGAGGGCAAAGGCGAGGTCACTTCAAAGAGGAAGAGCCACTTTGCGTGAGCTCGCTTGAGCCTTTGGGCTTACTCAGCAGCTTTGTGCTTTTTGCCGTGTTTTTTCTTGTGCTTTTTGGCTTTTTTAGGCTCTGTGGCGGCATCTGCTTTGGCAGGTTGTGCAGCAGGCGCGGCCATGGGCGCAGCGGCTGGAGCGGCAGCAGGAGCTGCAGGGCTTTGTGGGGCTGCAGTTTGAGCAAATGAAGCAACGCTGGCCAAAAGGCTCACTGAGGTCAAGAGAGAAGCAAGAAGTTTGTTCATGAAGTCACCAAAAGTTAGTACACCT
Source organism: uncultured Burkholderiales bacterium (assembly GCA_903865035.1). Taxonomy (GTDB): domain Bacteria; phylum Pseudomonadota; class Gammaproteobacteria; order Burkholderiales; family Burkholderiaceae_C; genus Limnohabitans. The sequence goes on along the minus strand of CAIPII010000169.1, from coordinate 3,488 downwards.
GTATTTTCGCATTTTTATGGCTCGGGTTCAGACCGGCTTTACACAAAGACTGTAAATTCATGACCCTTAGGCCCCAAATTCTTCACCCAGCGTCTTGGCTCTGAGGCAGGCGGCTTGTACGGCTTGCTCGATGTGGGTGCCCACTTGCAGTTGGTTCATGGTCTCGAGTGCGGCTTGTGTGGTGCCTCCTTTGGAGGTCACGCGCTCTCTCAAAAGAGCCACGGGCTCTGAGCTTTGTTGGCAAAGGGCGCTCGCGCCTTCAAAGGTGCCAATGGCCAGTTGCTTGGCCTCTTGCGCTGAAAGCCCCATTTGTTCGCCAGCACGGCAAAGGGCTTCGATGAAATAAAACACATAGGCTGGACCTGAGCCAGATAAAGCGGTCACTGCATTCAAGAGCGTTTCATCGTGAACCCAAAGGTAGGCGCCCGTTGAGGCGATGATGGTCTGAACGCGTGAACGGTCATGAGGGCTCACGCCAGCAGCGGCAAAGAGGCCGGTTTGTCCCTTTCCAATGAGAGCGGGTGTATTGGGCATGGCGCGCACCACTCGTTCGCTATTGAGCCATTGGGAGATGCTGGACGATGGAATGCCCGCGGCGACGCTCAAATGAAGGGCGTTTTGACAAAAAGGGGCCACTTGCTGGGCAGCAAGCTTGAAGATTTGCGGTTTGACGGCCCAAACCAGTGTGTCGCATTCCCTTAAAAAGTCCCCCGATTCGCTCCAAACGTGAACTCCAAAGCGGCTTTTGAGCAAAGAGGCAGCGCTCTCGTTGGGCTCTTGGACGTGGATGGTTTTGCTGGGTGTGCCGCTTTGGAGCACGCCTTGGATCAAAGCGCTGGCCATGTTGCCCCCACCAATGAAGGCCAGACCTGAGGGAGTGGATGCTGAGGAGGTGTTGGAGGAGGACATATATATAAAGTTTTGAGCAAATCAAAGGAATGGAAAAATCAACCGAAAACAGATGGGTTTGATGACAAAGGGGGAAATTTTCAGGTTTTATGGCGGAAATGAGAGTGCTTGTGTCCTGTTTGGGTCCAAAAGTGTGTCATTTATGCGCATTATCCACCGCTTTACCCATCAACTTTTTATGCAAAGGGGTTGACGCACCACAAAAGGGGTGCCATAATTGCGGGCTCTGCTTAATTTTTTGAGCAGGAAGTTTCTTCCCTAACTGAATCTTCACAAATGGTTTGTGAAGAGGATGGCGGGTCCAAGACTGATCAGCGGTATGTCCAGGCAATGTGTTTGGATGGCGTTTGATACAAGTTGGGAATTTAAAGACATGATCCAAACTGAATCTCGATTAGAGGTTGCCGACAACACGGGCGCCAAGTCCGTTCTTTGCATTAAAGTGCTGGGTGGTTCCAAGCGCCGTTATGCAAGTGTTGGTGACGTCATCAAAGTAAGCATCAAAGAAGCTGCTCCTCGTGGACGCGTCAAAAAAGGCGAAGTCTACAGTGCCGTGGTGGTTCGCACCGCCAAGGGCATTCGTCGTGGAGACGGCTCTTTGGTTAAATTCGACGGCAACGCTGCAGTGTTGCTCAATAACAAGTTGGAGCCCATTGGCACCCGTATCTTTGGCCCAGTGACGCGCGAGTTGCGCACTGAGCGCTTCATGAAGATCGTGTCATTGGCACCTGAAGTTCTGTAAGGAGCCAAGAGCCATGAACAAGATTCGCAAAGGCGACGAAGTGGTCGTTCTCGCAGGACGAGACAAGGGTAAGCGCGGCAAAGTGGTTTTGCGCAAAGACGAAGATCACTTGGTGGTTGAGGGTGTTAATTTGGTGAAAAAACACACCAAGCCCAACCCCATGGCCGGTACCGAGGGTGGAATTGTTGAAAAGACAATGCCCATTCATCAATCCAATGTTGCTATTTTTAATGCACAAACTGGCAAAGCCGATCGCGTGGGCATCAAGTTGCTCGCAGACGGCAAAAAAGTTCGTGTCTTTAAGTCCAGCGGCGAAGAAATCAAGGTGGCATGATCATGGCACGTCTACAACAATTTTATCGTGAGAAGCTGGTGCCCGAGTTGATTGCCAAGTTTGGCTATCAGTCGCCCATGCAAGTTCCCAGATTGACCAAGATCACCCTCAACATGGGTGTGAGCGAGGCTGTGGCTGACAAGAAGGTCATGGACAACGCAGTCGGTGATTTGACCAAGATTGCAGGTCAAAAGCCCGTGGTCACGGTTGCCAAAAAAGCGATCGCTGGTTTCAAGATCCGCGAAGGCCAAGCCATTGGTTGCATGGTGACTTTGCGTGGCATTCACATGTATGAGTTCTTAGACCGTTTTGTCACGGTTGCGCTCCCCAGGGTGCGTGACTTCCGTGGTATTTCTGGTCGCGCGTTTGATGGCCGTGGCAACTACAACATCGGCGTCAAAGAGCAGATCATTTTCCCTGAGATCGAGTACGACAAGGTTGATGCCTTGCGCGGTCTCAATATCAGCATCACCACAACGGCCAAGACAGACGAAGAGTGCAAAGCTCTTTTGACTGGTTTCCGTTTCCCGTTTAAGAACTGAGGTGTCACGTGGCTAAAGTAGCTTTGATCGAGCGAGAGCTCAAGCGTGAGAAGTTGGTGGCGAAATACGCCAAGAAATATGCTGAATTGAAAGCTATTTCTAACAACGCAAAATTATCTGACGACGAGCGCATGGCTGCCCGCTTGGAACTGCAAAAGTTTCCTCGCAACGCATACCCAACTCGTCAGCGTAACCGTTGCGAAATCACGGGTCGTCCTCGCGGAACATTCCGCCAGTTTGGTTTAGGTCGCGCCAAGGTGCGGGAAATGGCCTTCAGTGGCAACATTCCCGGTATCACCAAGGCCAGTTGGTAATTTAGGCAGGAGTAATTCAACATGAGCATGAGTGACCCAATTGCCGATTTGCTAACCCGAATTCGCAACGCACAAATGGTGGCAAAGCCCACGGTGTCTGTTCCTTCATCCAAAGTGAAGGTGGCCATTGTTCAGGTTTTGAAAGATGAAGGCTACATCGATGGCTTTCACGTGAAAACCGAGTCAGGTAAATCTGAACTCCAAATTGAGCTCAAGTACTACGCAGGTCGTCCTGTGATTGAGCGCATCGAGCGTGTGAGCCGTCCTGGCTTGCGCGTGTACAAAGGTCATGACGCCATTCCTCACGTGATGAATGGTTTGGGTGTTGCGATTGTGACAACTCCCAAAGGCGTGATGACAGATCGCAAAGCGCGCGCAACCGGTGTCGGTGGCGAAGTCCTTTGTTACGTTGCATAAGGCCAGGAGAAAACCATGTCCCGAGTAGGAAAAATGCCTGTCGCCATTCCCCAAGGAGTGGATGTAACGATTGCGGCTGACAAAATTAGCGTCAAAGGCGCTGGTGGCACGTTGAGTGTGGCCAGCAGCTTGGTGGTCAAAGTGGTCAATGAAAATGGCCACATGACTTTTGTGCCAGCAGACGAGTCCAGAGAAGCCAATGCCATGAGCGGCACACTTCGCCAGTTGGT
>CAIPII010000168.1 GCA_903865035.1 uncultured Burkholderiales bacterium | reverse complement strand
AGCACAATGGAAACAAACGGTTAACTACATTACCGAAGAGATCAAAAGTGGATATTCTCTCGATTGCCAACTATATAGAACTGGCGCAATTTTACGAGACATGACACACCAAGATATCAAAGCACTCAACGATACTTGGTATGATCACATCATGAGATGTGGAATTGAATGTCAAATCAGTTTTAATTTTGTCGCTCAAAGATTCTCATCAATTTCCAAGTTGCCACAGAATTTAACCTAAAACTTTCAAGCTTTGATTTAAAAGATCAGTTTTCAAGTATCTTTCTGCCGTTGATCTCTTGAGTAGGTCTTGCATTCAACTTAAATGGGAATTTCGCCAATTGAGCCTTGGAAATGTCCATGGGTGTTTTCAAGATGAAGAAGGTCACGCCTTCAGTACATGGAGGGGTTGTGAGTGAGCCCTCGTACTCGTAGAACCCCAAATTGCTGGGGAGCAAATTGGCTGGGTTGATGATCATTTTGTCGGGTGCGTATTCTTCGCCCTCTTTAGGAGGAAGGTTGGCCCAAAGCGTTTTGATCACAGGATTTTCTTTGCCCTCATTCAAGAGCACACCCATGACCACCAATTTGCCGGCTTTGTTCTTGTGAACAAAGTGCACCGTCATGGCCATGTTCTTGCCATCGATTTGCTCTTCGCTTGGACGATGGAAATGGAATTGAACCAAATCATAGGTTTCTTTGTTGATCGTGATAGAGCCAGTACCGGGTTCCACATTGACTTGGATGGTGTGACCGTTGTTGATCAACTTCAGGGCGGTTTGCTTGTAATCGGGAGCAATGGAGTCCTTGGATTTATCCATGGGTCCAGCGATGTTCAAAGGAGATTGTTTTTTGCCTTTGGCACAGGTTGGAAAGTTGTCTCCCCAGTGCTCAGGGCCGTTGTCTCCCTCATAGCCCCAATGCACATTGTGAGCATTGGCTTCGGACTTGGCTTTCTCATCTTTGTCAGCGCCAGCCATGGCTTCTTTGGAAGAGCACTCGGCCAATACAGTGATTTTTTTGCCTGCGCTCACCAGTGCATTTTGTGCAGCACAAACGGCTTGCATGCGAGCGCCGAGTTCCGCAATTTCAAGGGATTTTTGGAATGATTCAACCGCTGAAGGGTCTTCAAAACCTTTGGTGAGTTGTCTGACCGTACCCAGTGCCACCAAGCGCTCAGCACTCAAGGTCTTTTGGGCTTTGTACAAGGCTTCCACGTCTTGGAGCAACACGCCGTTGGCAAAAGACTGTTTGATGGCATCAAACTGTTTGGCGCTGGCCTCCAGTTCTTCTTCCTTGGTTTGGAGCTCTTCAAGCTGAGACTTGGTCTTGTCCAAGCTGTCCTTGGTCTCGTCAAGCTCGGCAGAGACCTCGTCCATGTCGCTGGAGAGGGCTTTCTTGCCCGCAAAGTTCACATAAGCGAATGCACACGCACCCACCAACAACAAGGCCAATAAAACTTCAAGCGCAATTCGCAGGTACTTCTTCATATCTCACACCATTCAAGGCAAAGGTTAATTGTTGATTGAAACCCTGAGAGTTCCTGCTTTTGGCAGTTGAACCGTGGGGGTTAAAAGTGTTGGTTGTTGGCTGATTCTGATCAGTTGAGGGTGTTCAAACGCTCTGTCGAAGGAACCACGCGGGTCAAACGAATGCCGTAGCGGTCGTTCACGAGCACGACCTCGCCTTGGGCGACCACGGTGTCGTTGACCAAGAGATCCAGCGGTTCGCCAGCGATTCGGTCCAGTTCCACGACGCTTCCTTGCGTCAAGCGCATCAAGTCTTTGATTTTGATGTGAGCGCGTCCCACTTCAATGGCCAAAGTGACAGAAATGTTTTGCAACACATCGGGATTGATGTTTCCAGGATGACTCAACTGGAAGTCTTGGGCATTGGGCAAGGGATCTGCATGGTCAAAGCCCGTGCTGGGCGTTGCAGCAGTTTCTTGTTCTGCGGGCAGATCGTCTGCCTCAGGAGTGGTGTTTTCTGTATCTGCCATGGTATGACTTCCTCTGTATCAAAGCTGTCCGGGGATGATTTGTTTCTCAATGCGCACAGCAACTTGAGAGCCACGGGTGCCCACGTTGACCCCAAAGGAGGGTACGCCGTGGGCAATGAATTGTGCGAGTTCAGGTTTCTTGAAGTAAATCAAGTCACCTTCCTTCATGTTTTGTAGGTGTTGCAAAGTGGTTTTGACTTGACCCATGACCACTCGCACATCAAGGTGAGCGTCACCCACGGCAACCGCCATGTCTTCTCTCCAAATGCGATCGGTGCTTTCGTTGCCATCACCCGTTTGAACGCGGTTTTTGAGCAAATCTCTCAAAGGCTTCAAGGTCGAATAAGGGTAGACCAAGTCAATGAAGCCGCGTGCGCTGTTTGCAGTTGCGTCGGACTCAAAGCGGCTCAAAACCACCAAATCGTTTTCGTCTGCAATTTGTGCAAATTGTGGATTGATCTCTGAGGCCACGCGCTCGCAATCGATCTCCATCACAGGAGCCCAAGCGTCCTTCATGGACTTGAAGAAGACTTCCAAGATGATGTTGATGATGCGTGTCTCTGTGGCCGTGAAAAGGCGACCTGGGGGCAGGTCGCCAACGCCTTTGCCAAATCCACCAAAAAACGAGTCCAGAGAGCTGAAAATCACAGACGGGTCAATGATCACCACCGAGAAACCTCTCAAGGGGCTGATGCGAACGGTGTTCACGGCCAGTGGAGGCTTGATGGTTTTCAAATAATCCCCAAACTTCATGATCTGAACTTTGGAAGGATTCACCCTGGGAGTGGTTCTCAAGACTTCAAGCAAACCCAATCTGAACATGCGAATGAGTCGTTCATTGATCATGTCAATGGAGGACACATTCACCCCGAGACTGCTGTCTTCGCTGGCCAAGTCGTGTTTGTGCACACGAACATCTGTATTGAAGCCTGTGTCGACTTCAATGGAGCCGTCGTTGACCCCTTCGGTCAAGGCCAGAAGTTCTTCGGGAGAGAGGAGATTGGATCGATCGGACATGATGGGGTCAATTATTGCATCACAAAGGAGGTGAAGAACACGTCTTCAATGCCTCCGAAATCCTCGTAATTCTCCAACAATTCGTTCATCGTGTCTTTGAGCTTGGCAGCCAACTCTTTTCTGAAGTCGGGTTTGTTGATTTCCGCTTCAGTGCTTTGACGCATGACGTCAAGCATGGCCGATCTCAGCGCAAACTCGTGCTTTTTCACGTTGTCAAACACGCGGCTGTCGTAGTGCGTCATGAGGGCGAGTTGAACCACCATCACTTTTTTGCTGCCCGTGATGTTGGTCATGAGCTCTTTGTCGAGCTGCATGTAGTTTTTCTCAAACCGTGTGGCCTCAGGCGCCTCTTTCTTGATCTTCGAGGGTGCCTCAACCTTGGCTTTGCTCGCTGCGGCTTCCAACTCCTCGAGCTTGTCCTCGGCTTCCAATTCGGCTTGTTTCTCAAAATAGCCTGAGAAGAACAAGGTGCCAAAGACCACGCCCACGATCAAGACAATGCCTCCGACGGCTGCGGCGGCGATCAAAACGATCGGCTTTTTCTTTTTCGGAGCTTCCTCTTCAGTTGCTTCGGTTGCTTCTGGTGCTGCTGTTGCCATGTTGATACTCCTAAAAACGATTCTGTGGTTGGGTTGCTTGTGTCAATTTCAAACGGTTAAGCAAACAAGTCCAAATTGCCATCCGTGCTCGTACCCTTGATCGAAACATCGACAGGGGACGTGGAATCTTGAGCATTGCTGCTCTTGGCCGCTTGTGTGTTGGTCATCTGTGCAAAAGGATTTTGGCCTGCGAAGTTAGATCCCGCATTTTGTCCGCCACCCGATTGGGTCTGGTTTTGTCCAACTTGAACATCGGTTTGGGTGAGACCCAAGCCTTTTAAATTGTCCTTCAATTGATTTGAGCCATGTTGTAACAAACTTTGTGTGAGTGCGTTGTCGGCTTGGAAATTGGCGGCCAATTTGCCGTCTTTCATTTCAATTTGAACGTCCACGGCTCCCAAACTTGAAGGTTTGAGGGCAAATTTCATCTTCCATTGGCCTTGGCTGATTTGCTCGTTCATGCGACGCGACAACTCTGCGGTCAATTGATTGCTCAACTTCTCGTACGTATCCGCCATGTTACCAACATTAGTGGTGCCATTTGGATTTAATTGTGAGGAAGCATCTGCATTGGATTGGTTCATGTTGGATGCGTTTCCACCTGAATTCGCACCCAAATCAATGGCGCCTGCAAGACCCAGTCCAGCATTCAAGGTGGAGCTGTCAGGGGTCAAGCTCAAACCAAAAGCACTGGTGTCTGTGCCCTCGCTGGAGGAGAGGTGTCCGGTGTTGGTGAGCTTGTTGAATTCCGATTGCAAGGCTTCAATGGCTGAACCTGTGAGTTCTGAGCCGGTCATGTTCAAGACCGACAAAGTGCTTGGGCTTGAAGTGGCGGCTCCAGCTTGGCTCAGCGCACTGAGCGTGGAGGAAAAGTTCACAGATCCCGATTTGAGCGTGGCTCCACTTTGCATCATGAGTTCATTCAAATCACCCAAGTTTGCATTGGTGGTTCCAGTGAGTGTGTTGGCGCTCACCAAATTGGCATTCAAAGTGCCAGACAAAGGGTTGAGCAAGGTGGCCGCAGTGGCACCAGGTAGGGCCGTTCCCGTGAGAGCGGCTGCTGCATCCAAGGCTGGATCAATGGAGGGGGTTTGACCCACGCTGATGGTGTTGGAGCTCAAAGTGGGCAACTGTGACAGTGGGTTCATGGGCGTACCGCTCGTCATGCCCGCAGCGCCAGCGCCGTCCAGGGGGGCTGTCGTGTTCAGTGCCAAAGTGGATTGTGACAATGCGCTTGCTGTGAGTGTGGACCCAGCAGCCAACGCATTGGGGTCATTGGGGGCTGGTGCCAATAAACCACTGCTCAACACCGATTGAGTCGCGGCTGTAGTGGTTCCACTTTGTGCAGCGTCCTCAGTACCAAAGAGTTTGGCGATGGCGGTTTTCGTGAATCCCATGGATTTGGCAAACTCACTCAGGCTTTTCTCTGTGGGAGGGTTTTTCGCAGACGTGACGATCTGTGAGTTTGGACCCAAAGCGATCGTTGAGAGTTCACTGTCGTTGCCTTTGAGATTGCCGGCATTCTTGGTTTTCAACGCAGCGGGGTGCAAGACTTCGGGTGTTCCACTGGGGAGTCTTTGCGTCAGCAAAGATTGGTTGGCCTGTTGCAGTTTTTGTGCATCCGTCAAGGCTTTGGCTTTGTCTGCAGTGCTGTTCTGATCGGCCTTGTTTGCCTGCGTTGAATCTTGGGATTCGTTGGCAGATTGGGCTTGAGTGGACGCTGTTGCACTGTCTTTGGACGCTGAGGCATCTTTGGGTCTTGCGTCATCTTGGGCACGCTTGTCATCTTGGGCCCTGGCATTGGAGCTTGAGTCTTGGGTGACCTTGTCGTTGACGCTCACATTGGAGGCATGGGTGTCCAAACGGTCATTGAGCTGCGATGCGCTGCTCGAATTCCCATCTCCAACAAAAGAGCTCGCGCTTGAAAGAGCGGATTCGTTGTTGTCCAAGAAGCTTTGCGAGCTCACTCCCAAGTAGCTTTGGCTGAAAGAAAAAGCTTGGCTTTGCGAGTCGAGCAAAGCTTGGGTGGAGGCCCATGTGCTTGAACCTGAGAGTCCAGGATCCGAAGGGATGCTGGAAGGAGTCAGTGAGTTGGCGTTGGAACCCTGAACCTGAGGATGTGCGCTTTGATCTTGTGGGGCGGGGGGGCTGCTCGTGTTCTTTTGATTGAACGCGGGGTGCATCATTCGTTCGAAAAACACCGAAAACTGCTCGCCATTGGGCGTGGAGTTGCTTGAATCCGCACTGCCTGTGTTCGACCCAGCACCCACGGTGCTGGTGCTGTCTAGACTTGGCAATGAATTGCTTGAAATGAAAGGATTCAGTGAATTCAGGCTCATGATTGATGTATTTAAGTGTACTTTTGAGTTTTTTCAATGCCCCAACCCCTTTTTCTCAAAGGCCGTGTGAGCACGAATGGTCTGTATAAGCAAAAATCGTGACTGGTCAAGCTTTGCCAGCAAGTCCAAAGCTCAAAAGATTGCATCAAATAGATTAAAAATAATTCTTAAATTTTAATTTTTTAATTATAAAGAATTCAATAATTAATTGATAAAAAATATTTCAAGCAGCAGCAAGATTCGCAAAAGTTCAGCTTTCCTCCTGAATAGAGCGAAACTTTGCCTCATGTAAAGACGAAAGCGGTTTGATTTTGCAGTTTGGAAGTCCTGGGTCAAGCCACTTTGGAGTTCAAACCCAGCCGCCAAGGTTCACTGGATCGGGTTACCAATTTCATAATGTGAAATTTCGAGATTGAGCTTATTTTCTAATTTTCGCAACTTGGTGTGACAGTTGCATGGAGTTGAGCGGATTGCAGTCCAAGTGTCAAAGTCGAGTGGCACATCGATTGCTT
>CAIPII010000167.1 GCA_903865035.1 uncultured Burkholderiales bacterium | reverse complement strand
TTGGTCTTTGCTTAAATAGCCCTGCTTTTTTAACCAAGACATTTTTAACCTATTACTCCACTCCGCTTGTTGCTTTGCCATAAATTTTTTTGTTAAAACCCGCCGAAATCATTAGAGATTAATATTAAAAAAAACGGTGATTGCCCTTGAAGCCAGCGTTTCTTTATGGCTTCATTTTGTATTTAGGCGAACTTCAATGGGCTGTTTTCGCAAAACATGCCAAGCCTGTCGCGGAGTCTGTGGTTTAAATATATTATTTCCAGTAGTCTCGATGAGTTGGTATAACGATGACTCGGCTTCTAACCTCGATCGATGACACACGCAAGCAGTTGTGCATGGCGTCTGTGCTGGTCTTCAACATGTGATGTGGTTTGCAAGGCAAGGAGAGCCTCTAGGGTAGCGCACCATGAAAAAAGCAGTTAAGCCGTGAGACTTAACTGCTTGATCACCAACGAGTGGTGCCGATTGTCGGATTCGAACTGACGACCTACCGCTTACAAGGCGGTTGCTCTACCAACTGAGCTAAATCGGCATGCCATTATTTTAACCGATGTTTGGCACTTTATTTGATTCTTTTTAAATGAGTTTTACCTTCACCGCCTGATGGTGGTGGAGTTGAGTCATCTTCTGGCTGAGTAGCACCTTGCTGACCACCCTCTCCAAGAGTTGAAGGCGACTCAGCACTTTGAGGCCCATTCAAAATCGGCTGAGCACTTTGAGCAGTGGAGGAGTCTGCAGATGTTGAAGCGGCTTTGGTGGGCACCACTTGCAACCAAGGGGATTTGTCTGCTTTGGAAGGAGCTGCGGCAGATGGAGCAGGCGTTTTTGTGGCACTCGGTCTGTCGCCTTCAAGTGGCTTGGGGAATGCCATGCCTTGCCCGTTCTCTTTGGAGTAAATGGCAATGACGCGTTCAACCGGCACCACAATGTCTCTGGGGACACCACCAAAACGAGCCTTGAATTCAATCCACTCATTGCCCAATGTGAGGTTGCCCGTTGCCTCAGGGCTGATGTTGAGCACAATCTCTCCGTTCTTCACGAACTCTTGTGGCACCAAGACGCTTTTGTCCACCATGACCACCAAATAAGGCGTGAAGCCATGGTCCACACACCACTCGAACATCGCCCGAATCAAATAAGGTCGAGTCGAGCGATTGTCAGGTAAGGACAACATGTGGAGTGGGTCTTAAGTGATCTTTGAACTGAAGAAAAGAGCAATGCTCAATTATTTTCTCATCACCTTCTCTGAAGGTGTTAGCGCTTCGATGTAGGCGGGTCTTGAGAATATGCGCTCTGCGTATTTGAGCAATGGAGCTGCATTCTTGGAGAGCTCAATGGAGTAATGATCCAGTCTCCAAAGCAAAGGAGCAATGGCCACGTCAAGCATCGAGAAGTTCTCACCCAACATGAACTTGTTTTTCAAAAATACGGGTGCCAACTGGGTCAAACGGTCACGGATGTGTGAGCGTGCTTTCTCCAGTGCTTTCTCGTTTCCTTTGGACAAACGTGACTCCAAGGTTGTCACGTGTGTGAAGAGTTCTTTTTCGAAATTGAGCAAAAAGAGTCTCACGCGAGCGCGGTCCACGGGGTCTCCGGGCATGAGTTGGGGGTGAGGAAAACGCTCATCGATGTATTCGTTGATGATGTTGGATTCATACAAAATCAAGTCACGTTCCACCAAAATGGGCACTTGACCGTATGGGTTCATCACATTGATGTCTTCGGGCTTGTTGTACAAATCAACGTCACGGATTTCAAAGTCCATGCCCTTTTCGAACAAGACAAAACGGCAACGGTGTGAAAATGGGCAGGTGGTACCTGAGTACAAGACCATCATGATGTAGGCTCCTAAAAATCAAAAAGAGTGACGGGTTGAACCCATCACTCTAAAAACAAAAGTTTGCGGCCCTTTTAAAGGCGAAACCTTTGGCTATTTATCAGTGAATGTCTTTCCAGTAGGCCGCGTTCAAGCGCCATGCGAGGAAAGTGAATCCAAGTAAGAACAACAGCACCCAAACACCAATGCGAACACGTGTGTTTTGAACGGGCTCGGCCATCCATTGCAAATAACCCACCAAGTCTCCCACGGCTTGGTCGTACTCTTGAGGGGAGAGCTTTCCAGGTGAGACCTGCTCCCAGCCTTTGAAGACTTCGTGCTCTTGCTCATGGGCCTCGACCTTTTCAAAAATGGGGCGACGCACACCTTGGAGTTCCCACAATACGTGGGGCATGCCCACATTGGGATAAGCCAAGTTGTTCCAACCGGTTGGACGGCTCTCGTCTTGGTAGAAGGTTCTCATGTAGGTGTAGAGGTAATCTGCACCGGTGCCGCCGTGGCCTGAACGTGATCTTGCAATCACGGTCAAATCAGGTGGCACACCACCAAACCAAGCCTTGGCTTGTTTGGGGTCCATGGTGACCTTCATGGTCTCGCCCACCTTGTCGGTGGTGAAGAGCAAGTTGTCTTTGATCTGCTGCTCGGTGAGTCCAATGTCCTTTAAGCGATTGAAACGCATGTAAGACGCTGCGTGGCAATTCAAGCAATAGTTCACAAAGATTTTGGCGCCGTGTTGCAATGCCACCAAATCGTTGGTTTTGTTGGGAGCCTTGTCCCACGCCATCGATTCCTCGTTGGCGTGCACCAGTCCCAAGCTCATGAGGCTGAGCAAACAGGCGAGTAGAATTTTTTTCATGGTGATTAACCTTTAGCTTATCTTTTGTGCAATGTGGTTGGATCGAATGGGCATCTCAATGTGCGTGAAACACAACACGATCAGGCACCGCTTTGGTTTGACCCAACTTGCTCCACCAAGGCATCAACAAAAAGAAACCAAAGTAAAACAAAGTACCCACTTGAGAAATGCGCTCACCCACGTGTGAGGGAGGCTGCACACCCAAATAAGCCAAGACCACAAAGTTCACCACAAAAATGGCGTACATGATTTTGTGCCACTCGGGCTTGTAGCGAATGGATTTGACTTCGCAGTGGTCTAGCCAAGGCAAGAAGAACAAAATCACCACAGCGCCACCCATGACCACCACACCCCAGAACTTGGCGTCAATGGAGTACATCATGATGCTCACCAACACGGCGGCCACCACAACGGCACCCTTTAACACGGTGGAGAGTTTGGTCTTGGCGAACACAAAGGCTGCGGCTCCAAGAACAATCAAAATCAGCACGTTGACCATCTCACCCGTGATGGCACGAAGCATGGAGTAGTAAGGTGTGAAGTACCAAACAGGCGCAATGTGGTTGGGCGTCTTGAGTGGATCGGCTGGAATGAAGTTGTTGTACTCCAAGAAGTAGCCGCCCAACTCAGGCGCAAAGAAGATGATGGCCGTGAAGATCATCAAAAACACACCCACACCCATCACGTCATGCACGCTGTAGTAGGGGTGAAAGGGAATGCCATCCAAGGGAATGCCATTGGCGTCTTTGTGATCTTTGATCTCAACGCCATCGGGGTTGTTCGATCCCACTTCATGCAAAGCGATGATGTGAGCGGCAACCAAACCGACGAGCACCAAGGGCACGGCGATCACGTGGAAACTGAAGAAACGGTTCAACGTTGCATCTCCCACCACGTAGTCACCGCGGATCAAGAGCGCCAAGTCTGGGCCAATGAAGGGCACAGCAGAGAACAAGTTCACGATCACCTGAGCACCCCAGTAAGACATTTGTCCCCAAGGCAACAAGTAACCCATGAAGGCCTCGGCCATCAAACACAAGAAGATCGTGCAACCAAAGATCCACACGAGCTCGCGAGGTTGACGGTATGAACCGTACATCAGGCCACGGAACATGTGCAAGTAGACCACGATGAAGAAGGCAGAAGCCCCAGTGGAGTGCATGTAGCGAATGAGCCAACCCCATGGCACATCGCGCATGATGTACTCAACGGAGGCGAACGCCATGCTGGCTTCGGGCTTGTAGTGCATGACCAGAAAAATACCAGTCACGATTTGAATCACGAGCACCAAGAGTGAGAGTGAACCAAAGAAGTACCAAAAGTTGAAGTTCTTGGGTGCGTAGTACTCAGACAAATGCTCTTTGTACAGCTTGGTGGCTGGGAAACGATTGTCCACCCAGTTCATGAACTTGTCGCCAAGGGGCGCGTTGGGAGAGATTTCTTTAAAGTTTGCCATGGGTCATGCCTTCATCAAGCTTTTTTATCTTCACCGATCAACAACTTGGTCTCGGAGAGGTACATGTGGGGAGGGATTTCCAAATTGTCAGGCGCGGGCTTGTTTTTGAAGACGCGTCCAGCCATGTCAAAGGTCGAGCCGTGGCAGGGGCACAAAAAGCCACCGGGCCAGCTGTCGGGCAATGAGGGCTGTGCACCGGGGGCGAACTTGTCGCTGGGTGAGCAACCCAAGTGGGTACAAATGCCAACCGCCACGAAGAGCTCGGGCTTGATCGAGCGACCTTGGTTTCTGGCGTACTCGGGGGTCAACTCAGAGGGCTTTCTCTCCGATTTGGGATCGGCCAAGTCGCCTTCGTCGGTTGCCAAGGCGGCAATTTGTTCAGGCGTTCTCTTGATGATCCAAACGGGCTTACCCCTCCACTCGACGGTGATTTTTTCACCGGGCTTCAAAGATGCAATGTCCACTTCAACGGAAGCTCCAGCGGCCTTGGCACGCTCAGAAGGCTGAATAGAACTGGCAAAGGGAATGGCGGTGGCGACCGTACCGACGGCCCCCGCACAAGAAGTGGCAATCAGCCACGTGCGCTTACTGGAATCAATTGCTTTATCACTCATGAAAGTCCTCATTGCACCCTCAACTCTAGGGTTAACCTCCAATTGTATCTGAGACCGAGAGCCAGATTCAAGGCGGTGTGACTTTAAGCCCGATTTAAGGTTATTTTTTTTGCAAAGTTGATCGCTTGCACCATGCTGTGCTCTCGGGCTCGACCCGTTCCCGCCACATCAAAAGCCGTTCCATGGTCGGGACTGGTCCTGACCAGTGGCAGCCCCAAAGTCACGTTCACCCCCGAATCCAGACCCATGTATTTGATGGGGATGAGACCTTGGTCGTGGTACATCGCAATGACGGCGTCAAACTCAGGCTCACGCTCTGGCGTCATTCTGGCCCTCATGAAGACGGTGTCGGGCGCAATCGGACCCGTCACATCAATGCCCAGTTTCTTTGCTTTTTGAACCACGGGCTCCAAAACTTCAATTTCCTCTTGGCCCATGAGCCCGTTTTCACCTGCATGGGGATTCAAACCGGCCAAGGCCATTTTGGGTTTTCTCCCCAAAATGGACCCCAAAGCCTGGTGCGCAATGCGCACCGTCTCCAACACACCCCCAAAATCCACCCGCTCAATGGCTTGCCTCAAAGAGATGTGAATGCTCACCAACACCACCCTCAAGGCGTCGCTGGCCAGCATCATGCGAACGGGCAAGTCCTTGACCCCCACCCCCATGTGCCAAGCCGCGTGGGCTTGAAGGAGCTCGGTGTGACCGGGAAAAGGCCAGCCCGCCAAACTCAAGGATTCTTTGTGCAAGGGAGCGGTGACCACCGCTTTGAAAATTCCTTGCAAATGCAGTTCAGTGGCCACCACCACTGAGCGCGCGGCCATGTCCCCAGCTTTTGCGCTCACGACACCCATGCGCGGCAAAGTTTCATCTTGAGGAAGCGACGCCTGACCCAAAGACCCATCTCCCTTCAAATGGGTCAAGGCGGGCTCAATGGATGGGCAATCGATCTCAGCCGATAAATCCAATATTGGCACAGCGCAGGGCTCACCGCTCAGGTGGGCCAGCAGCTCGTTGGTTTGCCTGAGCTCATCGAGGGTGACCCGCCTCAATGTCAATGCTTTGAGCTCTGAAGCATCGGGGTGTGCTTTGATGAGCAGTTTCAACGCTCGCTCAAAGACCGCCCAGTGACCAATCACCACACATTCGCGAGTGTCCTCAGGATGCAGCGCGAAGGCTTTGAGGATGATCTCTGGACCAATGCCTGCAGGGTCTCCTTGGGTCAAAGCCACCCAGGCAAGCTTCAATCCAGGAGAGTCGATATCGCCTTGGGCATTCATGCGGGGTTGTCGATGTCGATGAATTCGGTGGTGACCGACAAGCGTTGGGCGAGCTCAAGCCCCAAAGCGCGAGCGCCACCCCTCTCGGTTGCGTGATGACCACAAGCCAAAAAGTTCACGCCACACTCACGCGCCAAATGCGCCTGGGGCTCAGAGATCTCGCCCGTCAAATAAACCCGAGCCCCTTTTTCAATGGCCGCTTCAAAATAACCTTGTGCACCTCCGGTGCACCAAGCAAGTGTGGCGTTGGACAAGTCAGATTGATCTGGGCCCACACACACAGGGCGACGACCCAGGGCCAATTCAACCCGTTCGATCAAACTTTGCGTATTGCGAAGGGGCTCAATGCTGAGACCCAAAGCGCCGATGTTTTGTTCACCAAAATGTCCTGTGGTTGTGAACCCCAAAACTTTGGCCAATTGCGCGTTGTTGCCCAAGGTGGGATGGGCGTCCAGTGGCAGGTGGTAGGCAAAGAGGTTGATGTCGTGCTTGAGCAAAAGCGCCAAGCGTGCTTTCATCCATCCCGTCACGACCCCACTTTGTCCTCTCCAAAAGAGTCCATGGTGAACCAAAATGGCTTGAGCCTTTCTTTGAACGGCTTCTTCGATCAAGGCCAAGCTTGCGGTGACGCCGCAGACAACGTGATGGATTTCTCTCGAACCTTCCACCTGCAAGCCATTGGGCCCATAGTCCTTGAAGCTCTCGGGCATCAAGATGCCTGAGAGCTCAGCGTTCATCTCCTCTCGGGTGATCACAGCCAAGCCCCAAGCAACGCGTGCAAGGTGAAGGGGATCTTGAAGGGCTTTGAGGTTTTGAACATGGGGTCGTGGTCTGGGCTCAATGCCTGGGCGAGAGTTTGGTTTTGGGCCTTTGTGAAGGGGTCACTTCAAGCTCCATCTCTTTGTCTTTTCTAAGAATTCGAAACTTCACAGGAGTGCCTGGTTTGACTGCAGCCACTGCACTCAAGAGTTCAGACACATGGTTCACGCTGATCGAGCCCACTTGCACGATCACGTCTCCTGGCTTCAAGCCTGCTTTGGCGGCTGGGCCGTTTTGCAAAACTCCGGTCACCGCTACCCCTCCATCGCCCTTGACGCCAAAGGTTTCTTTGAGCTCTGCGGTCATCTCGGCCGGCTCCACCCCAATCCAGCCACGGGTGACCTGACCGTCTTTGACGATGCCTTCCAAGACTTGCTTGGCAATGGAGACAGGGATGGCAAAGCCAATGCCCATGCTGCCCCCAGATTTGGAGAAAATCGCGGTGTTGATGCCCATCAAGTTGCCATTCACATCGACCAAGGCACCGCCCGAGTTTCCTGGATTGATGGCCGCGTCGGTTTGGATGAAGTTCTCAAAGGTGTTGATGCCCAATTGATTTCTACCCAGAGCAGAGACAATGCCACTGGTGACCGTCTGGCCCACACCAAAGGGGTTGCCAATCGCCAAGACTTGGTCACCCACTTGCAAATTCTCAGACTGTCCAATCACGATCACGGGCAGGCGATCGAGTTTGATTTTGAGCACAGCCAAATCGGAGTCTGGATCTACACCAATGACTTGGCCTTTGGCCTTGCGCCCATCGGTCAAACTGACCTCGATTTCATCGGCGCCCTCGACCACGTGGAAATTGGTGAGGATGTAGCCCTCTGCGCTCACGATGACCCCAGAGCCCAAACCCACTTGGGGACCAGTGTCCTCACGGTCGCCAAAAAAGAACCTGGACCAAGGGTCTGTGGGGTCGATGTTTCGCTCAGGCGCTTTGCTGGTCGTGATGCTCACCACAGCGGGAGAAGCTTTTTTGGCTGCGGCGCTGAAGCTCCCCGGTGCCACACCCGCAGCACCCATGGAGCTCGCACTTTCTTGCAAGGTCATGCCAGCGCCGAAATTGGAGCGATTGATCCACTCGGGCTTCAAGGTCACGAGCACGAACCAAACCGCCAAGAAAACGGTGACCACTTGAGAAAAAAGCAACCAAAGGCGTTTCATGATGGGATCAAAAAAAAGTGAGTTGAGAGAGGGTTTAAAAAAAGCCTTTGACGCATGTGCACCATGCACCCAAGACAATTTTCAAGTGAGGCCCAAAACCTTGAATTTCAAGGGCTCAGTTTACCTCTAAGCCTCTGGGGGTGCTTGGGTTTTGTCGATGAAGATTTGTGCCGCCCAAATCCCCAACTCATAGAGCAAACACATGGGAATGGCCAAAGACAGTTGTGAGACCACATCTGGGGGCGTGATGATGGCCGCCACAATGAAGGCCAAGACCACAAAATAGGCCCTGAACTCTTTGAGTTTCTCAACCGAGAAAATCCCAAAGCGAGCCAGCACCACAACCACAATCGGGACCTCAAAGGTCAACCCAAAGGCCAAGAACATGGTGAGCACAAAGCCCAGGTACTCTTCAATGTCTGGTGCAGCGGTGATGCTTTTGGGCGCAAAGCTTTGGATGAATTTAAAAACTTGGCCGAACACGAAAAAGTAACAAAACGCGACCCCAACGAAAAAAAGCAAGGTGCTTGAAATCACCAAAGGCAGCACCAAGCGTTTCTCATGTGAATAAAGCCCTGGCGCCACGAAAGCCCAAATTTGGTAAAGCACGACGGGCAAGGCCAAAAAGAGAGCGGCCATCATCAATATTTTAAGGGGCACCAAAAAAGGTGAGATCACAGAGGTTGCGATGAGGGTGGTGCCAGCTGGCAAATTGGCAACCAAAGGGGCTGCCAAGAGGTCATAGAGGTCGGCTGGCCCCGGATAGATGCTGAGCGCAATCGCAGCAACTGCAACCGCCAAAATGGACTTGACCAATCGGTCCCTGAGTTCAACCAAATGCTGCACAAAAGGCTGCTCGGTGCCCGCCAACTCGTCGTGCTCTTGCTCGACGACAGGACCCACAGCGTGAGAGCTTTCACTGGGTTTGACCAAGTCGTTGTTGGGAGTGGGCTCAGACATGGATGAATGTTTTCAAAAATATGGTGGGATGATCGGGTCTAGCGCTAGAAAAGCGTCTTTAAAGTCCACCAGACATGGGGCGAGGTCGATGCCTGGCCACTCGAGCCGCGCCCGAGAGCGCCCGGGTTCTCAAGCCAGCACGGGCTTTGTACCACTGAGGCATGGCACTTTGTTTCAAACGCCATTTTTTGCCCGGGTGGCGATACTGGGGCATGAATGCGGGAGGCATGATCGAGTCCGGGTTTTGGAGATAGGCATCGGCCGAAGTGTTGTGGGTGCCCTCCAAGTCATTGGCGATCCCCTGTGTGGCGTTGTGCCAATCTTTCTCAAAGGCGTGGGCGTTCTCTTCGAAACTGCTCTTGACCGTTTGAGCTGCAGACTCCATGGACTCCTTCATTTTCTTGATTTCATCGAGTTCCATGGCCTTGTTGACCTCGGCTTTGACGTCGGCCACGTAGCGCTGTGCCTTACCAAGCAAGGTGCCCACGGTGCGAGCAACACGTGGCAACTTCTCGGGGCCAATCACAATCAGTGCAACCGCACCGATCAAAGCCAACTTGGAAATGCCTAAATCAATCATGAAGGTGTGGGTTCGGTGGTGGGCTCAAGCGTTGGAGGCGTGAAGGGGCAAGTCAAGCAACAAATCCCCTCGAACAAGACTCCCTCAAACGCTCAAACCTTTTGCTTGGCTTCCACGTCAATGGGGGCTTTGTCTGCGTGGTGGGCCACGGGCGGGGTGTTGGCTTGAGAAGCCTGTGCTGCTGGAGAATGGGGGTCCTCAGCAGGAGCAGATCCATCTTTCATGCCGTCTTTGAAGCCTTTGACCGCTCCGCCCAAATCGGCGCCAATATTCTTGAGTTTCTTGGTGCCAAAGACCAACACAACGATCAATAGAACAATCAACCAATGCCAAATTGAAAATGAACCCATGATGAACAATGCTCCTGTGCGCGGGGAATGAATGCAAATGAGGCCATCACGGCCATTCGCTTTTGAGTGATTTTAGTACGCAAAGCCTCGCCCCTTGGACACAGGGACAAGGTAACCCCGCAAAAAGATCGAATTTCAGACTGGGGGGGCTCAAAGCTTGGTGTCAAGCGCTGAGAAGACTCATCCCCTCACCCAAGGCCTGGGCCCGGCCATGACGTGAAAGTGCAAGTGATGCACCTCCTGCCCGCCGTGTTGTCCGGTGTTGACCATGACCCTGAAGCCTCCTTCTGGATAAGGGGCAGCACCTTCTTGAAGGGCCAACTTGGGCACCAAAGCCGTGATGCGCCCCAATAGCGCCACGTGCTCAGGGTCCTCGATGTTGGCTTGGGCCATGGAAGCGATGTGGGTTTTGGGAATGATCAAGAAATGAATCGGTGCCCAGGGGTTGATGTCGTGAAAGGCCAAGATTTCCTCGTCTTCGTAGACTTTTTTGCTGGGAATGGTGCCTTCAACGATTTTGCAAAAAATGCAGTTGGGATCTTTGATGAGGGTCATGGTGATTTGAAAAGATGTGGGTGTATCGGTTGTGAAAAACTCAAGCGTCTCTTTGCATGGCTTTTCTCAAAGCCTTCTCGTCCAGTCCACTCAAGCCCTCTCTTCTGGAGAGCTCTTGGAGCACCTCTTGGGTGCTCAAACCAAAGTGGCTCAAAGCAATCATGGAGTGGAACCACAAATCCGCCATCTCGCCCACAAAGGCTTTTCTCAAATCGTCGTTCGTGCTGGCGTGCTCGAGGTCTTTTGCAGCCATGACCACTTCGGTGGCTTCTTCTCCAATTTTCTTCAAAAAGGAGTCTGGTCCTTTGGAGAGCAGCCTGGCAACGTAGCTCTTCTCGGGGTCTCCGCCGTGAGCGGGTTTTCTGGATTCGATGACCGCATCTAAGCGCTCGAGTGTGTCTGAGGAGTTCATGTGATGATTGTTTTC
Organism: uncultured Burkholderiales bacterium; assembly: GCA_903865035.1. Lineage (GTDB taxonomy): Bacteria > Pseudomonadota > Gammaproteobacteria > Burkholderiales > Burkholderiaceae_C > Limnohabitans. The sequence continues at coordinate 1,270 of CAIPII010000167.1, read as the reverse complement.
AATGAAATTTCAAAGTTGGGGGTTCGAGTTCGAAAGACTCAAGCGTCTGCTTTTGGCTTGGCGTAGATGTCCTCGGTGCTTTTCAAGACCGGCTCAGTGCTCAACCACTTGCCGCTTACAGCTTCACTCAAGAGGGGTGCAGGCGCGTCTTGAGCCGCTTGGGCCACGTCCAGATTTTGCGGCAAAGTGGAGACCAACTTTTGGTAAAAACAGCTGTGTCGTCCAGTGTGACAGGCAATGCCTGGTGAATGCCCCGTTTGCGTGACGCTGAGAAGGAGCACATCTTGGTCGCAATCGATCCTCATCTCATGCACCCACTGCACGTGACCCGACTCCTCACCCTTGAACCACAAACGGTTTCTGGAACGAGAAAAATAGACCGCTCGTCCAGAAGTTGCCGTGAGCTCCAAAGCCTCGCGGTTCATCCACGCAAACATGAGCACGTCTTTGCTGTCCTTTTCTTGGGCGATGACGGGCAAAAGCCCCTTCTCGTCCCACTTCAGCTGGGACAACCAATCGAGCTGACTTGTGTTGTTGGTCATTTAAACGTTTTCAAAAAAAAGTTGAAGCTCACAAAGCTTTATGCAGCACCCGCGCTCAAACCCAAAACATGGGAGCCCGAGATGGGACAACAGTTCAAGCCACTAGCGAACGGGAATGCCGCGTGACCTCATGTGGTCCTTGGCTTGACCCACGGTGAACTCACCGTAGTGAAAAATACTGGCCGCCAGCACTGCATCGGCACCCCCAAACTCAATGCCATCGGCCAAGTGCTCAAGGGCCCCGACACCACCTGAGGCAATCACCGGAATGCTCACACTCGAGGTCACCGCTTGGGTGAGTGGCAAATCAAACCCTGACTTGGTGCCGTCCTTGTCCATGCTGGTCAAGAGCAATTCGCCGGCGCCCAAGTGGGCCATTTTTTTGGCCCACTGGACCACGTCCAGCCCCACGTTTTTTCTTCCACCGTGGCTATAAACGTCCCACCCAGGACCCAAAGGTTGACCATCGGCGCCAAGGCGTGACTCCTCTTCTTTGAGGCGTCTTTTGGCGTCAATGGCCACCACAATGCATTGTGAGCCGTACTTTTGAGAGGCATCAAAAATCACTTGTGGATTGGCAATGGCTGCAGAATTGAAACTCGTCTTGTCTGCTCCCGCGTTCAAGAGTCGCCTCACATCGTCCACAGTTCTCACCCCACCCCCAACGGTCAAGGGGATGAAGACCTGAGAGGCGACGGCCTCAATGATGTGCAAAATCATGCCTCGGT
>CAIPII010000166.1 GCA_903865035.1 uncultured Burkholderiales bacterium | reverse complement strand
GGGTCTAGGCCCAGAGGAGGGATTAGACACCCTCTCCATGGGCATGACACAAGACATGTAAGCGGCCATTCAAGCGGGCAGCACTTTGGTGCGAGTGGGCACGGCCATTTTTGGTGCAAGGGGCCCTAAGACCTGAACCCCCAGAGGTGTCTTTACTTGGGCTTTGAACCCTTAAAAGCGCTCTAACTCGGGATGAGGCAATAGGCCGCCTCGTACGAGCATTTTTCCGCCCTCCGCACAGCGGTTGAGTGTTGGGATCACTTTGCCGGGGTTGAGCAAACCCATGGGATCAAAAGCGCTTTTGAGTCGCTGCATTTGGGTGAGTTCCTGTGCGCTGAACTGCACACACATGCTGCCAATTTTTTCCACACCCACACCGTGCTCGCCAGTGATGGTGCCACCAAAGGCGACACTCGTCTCCAAAATGTCTGCGCCAAAAGCCTCTGCCCTGTGCAGTTGTGAGGGGTCACTGGCATCGAACAAGATCAAGGGGTGGAGGTTGCCGTCACCAGCGTGAAAAACGTTCACGCAGCGCAAATCGTGCTTTTTCTCCATCTCTTGGATCGCTTCGAGCATGTCGGCCAAACGCTTTCTGGGAATGGTGGAGTCCATGCACATGTAGTCTGGGCTCATGCGTCCAGAAGCTGGAAACGCATTTTTGCGGCCACTCCAAAAGCGAAGCCGCTCTGCCTCGGATTGGCTCAAAGAGATTTTGGAGGCGCCACACGCAGAGAGTACTTCACTCATGCGCTCAATTTCCTCTTGCACTTCCTCAGGCGTGCCATCGGACTCACAAAGCAAGATGGCTGCGGCCTCCAAGTCGTAACCGGCGTGCACAAAATCCTCGGCAGCTGCGGTCATGCGTTGGTCCATCATCTCAAGGCCTGCAGGCGTGATGCCGCTCGCGATCAACTCGGCCACAGCGTTGCCCGCTTCTCGAACCGTGTTGAAGCTGGCCATGATGCAGCGTGCAATCCCAGGCTTGGGGGTCAATTTAACGGTCACTTCCAGTGTGATGGCCAGCATTCCCTCCGAGCCCACCACCAAGGGCAGGGTATCGAGTCCTGGCGAGTCCAAGGTGTCTGAGCCAAACGTGATGGGCTCGCCGTTCATCAAAAACCCTCTCACTTTGAGCACGTTGTGCAAGGTGAGTCCGTACTTCAAGCAATGCACCCCACCAGAATTTTCGGCCACGTTGCCGCCAATCGTGCAGGCAATTTGGCTTGAAGGATCGGGTGCGTAGTACAAGTTGAAAGGGGAGACGGCCTCGCTGATGGCCAAATTGCGAACGCCGCACTGCACACGGGCGGTTTTGTGCAAGGGGTCAATCGCCAAAATTTGATTGAATTTGGCCAAAGAGAGCACAACACCGCCCTTCACTGGCATGGCACCACCCGAGAGTCCTGTGCCGGCTCCTCGGGCCACCACAGGAACGCCCAGTTTGAAGCAAGTTTGAAGCACCTTTTGGACTTGCTCCTCGGTTTGGGGGAGCACCACACAAAGGGGTCGCGTGCGAAAAGCGGTCAAGCCGTCGCACTCATAAGGCGTGGTGTCCTCTGTGGTGTAGAGCAATGAATAGGAGGGCACGCAACCATGCAAGGCGTCGATCGCCTGCTTTTTGTGTTGCTCATGCAGAGCAAGGGTGTCGGATTCTGGCATGGGTTGCAGGCGTGTTATTTGAAGATGACGGTTTTGTGCCCGTTGAGCAAGACGCGGTGTTCGCTGTGCCATTTGAGGGCACGAGCCAGCACTTGGCTCTCGGTGTCACGTCCCAAAGCGGTCAAGTCCTCGACCGTTTTGCTGTGGTCCACGCGGGTGACGTCTTGCTCGATGATGGGGCCTTCGTCCAAGTCAGCGGTCACGTAGTGGGCGGTGGCACCAATCAACTTCACGCCTCTCTCATGCGCTTGGTAATAGGGCTTGGCGCCTTTGAAGCTCGGTAAAAAGCTATGGTGAATGTTGATGGCGCGTCCACTCAATGCTTGGCACATGGTGTTGGAGAGGATTTGCATGTAGCGAGCCAGCACCACCAACTCTGCGTTGACACCCGTGATGATCTCGAGCTGCTGCGCCTCAACGCGCTCCTTGGTTTGAGCGGTCACAGGAATGTGGTGAAAGGGAATGTTGTAGGACGCGGCCAATTGGTAAAAGTCAGGGTGGTTGCTGATGATGGCTCGCACATCAAGGGGCAACAAGCCGCTTTTGATGCGAAAGAGCAAATCGTTCAAGCAGTGCCCTTCTTTGCTCACCATGATGACGCTTGGCATTTTGACGGCGCTTTGGTGCAAAGACCAAGAGAGCTTCATGTTCTCGCTCCAAGGCGTGAGGTCGGCCTTGAGTTGAACGTCCGAGAGGCTTGCGGTGAATTCCACGCGCATGAAAAAAAGCCCAGTGTCGGGGTCGTTGTACTGAGCCGCTTCCGTGATGTTGCCACCACGCTCGAGCAAGAAACCCGAGACCGCGTGCACGATGCCCGCTTTGTCGGGGCAAGAAAGGTTCAAAATGTATGAATTCATGCTTGACATTGTAAGTTTTGAGCGTGCGTCTGAACAGTCGGCCCTCGAAATAAAGTCCGGCTCCAAGAGGCCTTTGGGGAGTCCTTTAAGCTTGGCCTTGGGTAAAGACGCTGGGGTCTTGGCCTCAAAAGCTTAAAATGGGAGAGCACACCCACTTTGGGCTGTGCAAGGTCACAAGATTGGGTGTTTTCTTTTGCGTTTCATCTCCTGGCTTGGTTTATCTCGCGCGACCCCCAAAGGGGCGCAGTCCGAGTTGGGCGCAGACCCCAGTGCGTCGGTGCGACACGTGGCTTTTTACTACGCCATGACGCTTGCCATGGGAATCGCCATGGCCTTGGTCTTCAAAGCGCTTCACTGGCCTTTGCCTTGGATTCTGGGCCCTTTGCTCGCCGTGTCTGTGGCTTCGATGTTGGGTTTCAAGACGCGCAGTTACGTGCCTTTTCGAAACTTTGGGCAGTGGATCATTGGTTTGGCTTTGGGGCTTTATTTCAGTCCTGACAATGCACACGTGATTGCCCACATGTGGTGGGTGATTGTGCTCAGTGTGCTTTGGGCGCTTTTCATCGGAGGGGTTTTCGGCACTTTTTTGTACGCCTTGAACCGCCACTCCATTCCCGGCTTGACCCTTGGAACTTGTGTGTTCTCCAGCGCCATTGGGGGCGCGTCTGAGATGACGCTTCTTGCAGAGCGTGAAAAAGTCAGGACCGATTTGGTGGCCAGTGCACACAGCATGCGGGTGATGGTGATCGCATTGGTGATTCCCTTCACCTTGAAGGGCTTGGGCATTCAAGGCTCCAACGCTTTGCTGGCCAATGTACACGAGTTTGATTTGATGGGCTTTGGGCTGCTTTGTGTCTTGAGTGGCATCGGTGTGTTTTTCCTCAAAAAATGGGGCCGCTCCAACCCTTGGTTTTTGGGCGCCTTGTTGCTCTCCATGGGGTTGGCAACAGAGGGAATTTATTTGTCGGGCGTGCCAGCTTGGATGGTGAACGCGGGCCAGATGTTTTTGGGGGTGAGCTTGGGGGTGAGGTTCACCAAAGAGTTCATCAAAATGGCGCCCAGGTGGCTCTTGAGCGTGGTCGTTGGCTCTTTGCTGCTGGTGATCGCGTGCTCAGGCTTTGCGTATTTGATGGCCGAGCTGGACGATCAAAACCTCTTGACCTTGATCTTGGGCACGGCACCTGGAGGGATTGCCGAGATGGCCTTGACCGCCAAAGCGCTGCAATTGGCGGCTCCTTTGGTGACCTCTTTGCAGGTGTGTCGATTGATTTCGGTGCTTTTTTTGCTTGAACCTTTGTACCGCCATGGCATCAAAAGGTTTGAGAAAACCCCTCAGGCTTGAGTTCGTAGAAGACGCTTTGAGCGTGTTTCAACGCTTGGCGTTCACCACTGAACGCTTTTGAGCAACTGATCGACCCTCTCGCCCTCGCCTTGCTCAATCAAGATGCGAGCGGGCATGAAGGCCAGATCTGTGGCCAGCCACAGATCCACCACTTGTCGATCGTCTTTGGAGCGAGCCAAGCGCTGCAAG
>CAIPII010000165.1 GCA_903865035.1 uncultured Burkholderiales bacterium | reverse complement strand
CGGCAGAGCACAGGTCAATGAGCTCTACAACGCGTTGGTGCAAGACAAACGACACACCGATGTGGTTCTTTTGCATTACGAAGAAATCACACAAAGAAGATTCAGCGGTTGGACCATGGGTCAAGTCAATTTGGCAAAATTGAACACCTCGATTGTGTTGAAGTATTCTGAAAAACCTGAGCTTGACCCCTATGGTGTCTCAGGCGCCATGTCTTTGGCTCTCCTTGAAGAATTGATGGCCACCGCTTCCATCATGGGTCGCACCTGAAGCCCAAAGCACCAAGACCAAATACCCTTTGTACTTTAGAGTCTTGAGTTTCCTTTGTGGAGTGTCAATGTTGTGAAGGCGCCCAAAGATCAGACTCGTTTGTTGGGCTGTGACTTCACGAGTCGACCCACCCGCAAAAAACCCATTGTGCTCGCCCAGGGCTCGCTCGTGGGAGATGTGGTGAGTTTGGAGAAATTGGACCGTTTTGAGTCAGATACTGATTTTTTGCAGGCCCTTCAATCTCATCCCTCTTGGTTAGGCGGCTTTGATCTGCCCTTTGGACTTCCCAGAGAATTGGTGCAGACCCTGGGTTGGCCAACGGATTGGTTCAAGTGCATGGCTCATTTTTGTGCGCTCACAAGAGAAGAGATTCGACTTCAATTCAAAGCCTTTTGCGATGCCAGGCCAGTGGGCCAAAAGTTTGCTCACCGCCTAACCGATTTGCCCGCTCAATCCAGTCCATCCATGAAGTGGGTCAATCCGCCCGTTGCCTACATGATGCACGCAGGGGTACCACTTCTCCTGAAGGCTGGTGTGACCCTTGCGGGACTGCATCGCGCAGATCCCATGAGGGTGGCACTAGAAGCTTACCCAGGCTTTTTTGCCAAAAGCATTTTGGGTGGCAAGAGTTACAAAAGCGATGACGTCAAAAAGCAGACCCCAGATCGACTCATTGCCAGAAAAGACATCGTGCACGCTTTGGAGTTGGGAAACAATGTGTTGGGTCTGAGGCTCAAACTCAGCCATGCGTTGAGGGAGGCGCTGATCGAGGACGGCAGTGGCGACTCACTTGATGCGGTGATTTGTTGCGTGCAAGCAGGGTGGGCTCAAAAGCAACATTTGAGTGGCCATGCGCTTTATGGACTCCCCCAAGACATGGATCCTTTGGAGGGATGGATTGTTGGGGTCCCCATAAACGCCACCTCCTGAATTCAAAGCCACAAGGCTTTGGCCCAATTGAAATTTTTCACCATCAAAGTCTCTTTTTGAGTGAACCACATTGAGTGAACCATATGCATAAAGTCATTTGTCAGTTGTTTGTTTTTACTTTGACCGTTTTCATTTCTTTGGGTGTCAGAGCAGACCTCCAAGCCTATGACAATTTGTCTGGATTGGATTTGAAGGGGCGAGACACCAGCGTTCGTGCACAAGACGATTTGTATTTGTTCATGAACGGACAATGGGTCAAAGACACCGTGATTCCCGATGACAAGTCCTCTTACGGTGCATTCGTTGAGCTCAGGGACTTGTCCGACCAAAGGCTCAAAAGTTTGATCCAAGGGCTCACCCAATCCCATGCAGCTTTGAGTCCAGATGAGAAGAAGGTGGCCACTTTCTATCAAGCGTTCTTGGACACCGACAAAATCGATGCCTTGGGTTTGGGTCCCATTCAAGGGCTTTTGAAGCAAATCGATTCGATCAAAGATCGACATGACTTGGCGTTGTTCTTGGGGTCCAACCAACACCATTTCAATGTGCCCATTCGCATGTGGGTGGGACCTGATGACAAAGAGCCCACCATGAACCGTGTTCAGATGGTGCAAGGTGGTTTGGGGCTACCCGATCGAGACTATTACTTGAAGCTCGATGAGCCCCGGTTTGCCAAAGCAAGAGAGAGCTACCTCGCCTATTTGACTCAATTGGCTCGATTGAGTGAAAACTTCTCAGGGCGTGAGCCCACAGATGTTGCCAATCGGGTGATGGAGCTCGAGACTCAATTGGCCAAAGTGCATTGGAGCCAAATCGAGAGCCGAGATGCTCAAAAGAGCTACAACCCCATGACCCTCAAAGCCTTGATAAATCGATCTGGGCAATTTGATTGGCGAGCTTACATGAAGGGCGCACAACTCTCACACGTCAAGCGATTGATTGTGGGCCAACCCAGCAGTGTGTATGAAACGGCCAAGCTTTTCATGGACACGCCCTTGGAGGTGTGGAGGGCTTACCTGGTGCTCCATGCCTTATCTGATTCCGCACAAGTGCTCCCCCAAACTTTCCGAGATGCTCACTTTGCGTTTTATGGTCAGGCCTTGAGTGGCGCCCAAACTCCCAAACCCAGGTGGCAACTTGGTGTTGCACAGGTCGATGAAGCCTTGGGCGAGGTGGTGGGCAAGTTGTATGTGAGGGAATACTTTCCGCCTTCCTACAAAGCTCAAATGACCGATTTGGTCAATCACCTCTTGGCCGCTTACAAAGACTCGATCAAAACACTCACTTGGATGGGAGAGGCAACGAAGAAAAAAGCGCTTCAAAAACTCTCCCAATACAGCGTCAAAATCGGCTATCCGAATCGCTTTCGAGATTACACGGCCCTTGAAGTGCGTCCTGATGAGGCGTGGTTCAATGGCATTCGTGCGGAGAACGTTGAGTGGATGCGCATGGTCAAGCGAGAGGGTAAAAGGGTTGATAAAAGCGAGTGGGGCATGACGCCTCAGACGGTGAACGCTTACTACAACGCCAGTCAAAACGAAATTGTTTTTCCGGCTGCCATTTTGCAACCTCCTTTCTTCAATCCCAAGGCCGATGCTGCAGTCAATTACGGCAGCATTGGTTCGGTGATCGGTCACGAGATCAGTCACGGGTTTGATGACCAAGGCAGTCAGTTTGATGGCAACGGTAAATTGGTCAATTGGTGGACGGATGCAGACCGAGCGGCGTTTGATGCTGCGACCCAAAAATTGGTTGAGCAGTTTGATGCATACGAGCCTTTGCAAGGAGTGCACGTGCAAGGAGCACTCACATTGGGTGAGAACATTGCGGATTTGTCAGGCCTACAAATCGCCTTCAAAGCTTATTTGAATGCTTTGAAGGGCAACACGGCGCCTGAAATCGATGGACTCACGGGTGAGCAACGTTTCTTTTTGGGTTTTGCACAATCTTGGCGAGAGAAGGTTAGAGAGGAGTCCACCTTGAGGCGTTTGACCGCGGACCCACATTCACCCGATGAGTTCAGGGCCAATGGCACGGTCGTCAATGCTGACGCATTCCACAAGGCCTTCAACACCAAGCCCGGCGACAAGATGTACAAGGCGCCAGAGGCGCGCATCAAATTGTGGTGAATTGAGATTCAACTAGGAGGCGCTTCGCCTGCTGCTGGCCCAGATGTTCATCAATAGGCCCAGCAAGATGAGGCCTGCAGAGGTGACCTTCCAGCTTGGCATGCTTTCGCTCAAAAGAAGCGCAGATGCGCTCATTCCAAAAACCGGCACGAGCAAAGTCACCGGTGCAATGCGGCTCAAGGGGTGTTTAGACAAAAGCCATGCCCAAGCGGCATAGCCAAAAAGTGTGTTGCCCCAAGACTGCCACAAGAGGGATGCCCAAACCGTCCAATCCGACTGTGTGAGTCCAAGCTCAATTCGTGGCCAGCCCTCAAAGTAAAGGGACAAAGCGAAAAGCGTTGGACAGGAGAGGGCGCTTGACCACACCACGTACTGGAAAAAATCATTGGCGCCCGAGCGCTTGCTCGCCATGTTGCCCATGGCCCAACACAGCGCAGCAGTGAGCACCAAACCCAAACCGAAGAGGGTGGTCTCTGCGTTCACATTGAATGCAATGCCACCCAAACCAGACGCGCAAACCAACAAGGCGAGCACTTGAAGACGCGTGAGCCTTTCTTTGTCGATCAAGATGGACAAAGCGATGCTGAAGAACACTTGGGTTTGAATGACCAAGGAGGCCATGCCTGGAGAGATGGCG
>CAIPII010000164.1 GCA_903865035.1 uncultured Burkholderiales bacterium | reverse complement strand
TTTGCACCGCTTGGGCATTCAAGCCTTTGAGCCTATTTTGATTGAAGGCAAAGCGATCCAGTTGCACCCCTTGGTGTGTTCTGCGTTCAACGCTGACTTAGACGGCGACCAAATGGCCGTTCACGTCCCCTTGTCGGTTGAAGCACAGATGGAGGCTCGCACACTGATGCTGGCTTCCAACAACGTGCTCTTCCCCGCCAACGGCGAGCCTTCCATCGTTCCTTCACAAGACGTTGTGCTGGGTCTTTACTACACCACCCGTGAGCGCATCAATGGACGTGGTGAGGGCATGATCTTCGCCAATGTGCCCGAAGTGCAACGCGCTTTGGACGCCAATGTGGTGGAGTTGACCGCCAAGATCAATGTCCGCATGACCGAGTGGGTCAAGGACAAAGTGAGCGGTGAATTCACCCCACACACCTCGATGGTTGAGACCACCGTGGGTCGTGCGCTCTTGTCTGAAATATTGCCCAAAGGCTTGCCTTTCAGCAACATGAACAAGGCTTTGAAGAAGAAAGAAATTTCTCGCTTGATCAACACCTCTTTCAGGAAGTGTGGATTAAAGGAGACCGTGGTGTTTGCAGACCGTTTGCTCCAAAATGGTTTCCGCTTGGCCACTCGCGCAGGTATCTCCATTGCGATTGACGACATGTTGGTCCCTCAAGAGAAGCACCGCTTGATTGCGGAAGCTGAAAAAGAGGTCAAAGAAATCGAACAGCAGTACGTCTCCGGTTTGGTGACCTCTGGTGAGCGTTACAACAAAGTGGTCGACATTTGGGGCAAGACTGGGGATGCCGTCTCCAAAGTGATGATGGACCAGTTGAGAAAAGAAAAGACCATTGATCGCCACGGCAACGAGGTCGAGCAAGAGTCATTCAATTCAATCTACATGATGGCCGACTCAGGCGCGCGTGGCTCAGCCGCTCAGATTCGCCAATTGGCCGGTATGCGTGGATTGATGGCCAAGCCTGATGGCTCCATCATTGAGACACCGATCACGGCGAACTTCCGTGAAGGCTTGAACGTGCTTCAGTACTTCATCTCCACCCACGGTGCTCGTAAGGGCTTGGCAGATACGGCGCTGAAAACTGCGAACTCAGGCTACCTGACACGCCGTTTGGTCGATGTGACGCAGGACTTGGTGGTGACCGAGACCGATTGCGGTACGACAGATGGACAGTTGATGCGTGCGATCGTTGAGGGTGGTGAGGTCATCGAGTCTTTGAGAGACCGTATTTTGGGCCGCACGACCATTGATGACGTGGTGCACCCAGAAACCCGCCAAGTGATTGTGCCTGCCGGTGAAATGCTGGACGAAGACAATTTGGACGAGATCGAGACCAGTGGTGTTGACGAAGTCAAAGTGCGCACAGCGCTCAACTGCGCAACCCGCTTTGGTCTTTGCGCCAAGTGCTACGGCCGTGACTTGGGTCGCGGTGGTTTGGTCAACATTGGTGAAGCGGTGGGGGTCATTGCGGCTCAGTCCATCGGTGAGCCAGGCACACAGCTCACGATGCGTACCTTCCACATCGGTGGTGCAGCGTCTCGTGCAGCGGTGGCATCTAGCGTTGAGGCCAAATCAAACGGCGCCATTGGATTCAATGCCACGATGCGTTACGTCACCAAC
>CAIPII010000163.1 GCA_903865035.1 uncultured Burkholderiales bacterium | reverse complement strand
GCACAGCTGTTTTCTTGGGGATGGTTGGCCGATTACCCCGATCCTGAGAATTTTCTTTTCTTGCTCTATGGCCCCAATGCCATGATGAGAAGCGGAGGTGAGAACTCCAGCAACTACGCCAACCCTGAGTTCGATGCACTCTTTGCGCAGATGAAGGACTTGGATAACACGCCCGAGCGTTTTGCCCTCATTGGCAAGATGATTGAGATCATCCAAAAAGATGCTCCGATGCTCTTTGGCTGGTCACAAGACTATGGGGGCGCCTACCACCAATGGGTCTATAACGGCAAACCCTCCAACATCATTCGCGATCAAATGTCTTATTTGAGAATCGATCCAGTGCTCAGGCGCCAAAAAATCAACGAATGGAACCAACCCATTTGGTGGCCTATTTGGGTGATTCCCTTTTTGATCTTTGTATTGGTGTGGCCGGCTTATCGGGTGTGGAGTAGGCGACAAAATGCCAAGATCAATGATCCCGCTTTTGGATTTGGTGTCACTGCTTCAATCGAGGAGTCCCACACATGATTCGGCATTTATTTCGCAAATTGGGATATGGTTTTCTCATTTTGATGGGCATCAATGTTTTGACCTTTGTCTTGTTCTTCAAGGTCAATACGCCCGACGACATGGCTCGAATGCAACTTGGTACCAGACGAATAACGCCTGAGGCTGTCGAGAAATGGAAGGCCCTCAGAGGCTACGATCAGCCCTTGTTCTTCAACGAGAGCAAAAGCGGTTTAGATCAAGTCACGCAGACCTTGTTCTTTAAAACCAGCTCTCAAATGATGCGCTTTGATTTTGGCCGCTCCGATGCTGGGCGTGACATCAACGAGGAAATCCTCTTTCGTGCCGGACCCAGCTTGGCATTGGCACTGCCCAGTTTTGCCGTTGGGATGGGATTGAGCATTTTGATTGCCCTGGGTCTTGCTTTTTTCAGGGGCAGTTACCTGGACTTTTGGGGGACAGTGATCTGCGTGGTGCTCATGTCGATTTCTGCTTTGTTCTTCATCGTGGCCGGTCAATTCGTGCTCTCTAAGTTGCTTCAGTGGCTGCCCGTTTCCGGTTTTAGCGCTGGCTCAGATGCATGGCGCTTTTTGCTCATGCCCATCTCCATTGCTGTCCTCTCAGGCTTGGGTGGTCAAGTGAGGTTCACGCGCGCCGTGTTTTTGGAAGAAATCGACAAAGATTATGTTCGCACGGCCAAGGCCAAGGGCTTGAGTGATGTACAAACTTTGATGAAGCATGTGCTACCCAATGCCCTGATCCCCATCATCAGCTCAAGCGTTGCTCTGATTCCTCTGCTTTTCATGGGCAGTTTGATCTCGGAGTCCTTTTTCTCCATTCCTGGTCTTGGCGCTTATTTGATTGGTGCCATTGGCTCTCAAGACTTTGCCATTGTGCGCACCATGGTCTTTGTGGGTTCTGTGCTGTACATCGTGGGCTTGATTTTGACGGATCTTTGCTACGCATGGGCCGACCCAAGAATTCGTTTGTCTTAGCTTAAAAAAAACACTCTGAAACTAAACACTACACCTTTGTCTAAGCTCTACT
>CAIPII010000162.1 GCA_903865035.1 uncultured Burkholderiales bacterium | reverse complement strand
GCGCTCACGGGCACACACGTTGGGTGTGAACACGGCGTGTGCGGTGCGTGCTCGGTGTTGCTCAACGATGAGCCCATTCGCTCGTGCTGCGCATTTGCGGTGCAAGTCAATGGCGCCAACATCACAACCGTCGAAGGTTTGGCGCCCCAAAGAGGTGTGATGTCAAAGTTGCAAGACGCCTTTTGTGAAACGCACGCACTGCAATGCGGCTACTGCACGCCAGGCATGCTCGTGGCCTGTCATGATTTGTTGCAACACACGCCTCACCCCACCAAAGAAGAAGTGCGAGAGGCCATCAGTGGCAACCTTTGCCGCTGCACAGGTTACCAACAAATTGTGGACGCCGTGATGCTGGCCACTGCCTCAGAGGATCAAACCCATGTCCGCTAAGCAAGTCCTCCCCAACGCCAAACCTTTCAAATACATTGGCAAACACAGAAGAGCCGTTGAGCACCAACGCTTTGTGCTGGGCCAAGGTCACTTTGCAGCTGACATTCAGCGCCCAGGCATGCTCCACGTGGCCTTGATATCGAGTCCCTATGCAAGCGCAAAAATTTTATCCATCGACTCAAAGGCTGCGCTGGAGATGCCAGGCGTGGTCGATGTGCTGTGCGGTGAGGAATTGTGGGCCAATGTGGACGCAACACTTCCTGGCGTTGATGCGCCGCAGGTGACGCGTTATCCTTTGGCGGGTTCACACGCGCGCTATGCAGGTGAGTGGGTTGCCGCTGTGGTGGCCACCTCTCGCGCTTTGGCCGAAGATGCAGCCGAGTGGGTCAACATTGAATATGAAGTCTTGCCCCACGTGGTGGACCCCGAGGAGGCACTTTTACCGAGCGCTCCTTTGGTTCACCCCAAGCACGGCTCCAACGTGATCTTTCATCGCCACTTTGTTTGGGGTGAAGTCGACAAAGAAATGGCCGCTTGCACGCACCAACTGAGTTACCGCGTCAAATGGGCTCGCAACTCAACTGTGCCCATTGAGACTTTTGCGGTGGCATGTGAGTGGAGCGATGCGCAAGGGGTGCTGGATGTTTGGGCATCGATTCAAATGCCCAAGTTCCCCGACCAAGTGGCCAAAGCTTTGCGCTTGCCGGGGAACGCCGTGCGGGTTCACTTTGATGTAGACGTGGGAGGCAGCTATGGCGTCAAGCGAGGCCTCAAGCACACGATCTTGGTGGCCTATTTGGCCAAAAAACTCGGACGCCCTGTGCGCTTGGTGGAAGACCGATTGGAGAACATGCGCGGTGGCGACATGCAAGGCCCAGATCGCATCTTTGATGTGACCTTGGGGTTTGAGCCAGATGGCGAAATCAAGTGCATGAAAATGCGCGCCTTGGATGACATCGGTGCTTATTCTGGAAGGTCTCCTCTGCAACTGGGCAAACCCGTTGGTGCGATCGTGGGCCCCTACACCATTCACAGTGTCGCCTACGATGCCATGGCGGTGATGACGAACAAAACCCCTCAAGAGGCGGTTCGTGGATTTGGGCAAGCCCCAACCAATTACGCCATTGAGACAGGCATTGACAAAGTCGCGCGCTTTCTTCAAATGGACCGCATTGCGCTGAGAAAACGCAATTTGATCGCCCCCGACCAATTCCCCTACCTCATTCCAAGTGGCACGCATTATGACTCGGGAGATTACGCGGTTGTGTTTGACAAAGCGCTGAAGGAGGCGAACATTGAGGAGCTCATCGCCAAGCGTGATCGCTTAAGAGAGCAAGGCATTTTGGCGGGCATCGGTTTTTCCACATGCTTGGAGCCCTCTGGTGGAAACTCCTCCTTTGAGCCCCTCTTCAACCCCAAAAACGACACCACCACTTGGATGGATTCTTGTTTGGTGAGGGTGGACTTGTCGGGTTCGGTGACGGCCTTGATGGGCACATCCTCATCCGGTCAGTCGCATGAAACACTTGTCTCCACGGTGGTGGCCGAAGTCTTGGACCGCGACCCCGAGAGCATTCGTGTGCTCAAGGCGGATTCTCTGAACGCACTGCCCTCCAACAGCCCTGTGGGCTCTCGCATGGCCATCATGCTGGGCGGTGCAGCGGCAGGGGCTGCCAAAAAAATCAAACAAAAGCTCATGAAGCTTGCCGCCCACCACTTGAAGGTGCGTGAGGAGGAGTTGATCTATGAAGGAGGCGCCATTCACGTGGCAAGTGATCCAAGCCAATCGCTCTCGTGGGCCGCTTTGATTGAGATCATGCACCGCAAATACCACTTGTTGCCAAGCGGCATGGAGCCCGGCCTGCAAGAGAAGTTCGTCTGGGAGGTGCCCACGGGTGGAGGACTCCCAACGGCTGAGGGGCGCATTCAAATGTACCCTTGCCACTCCTTTGAGTCGCATGTGATTTTGGCCAGCATCGATCCTGGCACCTTCAAAGTGCACATCCACCGCTACGTGTGCGGCCACGACTGCGGCGTCATGATTTCTCCAGACGTCGTTCATGGGATGACCTATGGTGGCATTGCGCATGGCTTGGGTGCTGCGCTCATGGAGAAGTTTGCTTATTCTGAGGACGGACAACTCTTGGCAGGCACCTTCATGGACTATTTGTTGCCCTCCGCGCATGAAGTGCCAGAGATCACCATCGTGGACCACTGCACACCCTCTCCTTTGACCGAGTTTGGCCAAAAAGGCTCGGGCGAAGCCGGCTACTTGGGTTCCCCTGCCGCCATGGCTTCTGCCATCAATGATGCTTTGTCAACTGTTGGCGCTCACATTGACCACTTGCCCATGACACCACAAGCCTTGTGGCAAGCGTGTGCAAGCACATCCAAAAGCGCATGATGCAGCGCTTGATGCACCGCTTGCCCCTACCACCACACAAAGCCCAAGGACGTTGAACATGAATCAAGACTTCGAGACGCAAATCATTTGCACACCCAATGTGGATTTGGCCATTCACACTTTGGGAGACCCAAGTGGGCCTGCGGTCTTGATGGCCCACTCGATTTTGAGCTCCAGCATGATGTGGGTGGAGCAAGCCCATTTGCTCGCCGCTTGTGGCTTTCGGGTGATTTGTGCTGACACAAGAGGACACGGCGCATCGAGCGCACCAATGGGCCCCTACACCATGCAAGACTTGGTGAACGATCACATCAGCATCCTAGATGGCTTAGACATTGAGCGCGCTCACTACATTGGGCTCTCTTTGGGCTCCATGAGTGGCTTTGGTTTGGGCGCACAGTTCGGCTCTCGTTTGCTAAGCCTGTTGTTGTGCGATGGGCGAGCAGACATGCCAGGCGCGGCTGGCCAGCCTTGGGACGAGCGCATTGAATTGGCTCAAAAAGAAGGCACCCAAGCTCTTGCTGTTCCAACCACACTGAGGTGGTTTGGAGAGGCCTTCACCCAAGCGCACCCAGAGGTGCAAAACGCATTTTGCGACACCATTGCCAACACCTCGGTGCAGGGGTTTTGTGGCTGTGCAAGGGCCATTCAAGGCTTGGACTTCTTGTCCCAAGCTCACACGATCTCGGTGCCCACAACGCTTTTGGTGGGCGCCAACGACGGCCCATTGCCTGAGGCCAACAAAGCCCTGCAAGGCTTGATCCCAGGCGCCAAGCTTGAGGTGATTGCAAACTCAGGCCACCTGCCCAACATCGACAACCCAAGCGCTTTCAATGCAGCCTTGATGCGACACTTTTTTCAAAACCCTCTCTGGAGTCAATCATGAGTGAACACCTGATCATCAAACAAGATGGCCGTCTATTAAGAATTCAATTCAATCGCCCCGAAGACAATGGCGTGTCTGACAGCATGGCAGCCGCACTGAGCAAAGCGGTCATGAGCGCACACGAAACCTCTGACGCAGTGGTGCTCTCAAGCACCGGACCTGATTTCTGCACTGGTCGTGTGCGCGATGCAGCTCACCCCCCATCACCAGAGGCTTATACACGCAGAGCTGAGTACGATTCCATCTTCAACAGCTACAAAGCGCTGAGGGCTTGTCAAGTGCCAGTCATTGGCGTTCTCAAAGGCCGTGTGATGGGTTACGGCACAGCTGTCGCCTCCCTTTGCGACGTCTCCTTTGCCAGCGACCAGGCCACCTTTAACATCCCAGAGATTGCGCACAATGTAATGCCCACCATGGTGATGTCTGCCCTTTATGACCGCATGAACCGCAATGCGATTCTTTGGATGGCTTACTCAGCCGACTTCATCGATGCTCACCGCGCGCTGTCTTTTGGCATCGTGAACCAAGTGGTGGCGCACGAGCAAGTGGACCACGAAGTTGAGCGTTTCTGCGAGTTGCTCCTCTCACGACCAAGACCTGCAATATTGGGACTCAAAGAATATTTACGCGTGGCCCCAAAAATGGACGAACAAGGTGCTATCGATTACGCAAGAAGCCTGCACTCCATGGTCAACACGGCTGCAGAGATGAAGAAAAAGGCACATTGAGCACAGGTCTTCTTCATTGACCTTGTGCGATGTTCAAAAGGCTCGCACAGGGTTTTCTCTCCCCCTCCCAATAGACTCCCATTTAAAGAGCACCCATCATGGAAATCATCGGCACCAAATTAATCCCATCTCCCAGAGAGTTGGTCTGGAGAGCATTGAATGACCCCGAAATTTTGAAAGCCTGCTTGCCTGGGTGTGAGAGCGTGGACAAACTCTCAGACACCGATTTCAAAGTCACCATCAAAACCGCAATTGGTCCACTTCGGGCACGCTTTCAAGGCTCGCTCAAAATGGAGGACGTCAATGCCCCAGAGTCTTGCGTCATGCAATTTGAAGGTCAAGGTGGAGCGGTTGGCTTTGGCAAAGGCTCCTCCAAAGTCAAATTGGTTCAAACTGCGCAAGGCACTGAGTTGTCTTATGAAGCCAAAGCGCAAGTTGGCGGTAAATTGGCGCAAGTGGGCTCCAGGCTCATTGACAGTGTGGCCAAGAAAATGACCGACGATTTCTTCAAAGCCTTTCAAGAGCAACTCAACCCTGACCCAATCAAAGTCAGTGCCAAAGCCGCAAGCATTGCGAGCGCAAACCCTTTGCACGCTGCACCAGAGGCTGCAAACGCACAGACCCCAAGTGCACAAAGCCAGTCATTACCCGCAACGCAAGCCGCACACCCTGCACACAGCACACCCATGGTCCCGGCATGGTGGTTGGCTCCCGCTTGTGTGCTTGGCGCACTCATTGCAATCACCACCGCTCGTTGGATGTATTGATCCATCGCGTTGATGAGCACAAGGGAGCCGACAGAGTTCCCCGCTGAATTTCAAAAATAAAGCAAAAGGAGACAGACTTTCATGAACAGCCCCATCCATCGCCGCGACTTTTTTATCCAGTCCTCCATTGGACTTGTCGCGGCCTCAAGTTTTGCCAACACAGCACAGGCACAAAGCCTGGTGACGACGGGCAACAAAGTTGTCAAATTGATGGTTGGCTTTCCACCAGGACAAGCCACAGACATGGTGACTCGGGTGATTGCGGAGAAGATGTCGACTCAACTCTCAGAGAGCATCATCATCGACAACCGTCCTGGACAAGGCGGCTCCCTTGCTTTGGGATTGCTCGCCAAGGCGCCTCCAAACGGCTCTGTGATGATGATGGCGCACATGTCTGCGCTCGAGACCAACCCGCACATTTACAACGCGGTCAATTACGATACTTTGAGAGATTTTGATGCGGTTGGTTTGGTGGGCGATTTGCCTTTTGTACTGTGCGTGAACCCCAATTTACCCATTCAAAACTTAAAGGATTTGAGCCAAGTCGCCAAAACAGCGCCCGCACCACTCACCAACGCCTCATCAGGAAATGGCACGGTTTCACATTTGGCCATGGAAGAACTCAAAAGAAGATTGGGTCTTGACATCACCCACATCCCCTACAAGGGCAGTGTGGCTGGGCTCTCTGATGTGATTGCTGGCAATGTATCCATGGCGCTTGAGACCGCATCGACGGTGAGGCCACATGTGGAGTCTGGGCGCCTGAGGCCCATCGCCACGGGAAGCGCCAAAAGGTTGGCGGGTCTTTTTGCACAGGTGCCCACCTTCAAAGAGCAAGGGATGTCGGATTTCACAGCAGTGACGTGGCTCATGCTGCTTTTGCCTGCAGGCACCCCAAAAGCGCGCATTCAATTGCTCTACAGCACTCTCATGAGCATCGTCTCCACCCCAGAGATGGAGAGCAAACTCTTGGGCCTTGGCCTGCAACCCAGGTTCAGCACCTCGCCTGAGGAGGCGCAACAATATTTGAAGAGTGAGTTTGCCTACTGGGGAGATGTGGTCAAGAAAAGCCACATCGAAAAAGAATGAAGCATCCAGTTCACGATTTGAACTTCTGCCCTTGACGCCTGCCTTGCTCGCATTGCGCCATTGAATGCGCTTCATGCCTTAGATTGAACCCAACCTCAAAATGCCTCAGATGAACACCTCAAGACCACTTGTTTTATCCAGCAACCCTTCAGCCCATGGACCTTGGAAGATTGACAAGGCGCTTTATCAGTTGAAATTGAACCGCTCAACTGTTCTGCGACTGTGTAGCACTTTGCTATTGGGTCTTTGCCTTCAAGTGGCCAACGCGCAGACTGGCGCAGATTTGCTCAACGACAAGGCTGATCGGGCTGAACGAGTGGCTCAAAAGGCCAAAGAGGAAGGCGTGCTGAGCATCTACACAGCCTTTAGACCACAAGACATGCCGCTCATCATTGCACCCTTTGAGCGCCAAACCGGCATCAAGGTGAAGTATTGGAGATCGGGCTCAGACAATGTGCTGCAACGCGTGGTGAGGGAGGCCAGCTCAAAACACCAAGAGGTGGACTTGATCATGACACCGGCCAGTGAGATGTACGCGCTTTATAAAGAGCATTTGTTGCAACCGGTTTACTCCCCCTACTTCAAAGACATGATCGCCACGGCTTTGCCCGACCACCACCAGTGGAGCTCCTTTGTGTTCAATGTCATGGTTCAAAGCTACAACACCAACTTGATCAAGGTTGAGAATTTACCCAAGCAATGGTCCGATTTGTCTGATCCCAGGTGGAAGGGCAATTTGGGCATCGAGACCAAGGCCGAAGAATGGTTCTCCAAAGTGGTGACCACCATGGGCGAGGAAAAAGGCATCAGCACCTTCAAAGACATTGTGAGCAAAAACGGCATCTCCACTCGTTTGGGCGTTTCTTTGCTGCACAACTTGGTGGTCGCTGGCGAAGTTCCCATGGGGCTTACGGTCTACATTGATTTACCTGAAAAGGACAAAAAAGCAGGTAAACCCGTCGATTGGTTTGCGCTGGATCCAGTGGTCGCACAAGGTTTTAACATGGGGGTGTATAAAAATGCCCAACACCCTTATGCCGCACTGCTCTTTTACGACTACTTGCTCTCGGCTGAGACCCAAAAGTTGCTGGCACAGCTGAACTACTACACGATCAGCACCAAGGTGCCCAACAATTATCCCAATCTCAAGATCAATGTGGTGGATCCCGTCTTCATCATCGACAACTATGCCAAGTGGACCCGCCTATACGAACAAACGGTGACCAAAGTGCCCAAGTGATCCAAGCCAACCAAATGACCCCGCTTGAAACACCAATTCAATTTTAAAAACTCAGGACCCTCCTCATGAAAAAAACACCCACTTCAAAGGCCACTGCAAAAACGAAAAAAGTGAACGCCGAAACATCAAGTCAACCTTCCTCCACCAACGCGCGCTCTTATGCAGACTTGCACGAGCACTTGAAGGCTTTGGATGAGGCGGGTCTCTTGGTCACCATTGATCGAAAGATCAACAAAGACACAGAAATGCATCCCTTGGTGAGGTGGCAATTCAGGGGCGGCATCACCGAGCCCAATCGCAAGGCCTTCTTGTTCACCAATGTGACCGACTCCAAAGGTCACCAATATGACATCCCAGTCGTGGTGGGTGCTTTGGCAGCAAATCGCGAGATCTACAGCATTGGCATGAACTGCAAAATCGAAGACATTGGCAAGACTTGGAACCATGCCATCTCTCATCCCATCAAACCCAATTTGGTCAAAGAAGCTCCCTGCCAAGAGATTGTCTACATGGGCAAAGATCTTTTAAAGCCGGGTCAAGGCTTGGATGGCATTCCTGTTCCCATCTCCTCTCCTGGCTGGGACAACGCACCTTACACCACGCTCTCGCAATACATCACCAAAGATCCCGAAACTGGGATACAAAACATGGGCGTGTACCGTGGCCAGGTGAAGTCACCCACACGCTTGGGGATGAATCCATCACTGGAGAACCAACCTGGCATTTACACGCACTGGGAAAAAGCCAAGGCCAAAGGCCAAAAACTGCCCGCAGCAGTGATTTTGGGCTGCCCACCCAGTGTGGCCTTCACATCGGTGCAAAAACTCTCCGAAGACACCGATGAGTTGGATGTGGCTGGTGGCTTGGTGGGCGAACCCATCAATGTGGTGAAGTGCAAAACGGTCGATCTCATGGTGCCAGCGGAGGCGGAGATCGTGATTGAAGGCTTCATCTCGACAGAGTGGCTTGAACCCGAAGCACCCTTTGGCGAGTCCCATGGACACGTGAACTTGCAAGAGTTCAATGCCTACATGGAGGTCACGGCCATCACGCGGCGCAAAAAAGCAATTCTGACCTCCATCATCTCTCAGGTCACTCCATCAGAGTCGAGCTTGATCAAGCGCGTTGCCCTTGAGCCTGTTTTCACCAACCACTTGAAGCGCAACTTGGGCATCAAGGGTGTGCTGCGCGTGTCCATGCATGAACCGCTCACCAATTTGCGCAAAGTCATTGCCGTGGTCGTCGATCGAAAAACCCCGCCCACTGAGGTTTGGAGAGCGCTCTACGGGGCGTCCTCTTTGCTGCGCTCGGGCGGTAAATTTGTCATTGCAATCAACGATGACATTGATCCAGACAATGCAGACGCACTGCTTTGGGCCATGAGCTACAGGGCCAACTTTGCACTCGACATGCAAGTGCTGCACCACCGCGATCCAGGGCACGGACCCAGAAGCCCAAGGAACCACGGAGAGGATGCTGCCCTATTGATCGATGCAACCCTCAAGGACAACTTCCCACCGATTGCGCTCCCCAAGCGCGAATACATGGAGCATGCCAAGGCGATATGGCAAGAGCTCAAACTGCCTGAATTGAAACCCGAGGCGCCTTGGTTTGGATACTCACTTGGCGACTGGAGCGATCGCAATGAGCTCATGGCCAAACGAGCAGTCAAGAGCGATTACTTCATCACTGGCGCTGAAATCGCCAAACAAAGAAGACGCGATGTGGCCATGAACACAGAGATCAAACACCACATCGAGGAAAGCTTTGAAGAGGGACTCAAGGCTCAAGCCTCAACCCATCGATCAGCCAAGAGTGCACAAAAAAGCAAGTCAGGTGCAAAGGGGGTTGCGTCCAAAGCCGCCAAAAAAGTCAAACGTTAAAGACTCAAAGGACCTGCTGCAGCTCAGGCCTTGTGGGACGACTTGCACCGCTCTTGAATCCAAGCTCTAAACCTCTTGAAGGACTTGAGACAAATTGCTCAAGCCTCAAGAGGTTTTTTAATTCGGCTTGCTGTTCACCTAAACTTCACTTCAAGTCATTGAGCAGCGGAATGGTTTTGGGGTCGGGCGAGGCTGGAATGGATTGGAGAAAAGCGTATATATCGCCCAAGTCCTCCTCCGACAACACTTTGGTGGTGTAGGGCGGCATGGGGCCGTTGGAGTTGCGAATGAAAGCGGATATGTAGGCAAGTGGCTTGGGGTTGGGTGCAAGCTTCAAGCCAGCTGAGCCGCCTTGCCCCCAAGTGCCGTGACATTGCCAGCAACCATTTTTCATGAAATTTTCACGCCCTTTTTCCGCAGAAGCTGCAAGCGAATTTTGAGTCGAGAAAAGGAGCAAGATGCTTGCGCTCAGACAAGCAACATATGAGCGAATTGCAGGCTTTTTGTTTCGCAACAAAGCTTTGCTTGGGCTGATCGATCGATTGAGTATCAACATGATGGGTTGTCCTTTTTTTTTCCAATGGGTTGAATCAGCGCGGTTGAGTCCACACGTTGAGCAACGCGGGATGACCGGATTTCACCACTTCAACCGCTTCCTTCAACGCTGGCCCCAGGTCCTCTGGACGGGTGATGGGGCCCTTGGCCCACCAACCCATGGATTTGGCCAACTCGTGGTACTGAATATCTGGGTTTTGGATGCTGGTTCCAATGGGACCCATGTCTTGCCCCAAGTTCACACGGCGATTTCTAAAATCCGCCATGCGTTGTACGTGCATCAACTCTTGGTGCCAACCTCTGTTGTTGTGCATGACCGATAACAAGGGGATCTTGTGATGTGCTGCCGTCCAAAGCACACCCGGCGCGTACATCAAGTCCCCATCGGATTGAATGCTCACAGAAAAACGTCCCAAATCGCGATTGGCCAGTGCCGCACCCACAGATGCAGGAGCACCATAACCGACACCAAAACCTCCAGAGCGACCAATCCAATGGTGTGCTTTCTCCATGGGCCACAAACGATTGGGCCAATTGCTCACATTGCCCTCAGATGCCACCAGTGACCAGTCCAGGTGTTTGATGGCGTTGAAGGTTTCCATGACCAAGCGTGCGGTGCTGATGGGGCTTGCATTCCAAGCGACAGCGGCTGCGGCTTGTGTTTTGGCAAAATCAGCAGCAAAAGCCTTCTTGGCACGCTCTGCCCTTTTTGCAATGACATCCTTTTTATCTGGTGTGAGTGCTTGGCGCACAGCCTCAATGAGGGCGGGCAAGGTGGCCTCTGCGTCAGCAGGCATTTGAACGTCAATGACTTGAAACTTTTGAAAATCTTGATAGTTCGCTTTGGTGATCAAGTCTGCCGAATTGATGCTGATCAACTTGGCTTGGGGCTGCAGTTTAGAGCTTTGAGTACCCACCCCTTCGTATTCGCCGTTATCGGTGTAGGTGTTCACCGTTCCCCAAAAATCAGACAACTCCAGCCCCAAAATAACATCGGCTTGTCCAACCGCTTGCGCTGAGGTGCTCAGGTAATGGGTTCTTGGAAAATTCATGCGACTGCCTTGGTCAACCACTTGAACTTGCAGCAATTCGGCCAATTGAATCAAGAGCTCAATGCCCTTGGGCGTTCTGGCACATCGGTCAGCAATGATCAATGGATTTTGCGCTTGTACGAGCAAGCGAGCTGCCTCACGCACCGCACCACTGTCGCCTTGTGGGGGTGAGCTTGGAATGTAGCGTGGGATGGATGGAAGGACTCCTCCCTTTTTATGCACGGGCTCTTGCTGCAGCCCCAAGTCAAGAGAAATGGCCACGGGCCCATAAGGAGGTGTCATTGCGACCTTGTAGGCCCTGACAAATGAATTGGCAAAATGTTGCAATGAAACTGGAGCATCGTCCCACTTGGTGTAATCGCGAACGATGGCATTGATGTCTTGCGCAGCATGGTAGGTGGGCACCATCGGAGGGCGGTAGGCCGAGTCGGTGTCATTGCCTCCAACGATGATGACAGGAACTCGGTCACACCAAGCGTTGTAGATGCCCATGGTGGCGTGCATCAATCCAACCGTTCCATGGCAAATGGTCATGAGGGGTTTGCCTGCAATCTTGAAGTAGCCATGAGCCATGGCGACACCTGACTCCTCGTGCATGCAGCTGATGTATTCTGGTGCTGTGTTTTGTCCATAGTCAATCAAAGACTCGTGTATCGCTCTGAAACTAGATGCACAGTTGGTCGGTGTGTATTTGATATCCAAGGTCTTGATCACATCGACCATGAAGTCTGAGCCGGCAACACCCCCAACACGCCCCATATCGGGCACTTCACCCGACTCATTGGCGATCCCTCTAAGTGATGGGGGTAAAGCAGAGGGCTTTTTGGCGTCTTGCGTGCTCTCCGCTGCAGCTGCAGCCGCTCCCGTTGTGGCTGCGACCACACCCGCAGCTGATCCAGCAACCACATTTCCCAAAAACTGACGTCTGGCAAAAGTGGGCGCTGAATTTGGAGTCGAAGGGGTGGCTTGTTTGGGCTCGTCTTTCATGTCAATCCTTCATAGACTTATTTGTTGGCTCGCTTTCAAGCACCTGCGTTTGTATGCAAACTCAATGGTGTTTATATGTGAGCATTGATTTTTTCAACGCTAACCATACTGTTTTTACAAAGCCTGAGCAAGAGAAGGTTCACCTATGAGGGAGACCTGTGGTTGAGAGTTCTTGCATGATGAACAAACCAAAAAACCAAACGAAAAAAGCTTTGCATGTGAACATTGAGTTGCAGCATTAAGCGTTAACCCTGACCGCTCTTCATTGCAAATTGTTGTTCAATAGGGGCTCACATTTGAGCGTTGAAGGATTCCATTCGAGTCCAAGCATGTGAAGTTTTGCACAATCAATTCTGGTTCTGATTCAAAGAATTTGATTGTGTTGAATGCATGCTCTTTCTTCAACCTTCAAAATCACATTCATCGAGTCCATGATCTTTTATCCAAACTCACGACATCTTGGCCGCATCGGCATTCAATTGACCTTGGCCAGTTTGATTGCGCTGACTTGCCCATTGAGCAACGCTCAAACCAATTCACCTCCCTACCCCTCACACCCAATTCAAGTCATTGCCCCTTCGACTGCAGGCGGCGGCTTTGACTTGGTGGCTCGAGTCCTTGGGAACAAACTCTCAGAGCAAATGGGCCAGCAATTCATTGTTGAAAATCGCCCCGGCAGCGGCACATTGGTGGGCACCCAAAGCGCTGCAAAAGCACCAGCTGATGGCTACCATCTTTTGGTTGGGGGCTTGTCAAATTTGGCCTTGAACATGGGGCTTTACAAGCAAACCGGTTATGACCCACTCAATGATTTCATTCCATTGAAGCTGGTGGTGAGTCACTCCTACACACTCATTGGCACCAAGGAGCTGCCTGCCAATAATTTAAGGGAGCTCATCGCATTTGCTAAAGCCAACCCTGGAAAGCTTGCCATAGGGTCAAGTGGCCCCGGGAGTGGTCAGTTCATTTTGGGCACCTTACTCAAAAGTCTAGGCGCCGTGGACATCCTGCTTGTACCCTACAAAGGTGCTCAACCTGTTTACATGGATTTGATCGCAGGTCGAGTCGATCTTTTCTTTGACAATTCAACCAACACACGCCCTTACTTGGAATCTGGACAGGTCAAGGGCTTGGCTGTTTCTTCAAAATTAAGAGCAACAGATGCGCCAAGCATTCCCACCCTCAAAGAAACTGGCACGATGGATTTGGAGATGGAGACTTGGTTTGGGTTATTCACGCCTGCCAAAACACCCGCACCTATCGTGGAAAGGCTCAGATCAGAAATCGACAAAGCCATGCAAAACGCCGATGTCAAATCAAGACTTCAGCAAGGCAGTGGGCGCATTTTGCAACTCTCACCCCAAGAAACTGATGCATTTTTGAAATCCGAAGTCTCCAAATGGACTCGAGTACTCAAGCAAGCGGGCATTGAGCCTGAATGACCCTTTCAATGAAGAGCAAAAATTAAAATGAACCTTCCCAGCGATATTTTTCTTGAAAAACTGGCCATTCACGATGTGGTTCAAAGTTGGGCCTTGTACCGTGACACGGGTGACTGGGCAGGTCTCAAAAGCACGGTACATCCAGATGCACACATGACAGCCACTTGGTTCGATGGGAGTTTCACTGACTTTATTTTGGCGGTTCAGGACTCGTGGAGAAAAGGCTCGAGCAGTCAGCACTTTTTGGGTGGAACGGTGAGCACCATTCATGGACACAAAGCCATTGCACAAACTCGCATGTCCATCATGGTGCGCGGACAACTTCAAGGCTTGGATGTGGACATCACTTGCACGGGCCGTTTCTACGACCGTGTTGAAAAACGGGATGGACACTGGAGAATTCTCAAGCGAAATGTCATCTATGAAAAAGATCGCATGGATTTGGTCGATCCAGGTGCGACTTTAAAGCTAGACACGTTGCGATTGAATCAATTCCCCGAGGGCTACCAGCATTTGGCTTACCTTCAAAGTTCGCACGGGGCAAACGTGAGCACTGAGTTGGCCACTTCTCGTGGTGCAGCCCTTGAAAAATTGATCCAAGAGGGTCAATCGTGGCTGAATTCGTGAATCCAAGTCAAGCTCACCCATTTGGCAAAACAATCCCTTTAAGTTACCTCCATCAACCCCCACCCTTAGGAGACAGTGCACCATGAAACCCTACCGTTGCAGCTGCGATCAATCTGGAATTTTGCTCAATCCAGGAGCCACTGACCCATGCATGAGCCCCAACGCAAGTCGACGCGGGTTTTTAACCGGCTTGGGCTCTGTTGGAGCACTGGCTTCACTCGCCAGTGTAGGCACAGGCCTTCTTGCAACGCCAGGAGCATCATCGAGCGCTTTGGCTCAAAGCACACCGGTCAAGCCACACCGCATTGACATTCACCACCACATCTGTCCTCCCAATTATTTGGCAGAGTTGAAAAAATTCGACGGCTCTGGCGCTCCCCCTTGGTCTCCCCAAAAGTCCATTGAAGAAATGGACATGAATGGTATTGCAACCTCAGTGGTTGCTTTGATGCAGCCCGGAGCATTCTTCAACAACAAAGATTTGGATCGACGATTGGCCAGGGAAGCCAATGAGTACGCAGCTCAAATGTCCAGAGACTATCCGGGCCGCTTTGGCTCCTTTGCCACATTGCCGCTCATGGACACAGAGGGCAGTCTCAAAGAAATTGAGTATGCAATGGACACCTTGAAAGCCGATGGCATTGGCCTGATGACGAGCTATGGCGATAAATATTTGGGCGACAAGCGGTTTTGGCCGATTTGGGAGGAACTCAATAAACGACGTGCAACCATATACGTTCACCCACTCTTGGCGGCTTGCTGTAAAAATCCATTTGCCGAGTGGCTCCCACCCGCTGCCATTGAGTTTGCCACCGACACAACTCGCACGATTGCCAGCATGGTGTTTGGTGGTGCATCAAATAAATATCCCAATATCAATTGGATTTGGTCACACAGTGGAGGCACAATGCCGTTCCTTTGGAGTCGCTTTACGAGGCAAGAGTTTGACATGAAAGACGAGGCCAAAAAGGTCATGCCCAATGGGGTCTTGGCAGAAGTTCAGCACTTCTACTACGACACCGCTCAAGGGCATCACGAGGGTGCGATTGCCGCATTGAGGGCCTTGATTCCGACTTCACACATTCTCTTTGGCAGCGATTTCCCCTACCGCAGAGCCTCTGATGTGCGCGAGGGTTTGGCTGCAAGAAACTTCACGCCAGCCGAGAGAATGGCCATTGACCGTGAGAACGCCCTGCGCATCATGCCAAATCTGAAAACCATCTAAAACGGTTTTTTTTCCACACCAGGGTTTGAAAAAACTCTGTCAAAATGAAGTCCACATCGAGCCTGTTCTTGTGCTTGATGTGGATTTTTCAATTGACCACTTCTAGCGATGAATTTCAACCCTGATGCGATGTTCAAATTATTGCGATGCGTCTTATTGCTTGGACCATCGATTTCTGGGTATTCACAAGTTTTAACTGCAGGCAGCGACAATCTCCCAATCGAAGCAGCAAGGCCGTCCCTGAGCATCGCATGGCCCTCACCAAGAGATTGGCACGCCTCAAGCCCAAAAAAGGCTCAAGAAAGCCCGGCCATTAAAAGCGATGGCAAATGCATTGAGCATGCAGCCTCATTTCACGGCGTTAATCCATCTATCTTGCAAGCCATTTTGATGGTTGAGTCAAACATGAACCCCTTGGCCATCAATCAAAATAAGAATGGCACGATCGATGTGGGCTTGGGTGGCTTGAACTCAAGTCACTTCACTGAACTGGCAAAATTTGGCATAGCGCCTGAGCATTTGCTCAATGACTGTGTGGCCACATATGTCACAGCCTGGCAACTCAAAAAAGGGATCAATCAGTTTGGCAACACTTGGTTTGGGGTTGCCGCCTACCACTCCACCACACCCTATTACAACAGCAGATATCAAGTGCTTTTATTCAACCAACTGGTGGCAGATAAGGTTCTAACTGGTCCAAAACGCCTGGTACCTTCACTTCAGCCGTGAATCAAGCTGCGGCATTCAATGAACTCATTGAAATGGATTCACTTGAAGTGACACCACCAAGTCTAAGGCTCAAGGCTGGTGCTCGATCGATTCACAAGAGATGCACAATCTGGCTTCTGGCATGGCAATCAAGCGCTCGAGTGCAATCAACTTATGACAAGTCAAGCATAGCCCATAGGTGTTGGATTGGATTCTTAGCAGGGCCAATTCAACTTGGTTTAACTTTTCAATCTCAATTTCACTGAGCTGAAAATCCAAATCTTTGTCTGTAATGAGTTGTGCATGACTTGAATCTGAGCGGTTGTAGTGATCATAGGCGGCCTGCACGCGATCGAGTTCTCCACCTCTACTGATCACCAGTCGAGATCTCAATTCATGCAGGCTGGATTCAAGTTTGAATTTCTGATTTTGAAGTTGCTCGGGACTCATTTTGCGCCTCCTATAGACTGACCGATTGAACTGATCCAATGCGTTTCATGGACAAGCTTGAGTTTAGGGCCTGCGCAATCAAGAGTATTGATGTATGTCAGGAAAACTCATGCATCGCGTCTTTGCCGTCAAGAAATAAATCCTCACCTAAAAAAAAACGCCTAGACTCAAATGAGACTAGGCGCGAGTGGAGAAAATTGAATCAAATTTAGAGTCTGAGGATGAGCATTTTCAAATACTCACCAATGCGCTCATTTTTGACACTCAAGTAATTGAAGGCAAACAATCCCACCAATGCAATGGAGATACCCAGTGCCGTGGCATAAAGTGCAGTACCAATGCCTGCACTCACACCCGCGGGATCAGACATACCAGACTTTGACAAGGCCAAGAAGGTGTCAACGATGCCAAAAATCGTTCCAAGCAACCCCATCAATGGAGCTGCAGTCACGATCGTATCGAGTATCCACAGTCTTGAGCCAAGCTCGTCTTTTGCATGAATGAATGCTGCATCGGCATGATCTTGCATCACGGCAGGAGGCAAGCTCTTGACTTTATCGGAGATGATTTTTTGCACCATTTCAGAAACAACATCATCACCCAAAAGAGATTTGATGTCTGTCGTTTGCGAGTCAATGTTGGCCACCAAGGACTTGGCACGACGCAAATTCATTCCCGAAAATATAGTTCGCTCAATGCTCACTACAGCTGCAATGATGGCCGATATGATCATCAAACCAAAGGAAGCTTGGTGCAAAAATTCAGTCATGGCGATCAGAAGTCAGATGTGAAGGAAACGCTCACAAACCTTGGTGCACCAACGTAGTAAGTTGGGATACCGCCGCCAGTTGCACTGGTGTTGACTGTGGTTGTGATGCTTGATCCGCTTCCAGAATTGGCCAACAAATACTTGGCATTGAAGATGTTAGACATGTTCAAGCGCACTGTTGGCTCTTTGAGGAAGGTGCCTGAGGGGAAACGGTATCCTGCGTTGAAGTCAAAAACTGTGTAAGCATCCAAATACTCATCGTTGACGAGTGTTGTGTAACGCTTGCCAGTGTATTTGCCGTTCAAAGCAGCCATGTAAGGTCCGCTGGCGTACTGCACTGAAGCAGAGTACATCCACAAAGGTGTGTCAGGGAAAGTCGCACCTGAGGTTGGCAAAGTGCTTGTTGATGTTGCGGGGTAGTTGTTAAGGATTGTGCTTTGTGTGTAAGTTGCTGAACCAAACAAACTCCAACCTTTAACGGGTTTTGTACCCAACTGCAACTCCACACCCTTCATGCGTGAGTCACCCACGTTGTAATCGGTAGTGGTTGCTGTGGTTGGGTTGTAACCAGAGGCAATGCGATTTTTGAATTCAACATCAAACAAGGCCACTGAACCCTTCACGCTATCGTTGTTGAAGCGCATGCCACCTTCATACGTGGTGGAGGTCTCAGCTTGAATCGCAGTGTTTGGATTCAATGTGAAGCCAGTCAATGCTCCGTTGACAATCGTTCCACCGGTTACCCAACCTGACAACACGAAGTTGCTGGGTGTTCTCTGGTTTTGAGAAACGTTACCATAAGCTTGTAACTCTTCGTTGAATTTGTAGCGCGCACCAATCGATGCCAAAGGTTTGGCATAAGTGGCAGATGCTGTGTAATTGGCTCCCAAGCCTGAACCACTTGATGCGTAGTTCGTGAAATCACGCTTCAACGATGTGTAGCGGATGCCAGCATTCACATCAAGCTGACCCATGGTGATGGTGTCTTGCAAGAATGCTGAGTAGGCTACGTTTTGAGTCAAGTAATTGCGGCCTTCGTACAAAGAGCCGTTGTTGTAAGTGATCAAACCCGTTGCAAGCCACAAGTCACCAATGCCACCGGCGTTGGTGACTGTGGTTGCTGGTTGTGTTTGACGGTGATTGGCTTGCTCGAGCCACAATCCAGCCATGATCTTTTGGTTGTCAAGGTTGTAATTGGCTTTGAATGTAACGCCAGGACGCTTGGTCTCGGTGACAGAGCCCTTGTAAACGCCGACCACAGTTCCGTTGTTGCCGTTGGTGGTGAAGTTACTGATGCCACCGGCAAATCCGGTTGTACCTTCTGTCAACGTGTTTTGCTCAGTTCCACCTGTACCGTAGCCATACCAGTAGTAAGGCTCAGCACTCAATGTCAAGACATCATCAATGCGACTTTGGAGTCTAGATGTGAACAAGTAATTTTGAAACGGATTGAGTGAGTAGCCAGCATAAGCCGTTTGTGCACGAACGCCTGTAGCAGTGGCGCTGCTTGTTCCAAAGGAATTGGTTCCACTCTCAGATCCGCTGGTCAAATGCTGGGGAACATTGGGAGAAAAGTCCAAGTTTGGATTTTGTGCAAACTCAGCCTTTGTCAATGTCAAATAGTTGTTGTTCAACTGATAGTTGTACAAGAGGTTGGTGTTCAAGGAAGTGTCATCGGTCAACTTCCAATCAAAACCTGTGTCCACGTGATCCTTGTTGGCTTGACCAGGACCCTTGAACTTGTTAACTGAAGCGTTTGAGTAGGAAGCGTAGGCCTTAAAGGGATGCTCTGTTCCGATCAAGCCTGTATCGACTCTCATGTATCCGCGCTTGAATGACAAGTCACCCAAGGACATAGACACTTTACCGCCAAACTTGTCTTTGGGTGAGCAGCTCACCATACCCACGTTACCACCTGAGGCACCAACGTGAGGAGCTTCTGTGTCGACAGAGCCTTGTGTGATGGAGATTTCACACAAATTTTCGACATCGGCGTATTCTTGGGGGTAAACAGCAAAATTACCTGAATCGTTCACAGGAGCGCCATTGATTGTGAAGCCCATCTCGTCGCTGTTGAAACCACGAACACGCATGTTGCCACCAAAGAGGCCTGTTGCGTCGTAGCTGTAAGCGTTAACGCCAGGCTCCAAATTCAAGAGCTGAAAAGGGTTGGCCGTTGGCCTTTCTTTGTCAATGGCGGCTTTGGTCACGGTGCTTTTATTTTTAACACCATCTTCATCGATCAAAAGGCCATTGCCCAATGAGTCACCCTCGCCAGAAATTTTGACAGTTCCGACGTTGGTTGCAGAAGATTGAGCTTGGACTGACGTCAAGTAGCCCATTCCCAACAAAGCAACGCTCAATAGCGATAACTTAAACACTTGCTTAGACTTCTTCATGAAAACTCCTAATAAACAAAAACAAAATCAACGAAAACAAACAGGATCAATGAGCATGGGTGGCTCAAGGATCGATCGAATACTCCATGTTCACCCTGAACTCATGGGTACTTTCACCAGCAAAGGCTTGCTCGGGAAAAGCAGGTAGAGAACCTGCTTTGATGGTCTTGATGGCCTCCCCATCCAATAAATTGGAGTGAGAAGTAGAGACAACTCGAATCTCCTGCAATTGACCGCTTCTGGAAATCACCAAAGACAAACCAACGCTGCCTTGTGGATGGGTCAGTCTCGACTCACGAGAGCTGGGGTATTTCTTGATTTTTTCCAAATACGCTTTGAGCTCAGCAACATAGGTATTTTCAACAGTGGGTTGACTCTTGACCGGGGGTGTAACCGGAGTTGGGGTTGCAGCGACCGGCACAGGAGGCGCAACGGGCACACTGGGGTGAAACTCTTGGACCTTGGCAGGAGCTGGAGTGTCCACAGGATCTGGATTCTTGCTCAAGGGTGTTGCCACTGGCAGAGGCTTGACCATGGGCTGCTCTTGAGTGATTTTCTTGGGCTGCTCAACAGGCGGCTTGACCTCAGGCGGAAGATCCAAGAATGCGGTCATTTCGTTTTCGTCAGGACGAACCGATGGGATGGAGGCAAAATTGATGAGCAGCAACACCAAAATGGCAAAAGACAGAGCACTTCCAACTGAAATTGGCTCTCGCTTTTGATAGGTCCAATTGAGAACGGCCTCCATCGTGTTATTTCTTCTTCGATGCTATGGTCATTGAATCAATACCGTTGGACTTGAGCAAATCCATCACATCAACCAATTGCTGCAACTTGGATTCCTGGTCTCCATTGATGATGACGACCAAATTCTTCTTGACATCGCCACCATTCGCTGAGGCTTCATCCCTTAATTTGATCAAACTTGGCTGCATGGACTCAAGGGACCGGAACTCAACCCCATCCAACAAAAACTCACCTTGAGCAGATATCCCCAGGATCACTCTCTTGGGAGGATGGTCCTCACGAGCTTGCGAGGATTGGGGCAACTTCATTTTGAGACCCAAAGCGGGTATCACATTAATACTAATTAGTACAAAAAAGACCAGCAAGAACATCATCACGTCAATCATGGGGATGATTTCAATCCGTGTTCTTTTTCTGGGCTGATTAGGGAATCTACGCATGCCCAAAGTTTAATCATCGATTGTGACAAAACCATGACTCATGTGACTCTGACCTTGGCGCTGTCCACTGAGAAAATGCAGCGCAGAAGTGAACTTGTTATTGTCAAAAGGGTCTACAGATGTCACAACGATGTCATTTAACAATGTTCTAGTCGTAACAATTCACTACGTTTGACTTCTTGAGCTCAGGATTCTTTTACTTATTGCTGACACAATTCATCACGAGCACGGCTGACAACGCTTTGTTACTGGTTGGAATTGCAATGCTCATGGAACAGTCCTCTGAACCGTGGTGGATTCCAATACTAAAAGCCATCTTCACACTGTCTTTCATCGTTTTTGCGCCCTTCGTTGGCATTTGGTCAGACTTGAGGCCTAAAAGACTGGTGATGCAATGGGCAAGTTTATTAAAAATCATCAGCTGCCTTGGTCTCTTGCTCTCAGCTCCACTCACAAGTTGCTTGGCACTCGCAGGATTTGCAGCAGCGCTTTATTCACCAGCAAAATATGGTTTGGTCACTGAAATCGTGCCAGTCAACGAATTGGTCAAAGCCAACGCCTGGCTAGAGGTGAGTACCATTTTGGCATCCGTTTTTGGGATCATTTTGGGCGGTATTTTGGTCAATTCCAATGTTCAAAATTCAACGCTGGCATTGTGGTTCAAAGAAAATTTGCCCTTTTCGAGTACTCACATTTCTGTTCTTGCTTTGCTCACCGCCTATTTACTGGCAATCACACTGACACTCAAAATACCGCACACCAAAGCGGCTCTTGAATTCAAGCAAAATAGTCTATTGCTTACGTTGACAACGTTTGCAAACAGCTGCATGAAGCTTTGGAGAGACCCTGAGGGAAGGGTTTCGTTATCTGTCACCACTTTGTTTTGGGGTTGTGGTGCCACTTTGCAATTGTTGATTCTGGCTTGGTCCCAAGAACACTTGCAGCTCACACTCAGTCAAGCCACTTACATACAAGCGTCGGGTGCGTTGGGCATGATATTGGGTGCATTTTTAGCCTCTAAGTTGATAAAAATTGAACAAGCACGCAAGCTATTGCGATTGGGACTCTTGATGGGCATCTTGATTGCTGCACTTGATTTTTCGACTTCAATGATCAGCACCATTTGCTTGATGGTGGCTGTTGGAGTTTTGACTGGCCTCTTTTTGGTTCCCATGAATGCCCTACTGCAACACAGAGGCAAAGTGATTCTGAGTACCGGCGAATCCATCGCAGTTCAAAATTTTTGTGAAAACACCAGCATCGTGATTTTGACCAGCCTCTACAGTGCTTTCATCGGACTCAATGTCACCAATAGCACCTTGCTGATCCTGTTTGGCATTTTCATCACCGTTTTGATGGGCTTGATCATCAAATTGAACACAGCCACAACAAACTTTCATACCAACGCATCTCAAAGAGAAAGGTAGTTTTTAAAATGAAAATATTGATTGTCACTGATGCTTGGGAGCCGCAGGTCAATGGAGTTGTGCGAACGCTTAAGATGACCAAACGCGAGCTTGAAAAAATGGGACACGAAGTCTTTTTCTTAACCCCATTGGAGTTTCGCTCCATACCCTGCCCCACCTATCCTGAAATCGCTTTGGCGCTTTGCACTCCGTCACAAGTCAAAAAGAAAATTGATGCGATCAATCCAGACTGTTTGCACATCGCAACGGAGGGGCCTTTGGGTTGGATGAGCCGAAACATTGCGATGAAAAACAACTGGGCGTTCACTACTGCTTATCACAGTCGATTTCCAGAATACGTTCACGCACGTTTTAAAATCCCAACGAAATGGACCTATTCTTTATTTAGAAAGTTTCACAACGCTGGACGTGCAACGCTCACACCTACTCCAGCCATCGTCAATGATTTGGCCAGCAAAGGTTTTTTAAATCCAAGACTTTGGACCCGAGGTGTGGACAAAGACACTTTCAAACCAGTCGGTCCAAGAGAAGAAAAGTCAAACGATGGAAAACCTATTTTTTTGCATGTAGGTCGTTTGGCTGTAGAAAAAAATGTGGACGCTTTTTTACAACTCGACTTGCCAGGAGAGAAGTGGGTGGCTGGAGATGGTCCTGAGCGAGCTCGGTTGGAACAAACTTACCCCGGTGTCAAATGGTTCGGTGTTCTTGACGGGCCCTCACTTGCAAGACTGTACCGAAGTGCAGATGTCTTTGTTTTCCCGAGTAAAACAGACACCTTTGGCTTGGTCATGCTCGAGAGCATGTCTTGCGGAACACCCGTAGCGGGCTTTCCCGTTGAAGGTCCCATTGACGTGGTCAAGCACAACTACTCGGGGTTTTTGCACGAAGATTTGCGCGTGGCTTGCATTGAGGCTTTGGCAATCAAAAGAGAAAACGTGATTGATCATGCAAACTTATTTTCATGGACCACTGCCAGCGAACAATTTTTAAGTGCACTTCGCCCTATGAGAGGATAAGTACAAGGATCGATCCTCGAGATCAAAAACTGGAGTAAAGCGCAGTTTCAAACTCTAGGACTCAATTCCTATGGGTTTGAGCTACTGCTGAATGGCATCAAATGCCAATTGATTCAGGCGACCAACCCCATGATATTCAATACCCAGCCCAACCAGATCTTCGGGTTCAAAGAGATTACGGCCATCAAATATTGCTGGCGTTCTTAACTCAGATTTGATCAAAGCAAAATCTGGACTTCTGAAGGCTTTCCACTCGGTCACGATCAGCAAAGCGTCTGCGCCAATCAGTGCTTTGTACTCATGATCAGTGAACACCACTTTGTCCAATATTTCTGGCTCCTGGGACCACTCTCTTTTGACTTCCAGTTTCGCAGCTTCCGTTGCAACCGGGTCAAACACTTGAACTGAGGCACCCAGTTGAATCAACTCCTTCATGATCACCAAACTTGGTGCTTCTCTCATGTCGTCTGTGTTGGGCTTGAATGCAAGACCCCAAACCGCAAAAACCATTCCGGTTAAATTTTCACCAAAACGAGTCAACACTTTTTTGACCAATAAATGCTTTTGCCTTTCATTGACGCTTTCCACCGCGTTCAAGACGTGGAGATGCATCGCATTGATTTGAGCGGTTTGCTGCAGTGCTTTGATGTCTTTGGGAAAACACGATCCACCGTAGCCTGTACCTGCATACAAAAAACTGTATCCAATTCTTGGGTCTGAGCCCATGCCCTGCCTAACCGATTCGATGTCCACACCAATTTTCTCAGCCAAATTGGCCAATTCATTCATGAATGAAATTCGCGTTGCAAGCATCGCGTTGGAAGCGTATTTGGTGAATTCAGAAGACCGCACGCTCATGATCAAAGTGCGCTCATGGTGTCGATTGAAAGGCGCGTAGAGTTGACGCATCAAATCTCTTGCACGAAGACCTTGAGGACTTTGCGGAATTCCCAAAATGATTCGATCTGGGCGCATGAAGTCCTCAACCGCAGAGCCCTCCTTTAAGAACTCAGGGTTGGAGATCACACAAAATTCGGGTCTGGCCTCATGCTGCAATTCACCCACGGGCTTGAACCAACCTCTTTTGGCAAGCTCACGCTCAATCACACCGTGTACCGCATCTGCCGTTCCAACGGGAACGGTTGACTTGTTGACGACCACTTTGTCCGTTCTCATCCACAAACCAATGTTTCTGGCCACCTCTAAGACTTGAGAGGTATCGGCTTGACCACTTTCACCCGGTGGGGTTCCTACAGCTATGAATAAGATTTCACCATGGTGAATGGAGGCTTCGATGTTGGAAGAAAAATGCAATCTTCCAGCCAACCTGTTTTTATCAATGAGTGAATCCAGACCAGACTCATATATGGGGGAATGCCCAGCATTCAATTGAGCCACTTTGTCTTGGTTGATATCAAAACACATGACCTCATTGCCGAGATCTGCCAAACAAGTACCCGTGACCAACCCCACATAGCCAGTACCAATAACGGTCACTTTCATTGAGCACCTTTAATTGAAACAAAATTGACATTAATGTTCAATCATTGTTCAACTAAATTATTTCGATTTGATGACCATTGCGTGATTAATGAAAGGCAACGGCATTTCAGGCTATGGGTCAAAAGACCCGTGCCTACACAAGAGGACTCAACGCTTGGCTTTAAGGGGTAAAACTTTGCCCAACTGGAAAGTCTCGCCCGAGAGAAATTTGAAAGTTCGTATATTTTCAAATTCTTGTCTCAAGGCTTCTGCACTGGTGTGAGACTGCGTGAGCATTTTCACCAAGGAC
The DNA here is from genome assembly GCA_903865035.1 of uncultured Burkholderiales bacterium. GTDB lineage: Bacteria > Pseudomonadota > Gammaproteobacteria > Burkholderiales > Burkholderiaceae_C > Limnohabitans. The sequence continues at coordinate 11,499 of CAIPII010000162.1, read as the reverse complement.
TCGATTTGCTTGATCATCTCCAAAGAATCGGCACTCAACTTTTGCCGATGCTGAACCCATGTCTCATGATCGTGAACCAATGGCTCACCACCTTCGAGCTCAATCAAAGAACCCGACTCCAAAGTAGGCGCATCTTCTTGCGAGTTTGAGTCATGGTTTGATTCCTTGATTTCAACCGAATTGAGTTCCTTCAAACTCAATGCGTGAGCCTGCATCAACTCATACAAAGCGTAAATGGTGTCAGCGATTTGCCTATCAAGTTCCATTGACATTTTTAACTCACTCGCCCCTGCTCTATTAATTGTAAAACCACCCTGTATTATGCGACAAGCTCTAGGTAAAAAAGCAATACAGTGCGCTCTTGAATCGAAAGCGCATGGATAAACGCACCGTAACAAGCGTAAAACACAAAAAAGGGAGGCTCAGCCTCCCTTTTTTGATATTGCACCAAATCTCTCGCTTGGATTCAAGCCCTGAGGGATTGGAGAATCAGATCAAGCTGGAATGTGTGGAATCTTAAAGACACGTTCAGCATTGGTTTGAAAGAAGGCCAATTTATCAGCGTCAGACATCTTCATTTGATCCAAGACATTGACTTCCTCAACTGCATATTGGTAGGGGTAATCCATCGCATACATGACGCGCTCTACGCCCACAAACTCTTGAGTAAATTTGATTGCTGGCTCCCAAGCCACCCCAGAATTGGTGAAGGTGAAATTGGATTTCATGTAGTCACTGGGTTTTCTACCAATGGGCTTCATGGAATCGTAGCGCTTGGATTTGACTGTGGCTGTGTGCATGTAGTCAAGACGATAAGCCCAAAACGGCAACGCCTCACCCATGTGACCCAAAATAATTTGGAGCTTAGGAAAACGATCAAAAGCGCCTGAAGTGATGATTCTCATGGCGTGCAGACCTGTTTCAACACCGAAACCATAAATCGCACCATCTAGGCCAGCTTCTAAGAAGTGTTGGATCATGGACTTGGGCATTGAATTGGGGTGCAAGTAAATGGGGGTATCGTGTGCCTCAGCTGCTTCAAAAATTTCCCAAAATTTCTGATCAGACAAATATTCTCCATGCGTGTGTGAATTGATCACAACAGCGTTCATGCCGTACTTGTTGTGCGCTCTCTCAATTTCTTTGGCTGCAGCAGTTGGATCTTGTGGTGCAACTGCAATCATGCCCACCAAGCGTGTCGGGTGTTTCTTGCAAGCTTCGGCCAAAATGTCGTTGGAGATGGGCGCAAAGGACACAGCGGTCTCTTTATCCATGATTTGAACACCAGGAGAGGTCAGCGCAATCACTTGGGTATCAATGCCCGTTGCATCCATGTGAGCCAAACGAAGCTCGTCCATGTCTTGCAATCCACTCATGATGTGCTGGGCACGCTCGGAGGGGCTGCTCATGTAAAAGCCCATCAAGTTTTTAAAGCCAACATCGACATCGGCTTTGGCCAAAATTTTGTTGTAAATGTCTAGCATTTCCTTGGGCGCAAAAGCCTCTTCAGTTGCAATGCGACGATAAGGAACCTTGGCTGGACGTGCTGAAAGTGGATTGGACATGTGTTTCCTCTTGTATTGAATTTCACAGCCGATTCTATTTCAATTAAGAGTTCCGCTCTACTGAACAGCCTGACTCAGCGCCATGAGACCCAGGATTGACCACTCATGCACAGTGGATTTAAACTGGCCTATCCATGCATCTGTCTTTTATCACGGACATCACTTTGACCCCAACATGAACACTCCCCTCATTGGCCTAGACGTTGGCGGCACCAAAATTGAAGTGGCTGTGATCACGAGAGAGGCGCCGCATTCATTCTTGTTTAGACATCGGCTTCCAACTCCAAGTGGTTCCTACGAGCTAACTCTAGAGGTGATTGAAAACCTGGTTCAATTGGCTCGAGATCAAATTCAAAACTTAAAGCTGCCACAACCCGAGCGCATTGGCTTTGGCATCCCTGGGTGCTTGGATCGAACCACGCAAACCGTCAGGGGAGCAAACTCTCAAGCTCTCAATGGAAAACGCTTGGCACAAGATTTAGAGAGCAGCTTGAATTCAACTGTGATTCTTCAAAACGATGCCAATTGTTTGGGCTTGAGCGAGACACTGGATGGCGCCTGCATGGATGAACCCATGGTATTTGCCGTGATCATCGGCACGGGTTGCGGAGGAGGCTTGGTTGTGAATGGCAAAATTTGGGAGGGGCCCAACCAAATTGCTGCCGAATGGGGTCATACGCCACTGCCCTGGATGAGTGACATGGAGTTCCAAAACGCACAGACCTGTTGGTGCAACAAAAGAGCATGCATGGAGAGTTTTGTGAGCGGCCCAGCCTTTGAAAAGCGAAACCCAAGTGGACTTTCAGCTCAAGAGACGATTCGAAAAATGCGGGAAGGTCACGAGCCTTCGCTCTTGTTATTTAAGGAATACACGAATCAATTGGCTCGAGGACTGGCGCAAATCACCAACATTTTGGATCCAAGTTGCTTCGTGCTTGGTGGGGGCATGAGCAACATAGATGAGCTCTATCCGCTTTTGGCACTTGAGATGAGACGCTACACCTTTCATGACAAAACAAGCACGCCTATCAAGAAAGCCAAACACGGTGACTCCTCGGGTGTTCGAGGTGCTGCGTTTTTGAGCGCTTAGGCCTTTTCCTGTCGACAGGGGGTTTCTGAATACTTTTTCTCAGACTCCGCTCTCAAGGCATTCCCTCATTCCATTTTGACAATTACTCTCTATACTCAAATTTCACTTCATAGAACGTTGACATGATAGAAACTGAGGTATTGATCGTTGGCTCAGGGCCCGTGGGCTTGGCTCTGGCAGGAGACTTGGGGTGGAGAGGACACTCTGTGGTGACCGTGGAGCGAGGGGACGGCTCCATCTTCCAGCCCAAGATGGACTTGGTCGGCATTCGAACCATGGAGTTTTGTCGAAAGTGGGGCATTGTGGCCGATGTTGAGGCGACTGCTTATGACCGAGACTACCCACAAGACAACGTCTACTTGACAAATCTCAACGGTTACGAATTGGGGCGGCAATCAATGCCCAGCATGAACAAGGAGAGACCCCCAGCTGAGAGCCCACAAAAAAGAGAACGTTGCCCACAAAACTTCTTTGATCCAGTTCTACAAAAATTCGCAACATCGCACAATAGCCATCAGTTGCGCTATGAAACTGAATTTCTTGGCTTTGAACAAAATGCTCATGGGGTGATATCGAGCATCAAAAGTCTCAAAACTGGGCAAACCCAGTACGTGCGATCAAAGTTTTTGGTGGGCTGCGATGGGGGCAAGAGCGTGATCCGTGAATCTCTTGGCATTGAAATGAAGGGAAAGGGATTACTGACCTACACGACGAACATCATTTTTCGTTGTACAAATTTCAATGCCTTACATGACAAAGCTCCTGGATATCGATACATGTTGGTTGGGGCCCAGGGGACTTGGGCCACGATCGTGGCCATCAATGGTCGAGATCAATGGCGAATGTCCATCATCGGAAGTGCACAAGAGAAGAAAACATACACTCACGAGGAACTCAAGACATTGGCACACAAAGCCCTGGGAGCTCCTTTTGAGATGGAGATATTGAGTGTTTTACCTTGGCAAAGGGCTGAGCTTGTGGCTCAACAATACCGCCAAGGCCGGGTTTTCATTTGTGGGGATGCTTGTCACCTCACATCACCCACGGGTGGTCTTGGCATGAACACAGGCATAGGGGATGCAATCGATTTATCTTGGAAGCTTGGTGCAGTGCTCAAAGGCTATGCTGGAGAAACTCTCTTGGATTCTTACTTCATTGAGAGACAGCCCATTGCGAAGCGAATCACCGAATTCTCCACCGGCAACCTCACACTCATGAAGCAAGTACCAAGCTCGCCTTTGATCGAAGAGGATTCAAAAGCTGGAGAACAAGTCAGACTTGAGGTAGGGCAAGCCATGAGTGAGGGTCTCAAGCGCGAGTGGTTTTCAATGAACATGCACCTGGGTAACCGTTACGTCAATTCACCTGTGTGTGTTTACGATGAAATCGAATCGCCAGAGTCACAACAGGCTGAATTTGTGGATGCGGTGAACTACAAGCCCTCCTCTCGCGTAGGCTCTAGAGCACCGCACATTTGGTTGGATGAAAAAACCTCAACTCTGGACTTGTTGGGCAAGGATTTCGTTCTTTTTTGTTTCGAGCCCACTGACAATGCGATCGTGAATTTAAGAAAAATGGCATCCGCTTTGGATATTCCACTTCAAGTTCATCAGCTGGATAACTCTCAAGCCAAAATTCTTTATGCCAAAAAATATGTCTTGATTCGCCCCGATGGCCACGTGGCTTGGAGGGGAGATGAGGGCCCCACCGATCCACAAGCGTTGTGGCGAAAATTGTGCGGACATGACGCCATCAATCAAGTTGGTAGTGCTCATTCATCGAAAACCTTGGTTCTATCGGCATGAACATTGCGGCGATGAATCTTTTCATCAAGCGCATTGGTTTGCTGTGCTCGATTGCAATTTGCTTGTCTGCGTCTGCGCAAAACTCAAGCTACCCAAACAAAGTCGGAAAAATCATTGCCCCATATGCACCCGGTGGAGCCGTGGACTCTTTGGCCAGAGAAATTGCTCAGGCCTACACCAACCTCTTGGGTAAAACTTTTGTGGTGGAAAATCACCCAGGAGCAGGAGGCAACATCGGTTTATCTGTTCTGGCCAAGGCACCCAACGACGGTTATACCTTGGGCATTGGAGCGGCGAACATGCTCGTGACCAATCGCTTTCTCTACTCTTCATTGCCCTTTGATGCTGCGAAAGATTTCATTCCCGTCGCCTTCATTGGGCGCGTGCCCTTTGTGCTTGTGGTCAATACAAGTGTTCAGGCCGACAACTTGAAAGATTTGATCGCGTTGATGAAGTCCAAGTCCATTCAGTTCAATTACGGCTCATCTGGCATGGGCAACACAGCCCATCTTTTTGGCGAGCTCTTTAAACTCAAAGCGGGTGTCTCCATGGAGCACATTCCATTCAAGTCCAGTGGAGAGGCGGTGCAAGAGGTCGTGGCTGGACGTGTGCAATTGCAATTTGGCACACCCGTTGAGCTTTTGCCTCAAATCGCAAGGGGTGCGCTCAAAGCCATTGCTGTAGCAGGCTCTCAAAGATTGCCCTCACTTCCAAACGTTCCCACTCTCCTTGAATTGGGCATCTCAGGGTTTGAATCCCCAACCTGGTTTGGAGTGCTGGCCCCAGCGGGAACCCCGTCAAATGTGGTTGCGATCTTGAATGAGGCCACACAAAAAGCATTGGCACAGACTGGTGTTAAATCCCGCTTGGAACAAAATGGCGTTCAAGTCCAAAGCATGAAGAGCGAGGAGTTTCAAGATTTCATCAACTCAGAGGTTCGCAAGTGGGAACCCATCGTGCGCGCCTCTGGAGCTCACATCAATTAACTGGAGTAATCAATGACACAAAATAACGACAAACTCAATCGATGCATTCACATGCTGGTCGCAGCCAACCGCATTTTGGCCAACGAAGGCGTTGTGGACGCCTATGGTCACGTGAGCATTAGACATCCATTTGAGCCCAATCAATTCCTCATCTCTCGCTCCCTGAGTCCTGAGTTGGTCACTTCAGAGGATATCTACGCTTTTCATTTGGATGGCTCCCCTGTAGACCCCAATACACCCACCCCTTATCTGGAGCGATTCATCCATGGCTCCATCTACAAAAGAAGAGCTGACATTCACGCCGTCGTTCACAGCCACGCAGACGATGTGCTGCCTTTCACGATTGCACGTGAACCCTTAAGACCCGTCATCAACACAGCTTCCGACATGGGCTTGGAGGTTCCTCTTTGGGATATACACGACCATTTTGGAGACACGAACTTACTGGTGACCAACCCCGATCAAGGCGATGATCTGGCTCAAGGGCTGGGAGAGCACAAAGTCATTTTGATGCGCGGCCATGGATTTTCTGCAGCAGGCAAAAATCTGGTTGAAGTCGTCAAAGTGGCCATTTACATGCCAAAGAACGCGAAGATCTTGATGAATGCATTGAGGCTTGGACCGGTGAAGGGGCTCACCCCTGGAGAGATTGAAATTCGCTCCAAAGTGGACCCCAAATCTCCTCAAATGTGGAGGGCCTGGGAATTTTGGTGCTCAAAAGCAGGCATCGCACCTGGCTCAAAAGAAGATCTATAAAGCATGTCCACTCCAAAACCACATCTCACCTTTGCCTGCGGACTGTATGACCGCATGCAGCCATTGTTTACAGGTGAGGTCAAGCCCGAAGGCATTGATTTAGAGTTCTTGCGAATTGAAGCACCCAGGGTGATTTTTGACAACATGGCCTCAAAGCAAGCTTACGACTTGAGCGAGATGTCTAGCTCAGAATACATTGCAAGAAGGGCCTCTGGGGACGAGAGTTTTGTGGCCTTGCCCGTATTTCCTTCAAGATCGTTTCGCCACAGCTTTATCACCATCAACAAAACGAGTGGAATCCAAACGCCAAAAGATCTTGCTGGCAAAAGAATTGGGGTCCCTTTGTATACGATGACTGCGGCCATTTGGATTCGAGGCCATTTGGAGCATGATCATGACGTTGACTTATCTCAGGTCACATGGGTCCAGGGCTCCATCAACTCAGCCAGCACACACGGTGAACCAACGGTAATGCCCATGCACAAACCAGTACCCATCGAGCTCGCGCCAAACCACAAATCCCTTAGTGACTTGTTGGATGCTGGAGAGATTGATGCCATCATTGGCACCACACTTCCCCATTGCATCAAAACCAATCCTCAGGTGGAAAGGCTTTTCCCCAATTTCAGAGACATAGAGAAAGAGTACTTTCGCAGAACACATATTTTCCCCATCATGCATTTGGTGGCAATCAAGAAAAGTACGTTTGAGGCTCACCCCAATATTGCAAGAGCGCTTTATCAAGCCTTTGAGGAATCAAAGAACATTGCGCTCTTGAGAATGAAAAATTTGGCAGCGCTTCGCTACATGTTGCCTTGGCTTGCAGACGACTTGGATGAAATTGACGATCTCTTCAACGGTGACCCTTGGCCTTATGGTCTAGAAAAGAACCTGCCTACGCTCAACACATTGATTCAATACATGATTGAGCAAGGTGTGATTGCAAAAAAAATGGACCTTCAAGAGCTGTTTCTTCCCGTCTGAACCCCAGCACTTTTAACACCGATATTCCAATCATGAACTCATCAACTCAACCCGACTTTGACAGCGCACAAAGCTTAAGTGAACTCCATGACATGTTGGACCAAGTGCGCATGAAAAACGGCTGGGCAAAACCCACCCCATCCCTTTACCCAGAGCCAAAGAAAAAATTCGTACCTGCTCACTGGAGATATCAAGATGCAAAGGCTGCGCTTCACACAGCGGGACGCTTGGTGAGCACAGAGCACGCAGAGCGCAGAAATCTGATCATGGCCAATCCAATACCTGGCAACGATTACGCGAGCGTCTCCACCTTGGTTGGAGCCTATCAAATGGTCAAAGCAGGCGAGGTTGCTAGAAGTCATCGCCACTCCCCCAACGCCATGCGAGTGATTTTGCAAGGGGACGAAAACGCTTACACCGTTGTTGATGGGCAAGCCATTCCAATGTTGGATGGTGATGTCCTCTTAACCCCCAACGGGTGTTATCACGGACATGACAACCAAAGCGAGAAGGATGCGTATTGGATTGATTTCTTGGATGTGCCATTGGTCCAATTCTTGGGCCCAATGTTTTTTCAAATTCACCCACAACAGGTCGAAAACACAACTGCCATCAATCCAAACTCCGAAATGCGTTTTGCCTTCAAGGACTTTGTACCCAAACTCTTGACTCAAACTGAACAAACATCAGGTGTCAAGCTCATGGAGTTGGGCCCTCCTAGGCTTTGCACTTTTGATCGATTTGTGATTTCTTTAGCAGCCAATCAAGTATGGAGCTGTGAGAAAACGACAGCCAATCACATGTTTGTGGTTTTGAAGGGGACTGGTTCGACCCAAGTTGAGGGTCAAACCTTCACTTGGCAAAGAGGTGATATGTTGGCAATCCCAAGTTGGTATGAACACTCGCATCAGGCAAGAGAGGAAACCATACTGCTGAGGGTTTCGGACCTGCCGCTCATGAAAATGCTCAACTGGGACCGTTTTTAGAGCACTGAACAAAAAAGTCAATGAATCACTGACAGATATTGAAGGTTGCTTGTGACTCGATCAGAGCAAAAAAAATTGACTGTAGGTTCGAGTTGAAATTTATGAAGCGTTTAGATTTTTAGCAAAATAAGCGGCGGCAAATGTTTTTGCCTTACCCATGTAGAAGCGGTCGATCTTCCATTCTTTCAAAATATCAAGGACCAATTCAAAGTCATCGTTTGGCAAATCAAAAATTTGCTTGATGTCAAATGCCTCATCGGTTTCAAGAGAGACGATCAATCCTGAGAGCACTTTTGCCAACGGAGTTGAGATGTCGCGACCAATGATTTTTTTTGCTTTTTTAATGGCTTGCATATGAATTGATTAAAGAATGTGGTTAATGCTTGATCAATCTGACTTGACCCCTGATTCGCATATCATATTCTCAATGTCCTGATTTATCTAGGCCTAAAATGAAAAAAGGAACACATCCAGCCCTTCATTTTCAGAAAAAAACTTTGGTTTGAAATATTTCAATTCATGTATTGTCACCATAGTGTCACATTAAATTGCAACTTATACTTTCGTTGTATTATTTAATTTGGTGGATTTGACTGAAACGATGATTTTTCTTTTTGTCTTCCGCTTGTGACAACCACAGAGTTATTTCTAAATGTCAAAACCCACGCCTTCCAACCCTTTGAGTTCCTCCTATTCAAGTCCTCACGACTCAAAGTGGATGCAAGCATTTTGGATGCCGTACACCGGAAATCGAGAGTTCAAGCAAAACCCCAGGATGTTTGTTTCTGCAAAGGACTGTCACTTCAAAGACAGCTCAGGGCGAGACATCTTCGACGGCTTGTCTGGACTTTGGACGACGGGCTTGGGACATGCAAGGCAGGAGATCACTCAAGCTGTGGCCCAACAAATGGCCACCCTTGATTTCACACCCCCTTTTCAGTTTTCACATCCCCTGGCTTTTGAGCTGGCCAATAAATTGGTCGAACTCACACCTGAGGGATTGGATCATGTCTTCTTCACCAACTCGGGATCAGATGCAGCCGACACATCACTCAAAATGGCTCGAGCGTATTGGCGACTCAAGGGGCAAGCCAGCAAAACCAAGTTCATTGGCAGAGAGAGAGGCTATCACGGCGTGAACTTTGGCGGCTACTCTGTGGGCGGTATGGTTGGCAATCGAAAAATGTTTGGTCAAGGCGTTGAAGTCGACCATTTGCCTCACACACTACTTGAAAGCAACGCTTTCTCAAAAGGCATGCCACCCAATGGAATTGAACTCGCCGATGAACTCTTGCGCTTGATTGCTTTGCACGATGCGAGCAACATTGCCGCCGTGATTTTGGAGCCTTTCTCGGGCTCCTCAGGAGTGATCATTCCACCCCAAGGCTACCTTCAACGAATTCGTGAAATTTGCACCCAACACAATATTCTCTTGATCTTTGATGAGGTGATCACTGGATTTGGCCGATCAGGCGCATTCAGTGCTGCTCAAGCTTTTGGCGTGACACCTGACATCATGAATGTGGCCAAACAAATCACCAACGGCACCCAGCCCATGGGGGCTGTCTTGGTGGGGCATGAGTTTTATGAAACCTTCATGGAGCACGCTGGAGCGCATTATTTGGTTGAATTTGCCCACGGCTACACCTACTCCGCGCACCCCGTGGCTTGCGCCGCAGCAATTGCAGCGCTTGACCTTTTAGTCAAAGACAATGCAATTGAGAGGGTGAATGCATTGGCCCCTCACTTTGAGAGTGCAATTCATTCTCTAAAAGGATCCAAGCATGTGAATGACATTCGAAACTTTGGCTTGGCCGCTGGACTCAGCATTGATCCCTTCCCTGGAGAGCCTGCAAAGCGACCTTTTGAAATCGCCATGAAAATGCTGGACAAAGGTTTTTACGTGCGCTACGGAGCCGACACTCTTCAATTGGCTCCCCCCTTCATTTGCACACCCACTCAAATCGACAGCATGGTCAATGCTCTTGGAGAATGCTTGAGCTTGGTCGATTGAGCTCAGCCCTTGCTTGAGTCACCCAATCTGGCTCAAGGCTTTAAATCTGCACAAAGAGTAGAAGTAAACACCAATAGCGGTGGGTTCAAGAGCGCATTAAACTCAATCGCCATGCACGTGTTGGATCTCATGCCTTGCGCTTTGATTCTTCTTTTTTAATGAAAAGTATCCATCTAAACATGAAGAAACTACATGCTCTTTTGCTCTGCTCTTTCTTTTCATTGTCATTGGGCTTGAGCACTTGCGCTCTAGCGCAAAATTACCCAGAGCGCCCCGTCAAGATTGAGGTCTCTTTGGCCGCAGGTGCAACCAATGACTTGATTGCCAGGGCATTGGCACACAAACTGTCCGATCTTTATAAGGCCCCCTTCATTGTGGAGAACAAAGCGGGAGGAAATGGAACCATTGCAGCTGGTTTTGTGGCCAAGGAAGCACCAGATGGATATACGCTTTTATTGGGAAACACCAGCACCTTGGCGATTCACGCAAGTTTATTCACCAACTTGAACTACGATCCAGTCAAAGACTTCCAAGCCATTGCGCTCGTGGCAGAGTCACCCAGCGTTTTGGTGATCAATTCGAGCTTGCCAGTCAAAACGCTCAAAGAATTCATCGCTTACGTCAAAACTCACCCCAACGCAGTGGCCTATGGCTCTCCCGGATCAGGTTCACCCTTTCACCTCTCTGGTGAACTGCTCAACTTGCAAACCGATATTCACATGCTGCACGTTCCCTACAAAGGCGCAGCACCCGAATTGGTCGACTTATTGGGAGGTCAAATTCAAGCCATGTTTGACAATCCACCCAATGTAATGAACCACATCAAAGCGGGAAGACTGCGTGCATTGTGCGTGACGTCTGAGACGAGAATGTCCCAACTCCCTGATGTTCCCACCCTGGGAGAGTCAGGCTACCCCAATGCCCAATCGACCTCCTTTTTTGCCTTGGTGGGTCCCAAAGGGATGAATTCTTCTGTGGTGAACTCATTGAGCGCAAAAGTGGCTGAAGCCATGAAGGATCCACAAATTCAATCACAATTTTTAGAGCTCGGAGCAAATCCAATGGCTCTGAATCCTGGACAAACCACAAGCTATTTGGACGTCCAAGTTCAAAAATGGGCCAAAGTGGTGAAATCTTCTGGTGTGAAAGCGGATCAATAAAAAAGAGGAGCAAAGCGATGCATTCAACTCAGGCTTTCACCCAAATTGACCGCTTCAAGCGTTGGTTCACAGTGTCCGCCTTGTGCCTGATTGCTGCAGCAAACAGTTGGTCCCAAGAGCCCAACTGGCCAAGCCACCCGGTGAGACTTGTGG
>CAIPII010000161.1 GCA_903865035.1 uncultured Burkholderiales bacterium | reverse complement strand
GAGGGCTACATGGATGTGGTGGCTTTGGCCCAATTGGGATTCTCCCAAGCGGTGGCCACCTTGGGCACCGCTTGCACCAACGATCATGTTCAAAAACTCTTTCGCTTCACCGACACCATTGTGTTTGGTTTTGATGGGGACTCAGCAGGCAGGCGCGCTGCAAAAAAAGCACTTGAAGTTTCACTGCCTTTTGCCAAGGACAACCGAAGCATCAAGTTCTTGTTCCTCCCTGCTGAGCATGACCCTGACAGCTTCATAAGAGAGCAAGGTGTGGATGCCTTCTCCAGAGCCATATCGAGTGCAACACCGTTGAGTCAATTTTTGATCGATGTTGCTCGTCAAGGCTGCGAGCTCTCAAGCGCTGAGGGCCGAGCGTTGTTGGCCAGCCAAGCCAGACCCCTTTGGACGGCCTTGCCCACTGGAGTGCTCAAAAGCCAATTGCTTTTAGAGATCGCTGAGCTCATTGGCATCGGTTTGCATGAGTTAAGACAATTGTGGGAGCCCAGCACACAAGATAACAAGTCCTACTCGGGCGCCAAAACCACCAACCGCCAAGCACCCTACTCCAAAGGGCAAGCAGCAAGCGAAGAAAACCCCCGACCCAGTAAGAGAGGTAACTTTGGTAACAGCAACAATACCTCAACTCAACCCAGTCCAAACCGAGGAAGACTCAGGCAATCCCCCATGACGCGCGAAGACAGGGCATTGCAGGTGCTTTTCTCACAAATGGAGCGATGGTCCAAGTTGAGTTCAGAACAACAAAGTCTTTTGTGTCACCTCCCCCCTCCACACGGTTTGGCCTTCACATGGTTGGATCGACAACTCAACGCTCAAGGGGTGCTGGAGTGGAATGAACTCAAAGTGATGTGCAAAAGTGAGCCTTGGGCTGAATGGCTTGAAAAACTCATTCAAAACATCACCAGCGAGTTCGATAGCGATGCAGCCGAACTCAAAAGCATTCTCTTCGAGATGGAAAAAGCAGATATTTCTGCCAAGCTCACCCAAATGGCCACCATGGTGGGCAATGACCCAGATGCCTACAAACAATTCAAGAGCCTGAGCGCTCGTTTTGCATTGCTTAAATCGAGCAATGCGGTATAATCCATTCACCCAAGCGCGACAGCAACACCTCCGGGCCGGCCAACTTTGACTCAAGACGACGTCATCTCTCGCCAATAACCGCAAGGATTGCATCCCAAATGTTCGCCCAAACAGCTTGGCCCTAGAGCTTTCCCCCTTTCATACTCCATGTACTCATTTGTACCCTTTCAGGGTGCATATGCCTTTTCCTTTAGAGGATAGATCATGTCTGATAGAAAAACTGCCCAAAAAGCGAGCACTCCATCTAAAAAAACACCCGCTAAAAAGGCAAGTCCTGCTCCTGCGGCCAAAAAAACTGCGGCCAAACCGACCAAGGTGACTTCAAACACCAAGGTCACGACAACAACAAAATCCAAAACAAACGTGCCGACGACGGCCGTCAAGAAAGCTCCTGTGCCCTCATCTAAAACCAGTGCAACAAAACCTGCTGCGCCTGCACCTAAGACAAACAAAGTGGCGGCCAAACCCGTCGTCAAAGTTGCAGTCAAAACACCTGCTGCAAAAGCCAAACCTGTTGCCAACACTGCTTCAAAAGCACCTGTAAAAGCGCCAGCCAAAACGCCTACAAAGGAAGCTGTCAACTCAGCGTCCACCAAGCCTGCTGCAAAGACCCCAGTGAAGGCGCCTGCCAAAGCTGCTCCTGCAAAAGTTGCTCCTTTCAAAGCGCCAGCCAACGCATCAAAAGCCAAGGCAAAGTCCAAAGTGGTGGAGAAAGAGATCATTGAAGACGAAGAGTTACTAGACGTTGAGAGCGAAGCGCCCGAGGAAAGTGGCTCAAGCACTGAAAAGGTCAAGCCACTTCGAATGAAAATCAGCAAGGCCAAGGAACGTGCTTTGATGAAAGAGTTTGGACTGGATGAAACAGTCTTGTCCGAGGAGGACATTGCCAAACGCCGTCAACGTCTGAAGACTTTGATCAAACTCGGTAAAACACGTGGCTATTTGACCCACGGTGAAATCTCCGATCACTTACCCGACAAACTTGTCGATGCAGAGACATTAGAAGTTGTGATCTCCATGCTCAACGACATGGCTGTCGCTGTGTTTGAGCAAACCCCAGATGCCGAGACGCTCCTCATCAACAACACGGGAGCAACTGCAGCAACTGAAGAAGAGGCCGAAGAGGAAGCCGAAGCAGCCTTGTCCACAGTGGACAGTGAATTTGGTAGAACCACAGATCCGGTTCGCATGTACATGCGCGAGATGGGCACTGTTGAGCTATTGACCCGTGAGGGTGAGATTGAAATCGCCAAGCGCATCGAAGGCGGCTTAATGGCCATGATGGAGGCCATCAGTGCCTCACCTGCCACCATTGCTGAAATTTTGCGAATGGCTGACGACATTCGTCAAAACAAAGTGGTGATCTCAAGTGTGGTTGATGGCTTCTCCAATGCTGACGAAGCCGATGACTACGTGGCCGAAGAGGACTTTGATGAGTTCGACGAAGCCGATGACGATGATGGCAAAGGTGGGTCAAAAGCGCTCACCAAAAAATTAGAAGAACTCAAGCGCGAAGCGCTTGAGAGATTTGATCGGATTTCCTCCTTGTTTGAACAAGTGCACACCACCTATGACAAGGAAGGCTATGGAACTGCAAACTATCAAAAGGCGCAACGTGCTTTGAGCGATGAGCTCATGACCATTCGCTTTACAGCGCGCACCATTGAAAAATTGTGTGAAATGGTTCGTGGACAAGTCGAAGATGTTCGTAAAAAAGAGCGTCAACTCAGACGCATCATCGTGGACAAATGTGGCATGCCACAGGACGTTTTCATCAAAGACTTCCCGCCCAACTTGTTGAATTTGAAATGGGTTGAAAAGCAAGCCAGCGCTGGCAAGGCTTGGTCCAACACCATGGCTCGCAACATTCCACCGATTCAAGAGCTGCAACAAAATTTGATTGATCTTCAATCCAAAGTGGTGGTGCCTTTGACACAACTCAAAGACATCAACAAGCGAATGAATGAAGGTGAGGCAGCTTCCAGAAACGCCAAAAAGGAGATGATTGAGGCTAACCTTCGTTTGGTGATCTCGATTGCCAAAAAGTACACCAACCGTGGACTGCAATTCTTGGATTTGATCCAAGAGGGCAACATCGGCCTCATGAAAGCCGTGGACAAGTTTGAATACCGCCGTGGCTACAAGTTTTCAACTTATGCCACATGGTGGATTCGCCAAGCCATCACCCGCTCCATCGCCGATCAAGCGCGCACCATTCGCATCCCAGTGCACATGATCGAGACCATCAACAAGATGAATCGCATCTCAAGACAACACTTGCAAGAGTTTGGCTTTGAACCCGATGCAAGCATCTTGGCTGAGAAGATGGAGATTCCAGAGGACAAGATCAGAAAGATCATGAAAATCGCCAAGGAGCCCATCTCCATGGAAACTCCCATTGGAGACGATGATGACTCACACTTGGGTGACTTCATTGAGGACTCGGCCAACACTGCTCCAATTGAAGCCGCAATGCAAGCGGGCTTGCGCGATGTGGTCAAAGACATCCTAGATGGCTTAACGCCCAGAGAGGCCAAAGTGCTTCGCATGCGCTTTGGCATCGAGATGAGCACCGACCACACATTGGAAGAGGTGGGCAAACAGTTTGACGTCACTCGCGAGCGTATTCGTCAAATTGAAGCCAAGGCCTTGAGAAAACTCAAGCACCCTTCTAGAAGCGACAAACTCAGAAGCTTCATTGATTCGGTCTGATCCGAAATTTAACCAGCAAAAAAGCCGCCATATTCAATCTCAGTATGGCGGCTTTTTAAATGCCATCCAACACAATGAGGTCGCTCACATGGTTCGCCGTTTCCTCAGCAAAAGGCGGCTTGCCCACAAAAGAGTTTCAATTTCGTGAATCCTTCTACTTGAAAAATCCAAGCTTATTTAAATTAGAATTCTTGAAAACTTAAAGCCCAAGGAGTCAAAATGAAATTAATCAGTTTTAATCACAATCACACCACCTCTTACGGTGTCGTCGTTGGCGAAAATGTCTTAGACCTCACACCTCTCATGGGTGCTCAAGCGCCTGACCTCAAAACACTCATTGCAAAAGGTTTATTTGGAACAGTTTCTGAACTCCTCAAGACCCACCAACCGAGCCTCAAATTCTCCGATCTAGATCTCCTGCCCGTGATTCCTAACCCAGGAAAAATCATCTGTGTTGGATTGAACTACGGTGAACACGTGAGAGAAACAGGACGTGAACCAACTGAGAGTCCTGCTTTGTTCGTGCGTCTGCCCTCCTCTCAAGTTGCTCACGGCAAGGACATCATTCGCCCCACAGAGTCACATCGCTTGGACTACGAGGGTGAGATTGCAATCGTGATTGGCAAGGGGGGTCGCAAAATCACTGAAGCAGATGCCTGGAATCACATCGCTGGCTACGCTTGTTACAACGATGGCTCAATTCGTGATTGGCAAACCCACACCACGCAATGGACTGCTGGCAAGAACTTCTTCCAAACAGGAGCCTTTGGCCCCTGGATGGTGACAGCCGATGAGATCAAACCCAATCAAAAACTAACCCTCACCACGAAATTGAATGGCGTTGAGTTGCAGCGCGCAACCACCGACATGATGATCCACAGCATTCCAAGGCAGCTGGCTTATATCTCTACCTTCACGCCGCTTGAGCCCGGAGATGTCATCGTCACAGGTACACCTGGTGGTGTTGGCAACAAGCGCACGCCTCAACTCTTCATGAAACCCGGTGATGTGGTTGAAATTGAAGTGGATGCAGTTGGCATTTTGCGCAACACCATCAAAGATCAAGCTTGATCCACTAAAGGCTTAAGCGCCTCAAGAGCGAGAGCAACCTTCGTGTTGCGCTCGCTCTTTTTTTGCAGTTTTTCAGTGCGAGAACTCTTCTGTATCCACCTCACTCGTGCCCTGAGGGTTGTAGCGCGGTCCTTTAACCGTTTTCTCATTGATGAGTGAATCAAGTTCTTGCATGACTTTGGGACTCAAGATCACATCCATGGCACGCATGTTTTCTTCCAAATGCTCTGCGTTTTGTGTTCCAGGAATGGCCACCAACGTAGGCTCTTTGTGGAGCAACCACGCCAATGCGAGCTGAGCAGGCGTGCATCCGACCTCACGCGCAATGTTCAAATAGGCAGGGAGTAATTTTTGATTTTGTGCAAAATGAGTGGGATCAAAACGCGGCATGGCGCGCCGAATGTCTTTTTCGGTGAACTGGTTGATATCCAATTGATCTGAGCACAAAAAGCCCCTTGCAACTGGACTGAAGGCGACAAAGGTAGCACCAATTTGAGAACACGTTTTCAAAACCCCGATCTCCGGATTTCTGGTCCACAAAGAATACTCAGTTTGCACGGCCGCAATGGGGTGCACTGCGTGCGCCTTCAAAATGGTTTGAGCGCTCACCTCAGACAGTCCAATGGCCCTAACTTTGCCCGCTCGCACCAAATCGCTCAAAGCACCGACGCTGTCTTCAATGGGAACTTTTTTATCCCAACGGTGCAAGTAATACAGATCAATCACGTCTGTGTTCAAACGCTTTAAGCTGTCTTCACAATTTGCACGGATGCTCTCAGGACGCCCATCGATCACACGCTTGACGCCATCGGGAAAAGTCACACCTGCCATCCCCCCTTTGGAGCAAAGGGTGATTTGCTGACGCACCGATTTCAATAGCGGAGCCAGCAAAGTCTCATTGGCGCCAAAGCCGTAAAGAGCGGCTGTGTCGAACAAATCCACACCCAAATCCAAAGCTTTGTGAATGACCTTGGCAGCTTTCTCAGGCGTAGGCGGAGTGCCATATGCATGACTTAGATTCATGCATCCCAATCCAATGGATTTGACACTAAAAGGACCAAGTTGACGTGTTTTCATTTGTTTGGATCTCTGAAATTAACGATGTCTGAGTGACTTGAACTTCAAGGCAATTTTGCTACAAGAAAAATTGAAGTTTGAACCTGATGAACAAAAGAATTGGGGCCCAAAATTTGGGCCCCAATTCATCGAGCTTCGTTTATGCGTTCAGCACACACTCAACGCGATTACTGATGCATTTGCTGCTCCAAGTCGTGCATGACTTGGTAGCAAGCCAAAACATTGGCAACGCTTGAATTGGGTTCACGTCCCTCGCGAATAGATGCGAAGAACTCACGATCTTGAAGCTCAATGCCATTCAAACTCACGTCCACCTTGGAGACATCAATTTGCTCTTCCTTGCCGTTGTACAAATCATCGTACTTGGCAAGGTAGGTGCCTGTGTCACCAATGTAGCGGAACCATGTTCCCAAGGGACCATCGTTGTTGAAAGACAAGGATAATGTACAAATGGCTCCATTTGCAGCTTTCAATTGAACGCTCATGTCCATGGCAATACCCAAGCTGGAATGAATCGGGCCTTGAATCGCATTGGCTTTGACGACTGGGCTTCCCACTTGATAAGCAAAGAGGTCAATGGTGTGAGCGGCATGGTGCCACAACAAATGATCTGTCCAGCTTCTGGGTTGACCCAAAGCGTTCATGTTGGTGCGTCTGAAGAAATAGGTTTGAACATCCATTTGCTGAATGTTGAACTCACCCGCTTTGATCTTCTTGTGAATGTACTGATGGCTGGGGTTGAAGCGGCGGGTGTGACCTGCCATCGCCACCAAACCAGTGGATTTTTGCAAAGCAACAATGGCTTTTGCATCGTCCAAGCGGTCTGCCATTGGGATTTCAACTTGAACGTGCTTGCCAGCGTTCAAACACTGCATGGTTTGCTGGGCGTGCATCTGGGTGGGAGTACACAAAATCACGGCATCCACATCTTTCATCGCCAAACTCTCACTGAGGTCGGTTGTGACGTGCGAAATGCCATACTTGTCAGCGATTTCTTTGGTCTTGTCCAGGGTGCGTCCAACCAGGGAGATCACCTCAACGCCATCAATTTTTTGGATACCATCCAAATGCTTATTGCCAAAAGCACCCGCTCCTGCGAGGGCAACTTTGATTGTTTTCATCTCTCGAATCCTTTAAGTAAAAAACAAATTTAACTGAATCTCAAATCTACTGCCCACCAGCAGGGCAAATTAAAAGCCTTCAAGCGTTCTCTAAAATGGCATGACCCACCGCAGTGTTAGAGGCCGGTACATGGTAGAAGCGATGCTTGAGTTTAGCTGCTGCATGTCCATTGATGTCGGACATGGCCCCCCTGGCAATCAACCACATCACAAGCTCAATGCCTTCACTACCAGCCTCACGCACGTAATCGATGTGAGGAATGGATGCGGCTTTCTCAGGATCGTTGATCAACAAATCCAGGAAATTTGAATCAAAATCTTTGTTGATCAAACCCGCTCTTGCGCCTTGAAGCTGGTGACTCATGCCACCCGTTCCCCAAATTTGAACGTTCAAAGGCTCATCAAAGCTCTCAACCGCGCGACGGATGGCTTGCCCCAACTTAAAGCAACGCATGCCGCTCGGTATAGGGTATTGAACCACGTTCACAGCAAAAGGAATCACTTTGCAGGGCCACTCTTTGGGTTGACCGCACATGAGAGACAATGGAACAGTGAGTCCGTGATCCACATCCATTTTGTTGACAATGGTCAAGTCAAAATCTTGCTGAATGACGGATTGCGCAATATGAGATGCAAGCTCTGGATGACCATGAACCATGGGCACAGGGCGAGGTCCCCAGCCCTCATCGGCTGGTGTGAATTGATCCGCACATCCAATGGCGAATGTGGGAATCATCTCCAAACTGAATGCAGTGGCATGGTCGTTGTAGACCAAGAAAATCACGTCTGGAGTATTGTCTTTTAACCACTGCTTTGAATATTCGTAGCCTTGGAACAAGGGCTGCCAATAGGGTTCTTGCGTTTTGCCCATGTCCAAAGCTGCACCAATGGCTGGGACATGAGAGGTGAAGACACTAGCTGATATGTGTGCCATGGTTTAACCCTTTAAAGTATTGTGAGTGGCAGAGCCTTGAGGCTGATTTTGAGGTTGAGCGGTTCCGTTCTCGCCCAAGCGACGATTACCCTCTACGGAGCGTCCACCTGCAACCATCATGTTCCTGTACTCCTCTTCGGTCATACCGGTCATGCTGCCTGCCATTTGTTGAAAACTTTTGCCATCGGTTGCACCGATTTTGGCCAAGAAGTAAATGTTGCCTCCTAAGCCAATGCAGCGGTTCAAATCTCGATCGATCACCGCTTGCTTTTGATCCTCGGTCATGGGCCATTCATCTAGATAAGCTTTTTCATTGGCTTTGAAACGCTCGCGATTGGGCCCTTTCATCAAAGACATGCAAAACTGATTGAGCCAGTAGCCAATTCTTGATTGTTCTGCATCAAAGATGGTTGTTCCTGGAACATCCTGGTAGGGTTTATCAAGTGCCATGGTCAGATCTCCTCAGGCCAGTAGAGTCGCATTGGGTTGTCAACCAACAACTTGTGCTGCAACTCAGCCGTGGTCGCAATGTGAGGGATGAAGTCAACGAGCAGACCATCATCGGGCATGTGATCTTTCAAATTGGGGTGAGGCCAATCGGTTCCCCAAATCACGCGATCGGGGAATGTGTCCACCAGCTTTTTGGCAAATGGAACCACGTCTTTGTATGCATTTCGCTCACCATTCAAGGCAGCAGGACCACTCACGGTCAAGCGCTCAGGGCAAGTGACTTTGCTCCAAACGTTTTGATGTTCGCGCATGAACTTGATGAACAAATCAAATTGAGGGCCATCCACTGGCAAGCCCACATCTGGTCTTCCCATGTGGTCCACCACCACTGTGGTGGGCAAGGCGGTGAAGAAGTCCCAAAGTTCAGGCAAATCAACTGCCTCAAAATAAATCACCACATGCCAGCCCCAATGCGCAATGCGAGCCGCAATTTCCATCAATTCATCTTTGGGCGTGAAGTCAACCAAGCGTTTGACAAAGTTAAAACGAACACCCCTCACACCCGCATCGTGCAAAGCTTGAATCTCTTGGTCACTGACGTCTCTCTTGACGGTGGCAACACCCCTGGCTTTGCCGTTGGAGTGAGTCAAGGCATCGACCAAGGCCCTGTTGTCAGCACCATGACAAGTTGCTTGCACAATGATGTTTCTTGAAAATCCCAAATGATCTCTCAGAGCAAACAACTGCTCTTTTGTGGCATCACAAGGTGTGTATTTTCTCTCTGGCGCGTAAGGATAAATGTCAGAAGGTCCAAAAACGTGGCAATGCGCATCGACTGCACCGTGAGGCAACTTGTAATGTGGCTTGCTGGGGCCTTGATACCAATCAAGCCAACCCGGCGTTTTTGTAAAAGCGGTCATTTTTTGGTCTTTCTTAAGAAAAAGTTAAATTTCAATGGGTGTATTTTAAATTGTTTGACCATGCAGGGTCACAATCGGTCACAGACATGCCAGCAAAAGATTTTTGAGATCGAAGATCATCTCATTGAATCGGTGAAGAGCTTTTGACATGTATCAATCCGGTTTGATGTGAGCTTGTTCAATCAATTTTTGATATCTCACGCGCTCACTGTGCAAGAGTTGTTTGAATTGCTCTGTACTGGCCAGGGTCACATCCCCTCCCACAGAAGTCATTTTCTCTTTCACCAACTGACTGGTTAAAGCTTTTTGCGTTTCTTGGTGTAGTTTTGCAATGATTGCCTCAGGTGTTCCCAAAGGTGCAATCAACCCATACCAAACCGAAGCTTCAAAACCAGGAAAGCCTTGCTCCGACAAAGTCAGCGCGTCAGGCAGCATCGCAGTTCTCTTGGCACTGAGAACCGCCAAGACCCTTAATTTCCCGGATTTCACATGAGGAAGCACCTCAAGCGCGTTCATGGCCAAGAGCTGCGTTTGGCCGCCCAAAACATCCGTAATCGCTTGAGCACCACCTTTGTAGGGAATGTGAGTGAGCTCAATACCCGCCGCGTAATTGAAGATCTCCATGGCCAAATGAGGGGTCGATCCGTTTCCTGGACTGGCAAAGGTAATGGAATTGGGAGCCTTTTTGGAGGCGTCAATCACTTGTGAGATGGTTTTGAGCGAAGAGTCAGAGCGATCGGCAATGACCACTGGCACACTGCCCACAAGAGAGACGACACTCAACTCCCTTTCAGCATCGAAGGGAGCTGGTTGGTACAAAGCCATGTTGGCAGCCAGTGCATTCGCAGCCAACATCAATGTGGAGCCATCTGGCTCGGCACCAATGAGGGCACGAACGGCAATGTTGGTACCAGCACCTGGTTTGTTCTCAATGACAAAGGGCACCCCCATGGATTGGGACATGCTTTGCGCCAAAGCCCTGGCAACAATGTCCACCGCTCCACCAGCTGAATAACCCACTATGACCTTGATGGGCTTTGAGGGAAAGGAAGAAGGATTAACCTGCGCAAAAGCGCTCAAGACAAAAGTCCCCAGTGCGAGGGTAACCAAAAGTAGTTTTGGCATCTGTCGCAAAAGAGGATTTCTGAATTTGATCTTCATGTGTGCACTGACTTTGTAAAAGTAAATCAATCGATGTACTTCAAACCTGCCTTCTCAAGGGGTTCACGCATTTTGTACATGTCCAAACCCAACACGCCATTGCCAAGCTGTTCACGTTTGGCCGACTCATTGCTTTCGCGAGCTTTGGCAGCATCTGCTGCTTCTTTGGCTGACAATCTTGGCACCACGACCACTCCGTCATCGTCGGCCACAATCACATCTCCTGGGTTGATGTTTACACCAGCACAAACCACTGGGAAATTGATTGAACCCAAAGTTGCTTTGATGGTACCTTTGGCACTGATGCCTTTGCTCCAAACGGGAAAACCCATTTGAGTCAAATCTCTCACATCGCGAACACCTGCATCGATGATGAGGCCTTTTGCGCCACGGGCCATGAATGAAGTGGCCAATAAATCACCGAAAAATCCATCGCAATTGTCAGCAGACAATGCCACGACCACGATGTCACCAGGATGAATCTGTTCAGCTGCAACGTGGAGCATCCAGTTGTCACCAGGATGAGAGAGCACGGTCACAGCACTTCCAGCGATCCTTGCTCCAGAGTAAATCGGCCGCATGTAGCGCTGCATGAGACCAACTCGCCCCATGGCTTCGTGCACTGTTGATACGCCACACTCTTGGAGTCGTTCGATGTCCTTGAGATCAGCTCGCTCGATGTTTCTTTTAACGTAACCCATGTGGTTCATGCTCATGATTGCTCGCTTAATTTTTTGATAAGTTAAGAATATGTGAACGAAGACCCTGAGCCTTCGCCTCACTCTCTACGTTGATTGAATCAAAGACCTTTTGCTTTCAACGCTTGGTCCATTCTTGGGAACACCACACGTGCATTGCCTTCGTAGATTTGATAACGCTCTTCACTGTTCAAGTTGGGCGTTGATTCAATGTAGCGCTTGGTGTCATCAAAATAATGACCGGTCTCTGGATCAATGCCACGAACCGCGCCAATCATTTCACTGGCAAACAAGATGTTTTTAACTGGAATGACGTGTGTGAGCAAATCAATACCAGGCTGATGGTATACACAAGTGTCAAAGAAGATGTTGTTCATCAAATGCTCAGACAACAAAGGCTTTTTGAGCTCTTGAGCCAAGCCACGGAAACGACCCCAGTGATAAGGCACTGCGCCGCCGCCATGAGGAATCAAAAACCTCAAGGTGGGGAAATCTTTGAACAAATCCGAAGTCAAGCACTGCATGAAGGCCGTGGTGTCGGCATTCAAATAATGCGCGCCAGTGGTGTGAAAACATGAGTTACAACTGGTCGAGACGTGAACCATGGCAGGAATGTCGTATTCGACCATTTTTTCATAGATGGGATACCAATGGCGATCGGACAAAGGAGGCGAAGTCCAATGACCGCCTGATGGATCGGGGTTCAAATTGATGCCCACAAATCCGTACTCTTTCACACACTTATCGATCTCAGCGATGCTCGTGCGGGGATCAACGCCTGGGGACTGAGGAAGCATGGCTGCGCCCATGAAGTGATCGGGAAAGAGTTGAGAGACTCTGTAGCACAGCTCGTTACAAATGGCAGCCCAAGTCGAGGAGACATTGAAGTCACCAATGTGGTGAGCCATGAAACTTGCACGAGGACTGAAAATGGTGATGTCTGAGCCGCGCTGGCGCATGAGTTTGAGCTGATTGTTCTCAATCGTTTCTCTCAGCTCATCGTCACTGATTTTCAAATCTGACACCTTGGGTGTCATGGCAGGATCTTTGATTCCAGCAATTTGCTTGTTTCTCCACTCCTCAAGCGCTTTGGGAGCGGTGGTGTAGTGACCATGCACGTCAATGATGAGTGGCTGACTCTTGCTCATAATGGGTCTTTCCAGATGTAATAAAAAAAACAGTCAATGACCAAAGCTCAATGGATATTTAAGTGACAGCCTCCAAAAGGCCGGCGCTCATGAGATGAAACTCAACTTTTTGTTGGCACCCTCAATCCCATGAAACTCGCCCGATTGCACCCTAAAAAGTAGCTCAACATCGGACCTCGGTCAAAAGGTTGATTTTAAAGATAAACGAGCTGATATCCAAAGGCGAGGCCATAAAAACCATGAGATTTCTTCATGCATTCCTCTTGGCGGACCGATGACGCGAAAATTCGGTGCAAACGACGAAAAAGGGGCGAAATGCCCCTGCAAAAAAAGCTCGATCTGACTCACATCTTTTCATCCTAGAGAACCAACACAGAATGAATTGATGTTTGGGCGTTTACTGTTTGGCTATGCCTGCTTTTTGTATCACACGGCTCCAGGTTTTGATCTCGTTCAGGTACCACTCTTGAGCTTGCTGCGGAGTTGAGTGCTTGGGACTCAAATACATGTCAGACAATTTCTTTTGCGTGGCTGGATCGTCTAGGGCCAACTCCACTTCTTTGTTCAAACGCTCAATGATGGCTTTGGGGGTTTTAGCTGGCGCTGCCAAACCGTTCCAAGAGGCTGCGACCAAGTTGGTCAGACCCAGCTCCTTGGCTGTAGGCACCTCTGGCATGAAAGAAGCGCGCTGCTCGCTGGTGAGCGCCAGCAATTTGAAATTACGACCTTTCACTTGAGGCAACACGGGGCCTAGAATTTCCACCGCCACATCCACTTGCCCCCCCTTCAAAGCGGTCATCAAAGCGGGTGTGCCGTTAAAAGGCACAACTTGCACATCAAGGTTGGAGACACTTTTAAAGAGCTCAGCTGTCAAGTTTTGAGTGCTGCCGATGTTGATGCTGCCTACATTGAGAACACCTGGATTGGCCTTGGCAAAGTGCAACACATCTTGGAGGGTGTTGAATTTTGACTCTTGGGAGACCAAAATTGCAATGTCAAATGTTGCAAACAATCCCACACTTGAAAAGTCATTGATTGGATCAAATGGCAGAGACTTCATGAGGCCTGCACTCACAGCATTTCCGTTGGAGATCAAGAGAAGGGTGTGCCCATCGGGCTCAGACTTGGCCACAACATCCGCAGCAACCACACCACCCGCACCTGGTCGGTTATCAATCACCACCGGTTGCCCCAGGCCCGCAGACATTTTTTGAGCAATGATTCGAGCGGTTAGATCGGCCACCCCCCCTGCCCCAAAGGGAACCACGAGCTTGATGGATTTGGTGGGGTAAGTTTGTGCTTGAGTGAGGCCCAAAGCAGCAACCCAAAGCGTGCAAAACGCTGCCAAAACTCGAATCCAATGTGTTCCAGTGCGAGTCGCAATTGTCATGGTTGAGTGGAGCATGTTCAAATTCACTTCCTTAAAAGATATGGGTGATGGTCGAGCGGCAAAAGCAAAGAAGAGTTCTTTCCAAAGCCATGGTTCAATGGGTTCAACGTTTGACACCCAGCAAAGACTCCAACAAGGCGGGGTTCTCCAACAATACACTGGCTTTTTCTTGCAAAACACTTTGACCTTTTTCAAGCACCAAAGCTTGATCGGAAATTGCCAAAATCATTTGTGGGTGCTGCTCCACGATGATGGCAGATAAGCCCTCTTCTTTGGTGATGCGCTTGAGAGCTTGAAGCAGCTCCTCAACAATGATTGGAGCCAGTCCCTCCAAGGGCTCATCAAGCAGCAACACCCTGGGGTTGACCATCAATGCGCGACCGATCGCAAGCATTTGCTGTTCGCCCCCAGACAACTGGAAACCCAAATTGGCCTTTCTCTCAGCCAATCGGGGAAAGAGTTGATAAACACGTTGTGTGTTCCATGCATGAGCGTTGGCCTTCTTTTGAGCCACAGCGGTCAAGTTTTCATGAACGGTGAGAGATTTGAAAATGTTTCTCTCTTGAGGGACCCAGCCAATTCCACCCATAACTGGATCGCTCACCCTCTTGAAGGAGGGCCAACGTTCAATGGCAACACCATCGAGCTCAATGCTTCCACCGTGCCATTGCGTGGCACCAATCAAGGTGTTGATGAAGGTGGTCTTTCCCACCCCATTTCGACCCAAGAGAGCCAAAGTTTCGCCTTCCGAGAGGGACATGGACAGGTTGGAGAGGACCACGGCTTGCTTATAGCCAGCACTGAGGTTGGTGACATTCAAGACTTTAGACATGTTCTGCTCCTGCGATTTGGGTTGAACCCAAATAGACTTCTCTCACACGAGG
>CAIPII010000160.1 GCA_903865035.1 uncultured Burkholderiales bacterium | reverse complement strand
TGCTCTCTCGCATCTGCGGCATGCTCAGAGAGCTCTTGGTGGCTTCCATCTTTGGGGCCTCAGCCCTGACAGATGCCTTCAATGTCGCATTTCGCATACCCAATTTGTTTCGTCGCCTCTTTGCAGAGGGCGCTTTCAGCCAAGCCTTTGTGCCCGTTTTGTCCTCCACTTTGGCCAGCGAGGGCGAGGAAAATACCCATCTTTTGATCGCTCAAGTCGCCACCATCATGGTTTGGGTCTTGGTTTTGGTGAGTGCACTGGGCGTTTTGGCCGCTCCCCTTTTGGTCTGGATCATGGCCAGTGGCCTGGAGCAGCATCCCGAGGGCATGCAAGCCGCCATTGTGATGACCCGAGTGATGTTTCCCTACATTGGGTTCATGTCCTTGGTGGCGCTGGCCGCCGGTATATTGAACACTTGGAAGCGTTTTGCGGTCCCAGCTGCCACGCCCGTGCTGCTGAACCTGTGCATGATCGCCTCGGCTTGGTTTTTGACCCCTTGGATCCAATCCAAGGGTTACCCCGGCATTTACGCGTTGGCCTTGGGGGTCATGGTGGGTGGTGTCTTGCAGCTTTGGGTGCAAATTGCAGCGCTGCAAAAACTGGGTCTTTGGCCCTCCATTGGTCTGGGTTGGGCCACTTTTCGGCAGGCTTTGTCTGCACCTGGGCCACAAAGGATCTTGCAACTCATGGTGCCCTCGCTTTTGGGCGTGAGCGTGGCGCAACTCTCTTTGTTGATCAACACGCAAATCGCCTCGCACATGGTCACTGGCAGCGTCAGTTGGCTCAACTACGCCGACCGTTTGATGGAGTTCCCAACCGCCATGCTCGGCGTGGCTTTGGGTGTGGTGCTCACTCCTCAACTCTCCAAAGCCAAGAGCTCCAATGACCTCAAAGCGTATTCCTCTCTTTTGGACTGGGGCTTGAGGTTGGTGTTTGTGTTGAGCTTTCCGGCCGCATTGGCACTGCTTCTTTTCTCAACGCCCATGGTCTGTGTGCTCTACAACTATGGTCGCTTCACAGCCTTGGATGTACAACAAACCCAAGTCGCGCTGATGGGGTATGGGGCAGGTCTCATGGGCTTGGTGGCCATCAAGGTCTTGGCTCCAGGTTTTTATGCACAACAAGACACCAAGACGCCCGTGAAGATAGCGGTAGCAATTTTGGCTCTCACCCAACTCATGAACCTCATTTGGGTGCCGCTTTTTGCTCATGCGGGTTTGGCGTTGTCGATTGGTCTGGGCGCCATGTTGAATGCCCTGGGCCTGTGGTTTTTCCTTAAAAAATCAGGTTCCTATTCTCCGCAAGCAGGGTGGTCAGTTTTGTGCCTTCAAGTCGTTGGAGCGGGTGCCGTCATGGGGCTTTTTCTGAATTGGGCCAATGCACATTGGGACTGGGTAGGAATGGGCTCTGAACCCCTCACTCGGGTGCTCATGGTGCTTGGCCTGATGGGCTTGAGTGTTGTGATTTATTTGGTTACATTGTGGCTCATGGGGCTTCGAATCAAGAGTTTAATCACCCCCCACAATTGAAGTCGCTGGCGCTGGCCTTTGGTCAGTCCAAGTTTTGAGACAACATCCACCGTGAGATTCAATGGACTTTAAGCTAGAAACACCTTCGGCACTGGGTTATTTTTCCCACTTGGTTCAAAGCGATGCATCGCTTCCAATGCTGGAGGCCGCTGCCAGTTTGGGTCAAGATGAATACCCCGATTTGGATGTGCAACAGGTTTTAAATGAGGTGGATCAACTCATCTCCAGGCTCAAGAGACGATTGCCCTCAGATGCAAGTGCCATGCACCGGTTGAGGGTGCTGAACAAACTTTTTTTCGATGAGTTGGGTTTTCGTGGCAATGTGAACCATTACTACGATCCCGACAACAGCTTTATCCATTGTGTGCTCAAAACACGCAAAGGCATCCCAATCAGTTTGTCCGTCTTGTGGCTTGAATTGGCCACAAGCCTGGGGCTAGATGCCAGTGGTGTCAACTTTCCCGGGCATTTTTTGCTCAAAGTGATGTTGCCATACCCCCATGCGGGTCAAGTCATCATTGATCCCTTCACAGGCATGTCGTTGAGCAAGGAGGCGCTCTTGGAGAGGCTGAACTTGAGCCAATTGCAAGATTTTGAATTCGGTGGGCGGTCGAACTCCACCCCGAGTGCAGAAGAGATGCTCAAGCACTTTTTGACCAGCGCCACTGAGCGTCAAATTCTCACCCGCATGTTGGGCAATTTGGCAGACATCTACAGCAATCAAAGCGATGTGCCAAGGTTGCAGCAAATTGAGCAACGATTGGCAGTTCTCAACCCTTTGCCCAAAGCTTAGAGCACTCGAACCTGAGGGCCTGAGCCAGAGTGGGGAACCACACGGCCAATTTCATAAACACGCTCGCCCAAAGAAGCCAAAGCTTCTTGACAGCTTTGCGCATTTTTGGCGTCAATCACCAACGCCATGCCGATTCCATTGTTGAAGGTGCGGTTCATCTCGACTTCATCGAGCTGAGCGCTTTGTTGAATCCAATCGAAGAGTTCTGTTTTGGGCCAAGAAGCACGCTTCAATTCGATGCCAACTTGAGCGGGGAGAACTCTTGGTAAGTTCTCAATCAACCCCCCGCCTGTGATGTGGGCCAATGCTTTTACAGGGTGGTGCTTGAGGATTTCAAGAATCGTTTTCACATAAATGCGAGTGGGCGCCATCAAAGCCGTTTTGAACTCCATGCCATCCAGATGGTTGGGCAAGCTTTGATGCGCAGCATCAAGGCGAGAGATGATTTTTCTCACCAATGAAAAGCCATTCGAATGCACACCGCTAGAGGCCAAGCCCAGCACCACATCACCTTCATGGATGGTCTGGCCCGTGAGGATTTTTGATTTTTCAACGACACCCACTGCAAAGCCCGCCAAGTCGTATTCGCCACTTGGGTACATGTCGGGCATTTCCGCCGTTTCTCCTCCAATGAGCGCACATCCACTCAATTCGCAACCCTTGGCAATGCCCTCGATCACGGTGCTCGCGGTGTCAATGTCGAGTTTGCCGCAGGCAAAATAGTCCAAGAAATAAAGGGGTTCTGCACCTTGAACCAAAATGTCGTTGACACTCATGGCCACCAAATCAATGCCAACGCCTGAGTGCATTTGCCACTCGATGGCCAATTTGAGTTTGGTGCCAACCCCATCTGTGCCAGAGACCAACACCGGCTGGGTGAAGCCAGGTGGGATCTCAAACATCGCACCAAATCCACCAATCCCGGCCAAAACACCAGGGCGCATGGTTTTTTTCGCAAATGGCTTGATGCGCTCGACCAAAGCATCGCCCGCTTCAATGTCAACGCCAGCGGATTTGTAGGTAAGGGGTGTGTTCATGGAAATTTACTGTTTGAGTGTCAAAGGTTTTTGGGCTGAGCAAGTTGCTTTGGCCTTGGGGCTTGGGCTTTGCTCATGGACCAGGACCTGACCTTTTTGGGTCTGAAGCCGATAAGTCGATAGAATGGGGCTATTCTAAGTTGATCCACAGGAGCCCTTGAGCATGCCACTTTTCTCCCCACAATTCAAATTGGTGATGGGTGCTTTGGTGCTGCTGATCTTGGTTTGGGCGTTGCGCTCTCTGTCTCCCATTTTGATGCCTTTTGTGGCGGCTTGGATGTTGGCTTATGCCTTGACACCAGCTCGAAAGCGCATCTCCAACTGGCTCGGTCCCAAGTTTCCCAAAGCGCTCAGTGTGGGCATCATTGAAGTCGTTTTTTTGGTCGCTGTCTTGTCTTTGTTTTCCTTGCTCACGCCAATCGTGGCGCAAGAGTTGCCTCAGTTGAGGGATCAATTGCCCACCATGTTTACTCGAGTCCAAGAGTTGCTCGAGCCCATTTTGAACGCATTGGGTATCCACGTCGCCTTGGATGCGCAAAGCCTCAAAGCGCTTGTGATGAATTACATGGACTCATCTTGGGATGGGCTTTTGAGTCATGCGCTTGACTCCTTGCGTTTGGGGGGAAGCATTGCGCTCACGGTGCTTGGCAATTTGGTGCTCATTCCTTTGTTGCTCTTTTATTTTTTACTCGATCAAGATGTCATCATTGAAAAAGCAGCCCAGTGGATTCCGCCTCGTTACAGGGATTTGTTGATTGCGTTTTTTGCCGATGTGGACCATTTGCTTGGACAGTACCTGAGGGGGCAGTTGGCTGTGATGTTGTGCATGGCCAGTTACTACAGCATCGCTTTGTCCATTGTGGGACTGCATTTGTCCTTGCCCATAGGCATGCTCACCGGCCTTTTGCTGTTCATCCCCTATGTGGGCATTGGAACGGGATTTGTGCTCGCGCTCTTGGCCTCCTTGATTCAATTTGAGCCCGGTCATGCTTTGCTCGCGGTGGGCGTGGTCTATGCATTGGGTCAGGGTTTGGAGGGGTTTTTCTTGACTCCTCGATTGGTGGGGGAGCGCATAGGCTTGCATCCTGCAATGGTGATTTTTGCCCTTTTGGTTGCTGCGCAATGGGTTGGCTTGGTGGGTGTGATGATTGCGCTGCCTGTGAGTGCAGTGCTCAGTGTCACCGTGCGTTGGTTCAAGAAATATTACACACAAAGTACATTTTTTGAGGGTGATCAAAAAGCCCCATGAAGCAAGTTGCGCTGGACTTTAAAGTCCATCCTTTGGCAAGTTTTGACAACTTCATTGAAGGCCCCAATTCCCAGTTGATCCAAGAGCTCAAGGCTTGGGTCCTTGCACTGAAGTCTGGGTCATTTCCCAATTGCTTTTACCTCTGGGGGGAGAGAGGGAGTGGCAAGTCTCATTTGCTCCAAGCCAGCGCTGAGCGCGCTGCACAGTTGGGCTTGGTGGTCAAACACTTTGATCCCACAGTCCCCTTGGAGCCTTTTGAGCCCAGTTGCAAACTTATGTTGATGGATGACATCCAAGACTATGATGAACAAGCTCAAGCCAATTGTTTCAATTGGTTTGTCAACGCCTCCTTGCCCACCGATGGCATTCAGCGCGGTATCTTGGTGAGTGCAACGCTTCCTCCCACTGACCTCTTGGTTCGCGAAGATTTGAGAACCCGATTTGCCAGTGGCTTGGTCAGTGCAATTGGCGTGCTCAATGAGTCTCAGCGCAAATCGGTTTTGGTGCAACAGGCCTCCTTGAGAGGGCTTGAGTTAAGGGCCGATGTGTTGGAGTTCATGATGTCACGTTTTAGCCGAGATTTGACCAATTTGGTGGGGTGGCTCGATCAACTCGATGCGTTCGCTCTGCAATCGAAGAGGCCGATCACGATTCCACTCATCAAAGACATGCTCAAGGACATTTGAGTGTGCCTGGGTTCTTGCCTTTTATTCCATATTTTTTCAATCTTTGACTGTGAAACCCTTGAACAAGCCCCAATTGACTCTCTTTGATCTTGATCACACATTGATCCCCATTGACTCCGATCAATCTTGGGGAGCGTTCACCACTCGAGTGGGGTGGACCGATGAGGGTGAATTCACCAAACAAAACGATGCGTTCTACCAAGATTACTGCAACGGCGTGCTCGACATCAGGGCTTACGTTCGTTTTTCCACGCACGCCATTCGGGTTCGAAGCATTGAAGAGACCCAACTCATGCAAATGCGATTTTTGAAAGAGGTGATCGAGCCTCAAATCAGGCCCGCGGCTTTGGATTTGATTCGTGAGCACCGGGAGCGTGGCGACCGTTTGGTGATTGTGACGGCCACCAACGAGTGGGTGACCCGTCCCATTGCCGATCATTTTGGCATTGAGGACTTGATTGCCGTTGAGCTCGAGCGCGATGAGCAGGGGCAAATCACGGGAGAAATCGCTGGTATTCCTTCACTTGGGGAGGGCAAACTCAAACGTCTGCAACAATGGATGCAAAACCAAGGGCTCTATGCACAAGATGTGGAGACCACTTTTTACAGCGACTCCATCAACGATGTGCCTCTTTTGAGCTGGGTCAACCACCCCATTGCAACCAATCCAGATGATCGCTTGCGAGCCATTGCACTAGACAGAGGATGGCCCATTTTGGAGCTATTTGATAAAGAATGATTAAAAATTTCGTAAACCGGTTGATGGGTCGCGCGCCTTCTGCAAAAGGACAACCCATGGGTGTTGAGCGGCGCATCGGACCCAAGGAGCATGGGATTGACCCAACCGCTTTGGATGAACATGCATTGTTCGTGGTCAAAACGTTGCAAGAGCGTGGCTATGTCGCTTACGTGGTTGGAGGAGCTGTCAGGGATTTGCTCTTGGGCTTGAGGCCCAAGGATTTTGACGTTGCAACCAATGCAACACCGGAGCAAGTCAAATCTTGCTTTAGGCGAGCATTCATCATTGGAAGGCGTTTTCGCATCGTTCACGTGGTCTTTGGGCGGGGGCGCGAGCACGAGGTCATTGAGGTCTCCACCTTCAGGGCTTATTTGGAATCTGCAGACGCCAAAAAAGTCAGCGGCAATGAAAAAACATCCAAGCACGCCTTGGCTCAGGTGAGCCATGCCGTGGATTCCAGTGGTCGAGTCTTGAGAGACAACGTCTGGGGGCCGCAGGATGAGGACGCAGCCCGGCGAGACTTCACCATCAACGCCATGTACTACGATCCCAGCACTCAAGAGTTGGTGGATTATCACAAAGGCATTTTGGATGCCAAGAAAAAAGTGCTGCGCATGATTGGTGAGCCTCAAGTGAGGTACCGAGAGGATCCTGTGCGCATCTTGCGTGCGGTGCGATTCGCGGGCAAGTTGGCCCACTTGGGCTTTAAGTTGGAGAGCAAAACCGCCGCTCCTCTAAAGCGCATGCTGCCCTTGCTGCAAGATGTACCTCAAAGCCGCATGTTCGATGAGATGCTCAAGTTGCTCCAAACTGGCCATGCGCTCGCAAGCATTGAGCAGTTGAGGCTTTATGGATTGAGTGAGGGCGTTTATCCTTTGCTGGATTTGATTGTGGCCAAGTCGGCTGAGCCCATGATTCACGCCGCTTTGAGCGACACCGATCGCCGTGTCAACGAGCACAAGAGTGTGGCACCAAGCTTCCTTCTTGCTTGTGTGCTTTGGCAAGATGTGCGTCACTCCTGGGAGGGCAGGATGGCCAATGGCCAGCCTTTGTATCCAGCGCTCCAAGAGGCCATTGACGAAGTCTTTGATGCGCGCATTGGGGACATCTCAGGGCGAGGCAAACTGGGCGCGGACATGAGAGAGATTTGGAGTTTGCAACCTCGCTTTGAAAAACGACTGGGTCAGTCCCCATGGGGCTTGGTGCAACAAGCGCGCTTTCGCGCTGCCTTTGACTTCATGCGCCTGAGGGTTGCAACCAAAGAGATCGATGAAGAGTTGGGCGAGTGGTGGGTGCAGTTCAGCGAAGCCTCCGATGAGGAGCGCGATGAGATGCTGGAGCGCTATCGGGTTGAGCACCAACGCCAAAGCAGCTCTCGCCCCAAGACAACACGAGTCAAGACTTCAGTCGTTTCGAGGGAAAAACCGTTGGGGCTTGAGGCAGATGGCGCCGAGCCTTTGGAAGAGGGCGCAGTCAAGAGCGCTCCCAAGAGGCGGCGACGCAGAAAACCCAAGGGCTCTGAGCCCAGTGCACCTCAGTGAGCGCCTAGCTCTGAAAAGCGAGTGACAACGTTGACCTCATTGTTGTGTCATCCCCCTTTGAGCGCTGAGCCCATGGCTTGTACTTACATTGCCTTTGGGGGCAATTTGGGCTCACCCGTCGCGGCATTCAAAGAGGCGTTGATGGCCCTCAACGGTACTCAACGCTGTTGGGTCACCAAAGCCTCAGGTCTTTATGAGTCCCCTCCCTTTGAAGCCTCGGGTCCAGATTATTTGAACGCCGTGTGTGAAGTCATGACCACACTCAAGGCTCCTGATTTGTTGAAACTCATGCAATCCATCGAACTTGAGGCGGGTAGGGTGCGTGATTTCCACCACCAGCCCAGGCAATTGGATCTGGATTTGTTGTTTTTTGGTCAAGCTTTGATCTCAAGCCAGCACTTGCAAGTGCCTCATCCCAGGTGGTCAGAGAGGGCTTTTGTGCTGCTGCCGTTGAGGGATTTGGCTCCGCAAAAGGTGAGTGAGCACTTGCTCAGTGCTGTGAGCCATCAGCCCATTCGTGCTTTGGGCCCATGGGTGGATCAATCCTGATCGAGTCCATTGGCGATTTGGTGGGCCTCGTCAATTTGAACTTCAAAATAGCGCTGAAAGCTATAGACAATGCTTGAAATGAGGACCGTGGCACCCACGATCAAGGACAAAACAATCCCAAAAATGGTGTTCCATGAGGTGCGCCCAGGTGCTGCATCAGGCTCAAGGCTTGAGTTGAATTTGGCGTTCCATGCTTCGCAGTGGGTGAGTCCAATGACGATGGCGTTTAATGCGCACGCGGCATAAGCAAAGCCAAAAATGGGCAACAACCACCAGCTCAGCACGTCATCCACGCCATAGGCCTGTACCCTCATGATCCCCCAAACGCCCAATGCGCTAGGAATGGGCAAGAGCCAGCCCACGTTGTCATGACGACCGTAGAGGTAGAAGCGATGCAACCCCAAGGGCCCGCCCAAAAATGCAAGCCAAGTGGCCAAGGTTTTGTTTTTCATGGAGCGATCATAGCCCAAGGACCTCTTTGATGCAGTGGCCTTGAGCACAGGGCATGGGAGATGGGCGTGTGTCAGATTTGTCAAAATCCCCTTGATGGGCTATAATCGTGGGTTTTCAGCGTGTCGCTGGCCGGGTGGCCATGTCGCGTGTCTCAACGTTGAAAAGTTCAACCACCCGCAAGGAATTCACCATGGTCGTCATCCGTCTTGCCAGAGGGGGCTCTAAAGCCCGCCCATTCTTTAACATCGTTGTCGCTGACAAGCGTTTGCGCCGCGATGGCCGTTTCATCGAGCGCATTGGCTTTTACAACCCCATCGCCAGGGGTGCAGAAGAGAGCATTCGCATCGCCCACGATCGCCTCAACCACTGGGTTGGCGTTGGCGCGCAAGCCTCTCCCACCGTTGAGCGTTTGATCAAACAAGCTGCTGCAAAAACAGCCTAATTTCTCACACTCTCGAGATGCTGCCCTTCATCGAGCCCGCTGAACTTCCAGCGGATGCCATCGAAGTGGGTTGCATCCTCGATGCTTGGGGCATCAAAGGGTGGTTCAAAGTGCTGCCCTTCAGCGCTGACCCCCAAGCCCTTTTTTCATCCAAACGATGGTACGTTTTGCCGCCCTTAAAGGGCAGCAAAACTTTGCTTGGACCTTCGTTGCTCAAAATTCAAGAAGCCAAAAACCACAGTGATTTCGTGGTGGCCAAGGTCCAAGATTGCCCCGATCGAAACGGTGCAGAGACCCTGAAGGGCGCCAGAATTTTTATCTCTAGGATGAGTTTTCCAACGCCCGAGGCTGATGAGTTTTATTGGGTGGATTTGGTGGGCTTGCAGGTTCAAAACCGCGAAGGCTTGTCCATTGGAGTGGTCAATGAGATCATGAGCTCTGGCCCTCAAAGCGTTTTGGTGATCACCCCTTCCGAAGACTACAAAGCCAGTGCCCTGAGCAATGCACAAGAAAGCGTTAAAGAGGGCGAACTCGAGGGTCAAACTTCCAGCTCAAGCCCCAAGAAGCCCAAGGCCTCAACCACCTCCAAAGCCTCCCAATCCACTGCAGACTGCTTGATCCCGTTTGTGTCTCAATTCATTGACGATGTTGATCTAAAGGCTGGCTTGATCAAGGTGGACTGGCAGGTCGACTATTGAAGCGCTGAGTAGCCGCACTTTGGGTCTCCTTCACACTTGCCTAGACACCTTGATGAGTGTTTGCTCGAGTTGGACCCTTGCAAGCGATAATGCCACCCATGCGCATTGACATCATCACTTTGTTTGAAGACTTGTTCACCCCTTTTTTGAATTTGGGTGTGACACGCCGCGCGTTTGAGGCAACTCCCCAAGAGGCGCCTTCTATCCAAGTCAAGTGTTGGAACCCCAGAGACTTTGCCTCAGGCCCTTATCGCCGCGTGGATGATCGTCCTTTTGGGGGAGGGCCAGGCATGGTCATGATGGCTGAGCCACTGGCACTTTGTTTGGAGCGCATCAGACAAGAGCGACTCCAGGCTGATCCTGGCTTTATTCCCTCCAACGCACCCGTGTTGCTCTTTACCCCAGTTGGCGAAACGCTCACCCATTCAGTGGTGGACAGAGAAGGCGCCCGCGAGGGGGGCGCCATTTGGATCTGTGGTCGCTACGAAGGCATTGATCAACGCTTCATCGATGCTCACGTGGATTTGGAAATCAGCTTGGGGGATTTTGTGCTCTCTGGCGGAGAACTTCCAGCCTTGGCCTTGCTCGATTCCATGGCGAGGTTGAGGCCAGGCGTTTTGGGTGAGCCACAAAGTCACCTCCAAGACAGTTTTAACCCAAATCTTCAAGGATTGCTGGATTGTCCCCATTACACTCGTCCCGAGGTTTGGCAGGGGCGTGAGGTCCCTGGCGTTTTGTTGTCGGGACATCATGCGCAGATTGAACAATGGAGAGCGCGCGAACGCATAAGGCTCACCCAAGTCAGGAGGCCCGATTTGCTGCCCAAGGAACATGGCACACAGGGGAAAAAACGCAGATGAAGCCCTTTTTTGCCCTTTGAGCCCGTTTTCTCATCGCTTTTGGATGAATTTTGGCGCTGAATTTGAGCGTTTTACAACGTTGGGGCTTTGAATTTGATCGCAAAACGTTCTATAATTTAGGGCTCCGATCCTCTAGATGGCCGCTCAAGTGGAGACTTTTTGTCATCCGACCGAGCCTTTAGTGTTGCGCATCCAAGATCGAATTCAAGGCAAACATGAACTTAATAGAAATTCTTGAGCAAGAAGAAATTGCTCGCATGGGCAAAAAGATTCCCGATTTTTCACCTGGCGACACCGTCATCGTGAGCGTCAACGTGGTCGAGGGAACAAGAAAACGTGTGCAGGCTTATGAAGGTGTTGTGATTGCCAAGCGCAATCGTGGCCTCAACAGTGGCTTTATCGTTCGCAAAATTTCAAGCGGCGAAGGCGTGGAGAGAACTTTCCAAACCTACTCTCCCTTGATTGCAAGCATCGAAGTCAAGCGCCGTGGTGACGTACGCCGTGCCAAGTTGTATTACTTGCGCAATCGCAGTGGTAAATCTGCAAGGATCAAAGAAAAGTTGGTCAGCAAGTCTGCCCAGGCCGCTCAAGCAGCCGCAGCAGCAGCAAGTCAAGCACAAGCCTCTTGATGCTTTGACGATGCGAGTGGCCTGTTGTTCAATGGGCTTCTTGCTGGTGTTGACCTCTTGGGCGATCCAAGTGAGCCGTTTCAAACGAAAGTTTGAAGCGGCTTTTCTACATTTGTCCTCATGTTAAAGCTCTCAAGCGTTCCCGATTTTGATCCTCAAAAGGTTCCGGTTCACTCGACCGACGCTCACCTGCCGCCTTTGGTGGCTGAGTTGCTAACGGTTCAAGGCCTTGAGCGCAGCTTCAGGGCTCCAGTTCCCATAGCCCAAGGCACTTGGCAAGATGATTTTGAGGGTGTGGGAGAGGATGTGCCTAGGCAAAAAGCGGCCGTGTTGATTGGGGTCGTCAGTCGAGCCGATGGACCTCAGCTCTTACTGACTCAGAGAGCTGCACACATGCGAACCCATTCTGGCCAAGTCGCCTTTCCCGGAGGGAAAGTCGATGCCAGCGATTCAAGCGTTGAGTTCACCGCACTCAGAGAGGCGCAAGAGGAGGTGGGCTTGGACGCTCGTCATGTGAAAATTTTGGGCCGCTTACCTGATTACGTGACCTTTGCCAACATGGTGGTGAGTCCCGTGGTGGCTTGGATTGAGCCCGATTTTGGACTCAAGATCAACCCCGATGAGGTGGCGCGTGTGTTTGAGGTCCCCTTGCCCTTTTTGATGGACCCTGCTCATCACCAGCAGCACCGTTTGGAGTTCAATGGGCAATTTCGCTCTTGGTACTCAATTGCGCCGCACAAGGCATCTCAGGGGGCCTTTATTTGGGGGGCAACTGCATCTATGATTAGAGGGCTTTATCAGTTTTTAAGTTCCCATCAAGCCATGACCCTTTAATGCAATAAGATCGAGCCATGACACTCATTTCACTTTTATTTGCATTGCTCATTGAGCAGTTGCGCCCTTTGAAAGAGGACAACTGGCTTGAGCGCATGATGGTGCAGTGGAGCCGTTGGGTGAAGGATCAGCTTGACGCTGGACAAAATCACCACGCACTGTTGGTGTGGTCACTTTGTGTGACGGTGCCCGCATTGATTGCTTTTGCCATGCATTGGCTGCTTTGGTCCACATTGGGGTGGGTGGTGAGTGGTTTGTGGAGCATTGCGGTGCTTTACTCCACCTTGGGCTTTCGCCAATTCAGTCATCATTTCACGCAAATCAAGGAGTCTCTCGAGGCGGGGGACGAGGAGCAGGCGAAATTGCATTTGGCCGCTTGGCAAAAGGCGGACACCTCTGAGCTGCCCAAAAGAGAGGTGATTCGCTTGGCCATCGAATATTCCGTGCTGGCTGCGCACCAACACGTTTTCGGTGTTTTGTTTTGGTTCTCCATCGGAGCTGCTTTTGGGTTGGGTCCAGCAGCTGCGGTTCTTTATCGCATGTCGCACTTGATGGCGCGTGTTTTCAAAGAAGACTCCAGCCATCCTTCGCTGCAAAGCTCAGACGAGGACGCTTCGCATGTGACAGATGGCCATTGGGTGAGTGAGACATTGGAACATCTGGCTCACACCGCTTGGGGACGCATTGACTGGATGTCCTCACGCGTGACAGCATTGTCGTTTGCAATTGTGGGTAATTTTGAGGATGCCATCGAGAGTTGGCGCACCCATGCGTCCGAGTTCCCACAAGACAATGATGGAGTGGTGCTTGCAGCCACGTCTGGAGCTCTCAATTTGCGTCTGGGTGGCTTGGCTTTGGTTTCAGCCCAAAACAATCCCTTGGATGAGTCTTTGCAAGGCGGCTCTAAGGGCGGGCAGAGCACACCCGGTAAAGAAGCCGAGACCGAACACTTGAGAAGCGTGGTGGGCTTGGTGTGGCGAGCCGTTGTGATGTGGTTTGTATTGCTGAGTTTGCTCACCATGGCACGCTTGCTTGGTTGAGCGCAGCAATTAAAAGTTCTTTGGCTGACTGAGCTCTTCAAAGAGTTGCTCATAAATTTTGTAGCGACTTGCGGAAATGTCGCCTTGGGCAACT
Source organism: uncultured Burkholderiales bacterium (assembly GCA_903865035.1). GTDB lineage: Bacteria > Pseudomonadota > Gammaproteobacteria > Burkholderiales > Burkholderiaceae_C > Limnohabitans. The sequence continues at coordinate 2,922 of CAIPII010000160.1, read as the reverse complement.
GCGTCTCTCACCCCGCACCCAGGCTCATGAAGGTGTGTGCAGTTGTAGAAGCGACAAGCCTTTGCATTTCGATCCAAGTCAGGCATGTATTGGCTGAGCTTGGCGGGATCAATTTGGTGAATGCCAAAGGACTGAAATCCCGGGGAATCGATGAGGGCAGTGCGCTTGTCAGCATCCACCCAGTAAAGGGTGGATGAGGTGGTGGTGTGTTTGCCCGAATTCAGGGCCTGACTGATCTCCTGCGTTTGAGCAAGCGCTGAAGGAATCGCGTGGTTGATGAACGTGCTCTTGCCCACACCAGAGGGGCCAAGGAGCAAGGTGGTTTTGTGCATCAAGCCCTGCATGATGGCTCTAAAAGAATCGGGGTCGTATTTGATTGAGAGTTTGTGTAACCGATAACCCATCCCAGGATAGTTTTTGAGTCGATCCCATGAGCGCTCAAAATCTTCAATCAAATCGGATTTGTTCAGCACAATCATGGCCTCGATGCCTGCGGCTTGGGCAGCAATCAATGCACGGGTGAGTTGTGTCTCAGAGAATTCTGGTTTGGCAGCAATCAATATCAAGAGCATGTCGATGTTTGCCGCAAAGGATTTGGTCCTCATTTCGTCTTGGCGGTAGAGCTCATTCTTTCTGGGCAGCACCGCTTCGATCACCCCCTCATCGGTTGATGTCATCCACTGCACTTGATCTCCGACCAGGGCCAAGTTGTTTTTCTTGCGAGGATGACAAAGCACTCGATTGCCTTCAGCTGTTTCGACCACGACGTGCCTACCGTGGCTGCTCACCACCAAGCCCAGTTGCGTTTGGGTGAGATCTTGGCTCATGCGCCCATGCGCTCGAGTCTCTCAGAGGCTGGTGGGTGAGAGTAGTAAAACTTCACAAACCAGGGGTCCGGTGTGAGAGTGGAGGCGTTGTCTTGATAGAGTTTGATGAGTGCGCTAGCGAGGGAAGATGCGCTGCTCACTTGAGCTGCATAGGCGTCGGCCTCAAACTCTTGTTTGCGAGACCTTGCACTGCTGATGGGCGCGCTCAAGAAGGTGACCAAGGGCACCACCATCATGAAGAGCAAGAGGGCAAGTGCATTGTTTTGCCCAGTTCCAGATGCCAAAACGCTGGGAGATACGCCCAAACCTGTATAGAACCAACTGTGGGTCATGAGCCACCCGAGCAAGGCCAGGCCCAAAAGCGTCATCACAAAACTGGTGAGCATCATTTTGATGATGTGCTTGTGCTTGAAGTGACCCAACTCGTGGGCCAACACAGCTTCCATCTCATCGCCAGAGAGTTGTGAGAGCAGGGTGTCAAAAAAAACCACCCGCTTGCTGCTGCCAATGCCAGTGAAAAATGCGTTGGAGTGAGCTGATCGCTTGGAGCCATCCATGACAAAGAAGCCCTTGGCTTTGAACCCAGATTTGTTCATGAGAGCTGTGATTCGCTCAATGAGCTGTGAGTCCTCAAGTGGAGTGAATTTGTTAAAGAGGGGCATCAGCCAATTGGGCGCAATCCACATCATGAGCAATTGAAAAGCCACCAATGCTCCCCAGGCCCAAAGCCACCAAGCCGTTCCCCCCATTTCCATGAGCCACAAGACCAAAGCGAGCAAGGGTAGACCCAAAACGGCACCCAGGGCCAAACCTTTGAACATGTCCACGAACCACAATTGGAGGTTGGACTTGTTAAAGCCAAAACGCTCCTCGACCACAAAGGTTTGATACCAACTCAAGGGCAAGGAGATCAATCCTCCAATGAGCATGAATGACACCATCAAGGCGAGCTCTTGCATGAGTCCTGTGCCCATCCAAGCCAAAAGACTTTGGTTCAACCATTCCAGCCCACCAAGCAAGGTCCAGCCAAGCATGACCAAAGATTCCAAGAGCAAATCTACAAGCCCCACTTTGGCTTTTGCCAGTGTGTAGTCAGCTGCTTTTTGGTGTTGCTCCAAGGATATGGTATTGGCAAAATTCTTGGGGACCGCTCCTCGGTTGTGAGCCACGTGTTGGTTTTGCCGGGTCATGAGCCACAATTTCACAAGGACATTGAGTCCCAAGGCGGCCACAAAGGCCAAAGTCATTGAGTTGGATGAATTCATCCCTATAGTTTAGGTCTTTTTTCAAAACCAGCTCAGCTTGGGTGACAATTGAGGGATGAATACAAATGACCAAACCAGCGCTCCCAATGGCACTGTTCTTCAAAAAAATGATCAAAATTTGATCTGGATCGATTGTGAGATGTCAGGCCTAGATCCAGAGAAGGAAAAACTCCTGGAAATCGCCATCATCGTCACCGGCCCTGATCTGACCCCTCGAATTGAAGGGCCTGTATTGGTCTTGCATCAAGATGACACGCTCTTGAATGGCATGGACGCATGGAACAAGGGCACGCATGGCAAGAGTGGCTTGATTGACAAGGTCAAGGCCTCTACTTTGGACGAGCAGCAAGCTCAAAAGCTCTTGATCGACTTCATCAAGCAGTATGTCTCCAAAGGGGTGTCCCCCATGTGTGGCAACACCATCAGTCAAGACAGGCGATTTTTGGTCAAGTACATGCCCCAACTCGAATCGTGGTTCCATTACCGCAATTTGGATGTGTCCACGCTCAAAGAGTTGGCCAAGCGATGGAAGCCTTCAGCTTTCAGCAGCTTTAAAAAGCAGCAAAAGCACACCGCTTTGGCCGATGTTCATGAAAGCATCGATGAACTCATCCACTATCGCACCCATTTCTTGAATTTGAGTTAAGACTACAACAGCTTTGTAAAAAGAGCTTGGTGAAAACCCGAGGGTGTGCCATAATTAGATTGTTCGTTCAATTTAACGAACTCGCGCATCTCCCCTCACACCTTGGGCCCCGAAACAATTGGGGGCCGCACACGCTGGTTTAGAGATTGAGTCAATTCACATTGACCTCTTTTTTTAGTTCAAC
>CAIPII010000159.1 GCA_903865035.1 uncultured Burkholderiales bacterium | reverse complement strand
GTGAGGGCATACGCTGGCTCTCCACCACGCACAAGAGCATTGAGGAAATTGCCACCACCATTTTGCAAGAAATCAGGCCCGAGAGACTGACCTACTGAGCGTGAGGTGCGATCCCTCTCCCTTGCAATGAATGGGGTTTGACAATCCGATCGTTTTAGGCGTTTGTCAAAGCGTTGATGCCGGCTTGGGCAATGGCCACGTCATCACTTGATTTCACACCACTCACGCCTACGGCGCCAATGACTTGGCCCTCGATGGTGATGGGCACTCCGCCTTCGAGCATACCTTCGAGCTCGGGGGCGCTCAAAAATGAGGTTCTGCCGTTGTTGATGATGTCTTCGTAGATCTTGCTCTCGCGTCGACCCAAAGCCGCGGTCTTGGCTTTTGCCGGGGCGATGTGTGAAGTAATGGGTGCTGCACCGTCTAGGCGTTGCAAGAACAGCAAATGACCACCGTCATCGACAATGGAGATGCTCACGGCCCAATTGTTTTTCAAGGCATGTGCCTCTGCTGCTGCGGCAATGGTTTTGATGTCACTGAGTTCGAGAGTTGCTTTGTGTTTCATGGCGGATGGGTTTGAAAAAGAAAAGGTGTCGACAGCCAGAGCTGTCAATGCAGATTTAAGATTTTATGGCTTTAAGTTTCATTTTTGGGCAAAGGAAACCCTCAAATGTGCACCGCAAAGCGATTCATTGAGCCCCAAGTCTGCGTTTGACGTGGTTGAGGGCTTGAAAACCAGGTGTTTGCTCAAGAAAGGCCCCTAAATAACAGTCACCTTGGCCTTGAAAAGCCCTAAAATACCCTCAGATACGTTCGTGTCACTTATTCAAGGAGCTGCTAAAGTGAATGACAACTTCCAAACCGTTGACTTTCAATATGTAACCCCTCTATCTGAGGCGGAGAAAAATCGTGTTCTTCGCAACACCTATTGGCTCTTGGCCATCAGCATGGTTCCAACGGTGCTTGGTGCCTGGTTTGGCATTGCCACGGGTCTGAGCTACGCCTTGTCTGGCGGCCTGGGAATGATTCTTTTCTTGGTTGGAGCCTTTGGTTTCATCTACGCCATTGAGCGCACCAAAAACACAGCAACAGGCGTTCCTGTTTTGCTGGGGTTCACCTTCTTCATGGGCATCATGCTCTCTAGACTCATCGCCATGGTCTTGGGTTTTCAAAACGGCACTGAGTTGGTGATGATTGCCTTTGGTGGCACTGCAGGTGTTTTCTTCATGATGGCAAGCCTGGCCACTTTCATCAAACGTGATTTGAGCGGTTTGAGCAAGTGGTTGTATGTTGGCGCGATCGTGTTGATGGTGGGTAGCATCATCAACATGTTTGTGGCTTCATCCGCTGGAATGCTGGCCATTTCGATGCTTGCGATTGGTATTTTCTCTGCTTACATGCTCTATGACATCAAAGAGATCATCGATGGGGGAGAGACCAACTACATCAGCGCCACTTTGTCGCTGTATTTGGACATCATCAATGTGTTCCAAAGCCTATTGGCCCTCTTGGGCATTTTGGGTGGTGAGCGCGAATGAGCTTTGACAAAAGGGTCAAAGGCCCTTGAGTTGAAAATGCCTGATTTTGATCAGGCATTTTTTTTGAGGGCAGCTCACCGCGCAGAGTTTGCTTGGCTCAATGTGAGGCTGACCTTTCGAACACTGCGATGCTCTCTACGTGTGCAGTGTGTGGGAACATGTTGACAATACCCGCATGGGTGAGGGTATAGCCTGCGCCATGCACCAAAATTTTGGCATCTCTGGCCAAAGTGGCTGGGTTGCAACTGACGTAGACAATGCGCTCAGGAGCTTGGTAGTTTGAGTTGGGTGCGAGAGGGGCTTGTGCAGATGAATTGGGGTCTGCCAGCAAAGGATCGCCGCCCAAGAGCTCATTCAAAGCCTTCACCAAAGCAAAGGCGCCTTCACGAGGAGGATCGATCAGCCATTTTTGAGCTTGACCCAATTGCAACAAATCCTCGGGGGTGATTTCGAATAGATTTTTGCAAGCGAAGTGAGCCTCTCCCATTGAGGTGACTCGCTCGGGGTGGGCTTGATTGAAGGTGTGATTGTCCTGCGCTCTTTGAACCAAGGTTTCGCTGCCTTCAATGCCAATCACCTTGGCGCTCAAGCAAGCCAAGGGGAGTGTGAAATTGCCTAGTCCACAAAACCAATCGATCACGGTGTCTGTTTTTTGAGGTTGAAGGAGCCTCAAGGCCTTGCTCACCAAGACTTGGTTGATGTGGGGATTGACTTGGGTGAAGTCAGTTGGCTTGAAAGGCATCGTGATTTCAAAGTCGGGCAACTTGTAGCTCAGTTGCAGCTCCTGTTGGGGGTACAGATTCGCTGGAGCCTTCATCAAATGTGTGCTCTCAACGGAGCTGGGTTGAAGCCACCATTGAACATGATGCTTTTGGCCGAATTCAAGCAGGCGTTTTTCATCTTGCTCATTCAAGGGCACCATGTGCCTGAGCACCAAAGCGTTGACGTCTTCTCCAATGGCCAATTCAATTTGCGGGCAATGCTCTCTGGCATCCAAAGACGCAATCAAGCCGCGAAGCGGCATGAGCAAAGCACTCATGTGGGGAGGCAGAATTTCGCAATGCTGCATGTCTGCCACATAGCGACTTTTTCTTTCGTGAAAGCCCACCAAGACAGCATTTTTCTTCCTGACGTCTCGCACCGAGAGCCTTGCCCGGTAACGATATCCCCATTGAGGGCCTTCAATGGGCCTCATCATGACCTGAGGTTTGACTTGTCCCAAATGGTTCAATAAATCTTCAAGCACACGTTGCTTGATGGCGACTTGAGCGCTCGCATCCAAGTGCTGCATTTTGCAGCCACCACAAGAGCCGTTGTGCAGTCCAGCGTTGGAGCACTTGGGGGTGACGCGAAGAAACGATTCTCGGTAAATTTGATTCAGACTGGCTTTTTCCCAATTGTCTTTTTTCCGATTCACATTGGCATTGACCACTTCATAGGGTAAAGCGCCATCCACAAAGACCACTTTGCCATCGGCTCGGTGAGCAATGCCTTGGGCTTCGATGTCCATGGACTCAATGGTCAATGCATTCTCTGGATAGATCGTGGTGTGCTCTGTCATTGGGGTGGCAATCGGAAAAGGGGAAGTGAGGGTGATGCTTGATCGAGCGTCTTTGTTCAATGCGCAAGCCCTCTTGAGGGGCTTGCAAAGATGCTGAATCGGTCTAACTTGAAGGCGTCAGAAGCGTTGAGCGGTTTTATTGAGGCGGCAAGTATTTCATTGGATCGACGGGTTTGCCTGACTTTCTGATTTCAAAATGAAGCGCAACTTGATCGGCGTCGGAGTTGCCCATCTCGGCAATTTTCTGTCCCTTTTTGATCAATTGATCTTCCTTGACCAAGAGCACTTGGTTGTGAGCGTAGGCGCTGAGGTAGGTCTCGTTGTGTTTCAAAATGATCAAATTGCCATAGCCCCTGAGTCCAGAGCCTGCGTAAACCACTTTTCCATCTGCCGAGGCAAGCACCGCTTGGCCCGCTTTGTTGGAGATGTCGATGCCTTTGTTCTTGCTTTCATTGAATGAATTGATCACCACGCCTTGAGCAGGCCAAGCGAAATTGAGCTCATCGGGGCCGCCACTGGCTTGGGCTTGGGTGGGGGCTGCGGCATTGGGTGGGGCAGAGGGTTTGGTGCCAGGTGTGTTCTCCACTGAAGCCGTGGGCGCGCTCATCACAATGGCAGATGGGGCTTGAACGGGGCGCACAACCACCCCTGAGTTGGTGGCATCTTCACTCGTGCTGGACTTGGGTGGAGCAACCCTCAGAACCTGCCCCACTTCAATGGCGTTGGGGTTGTCCAAGTTGTTCCACTTCACCAAATCGCGCCAATTTTGACCTTGGTCGAGCCCAATTCGAATCAATGTGTCGCCTGATCTGACGGTGTAGTACCCAGGCTTGCCCTCGTTTTCTTGACCCATTGGTGTTTGAGTGGGCGCTACCGGCTTGGCCAAGGGACTGGTGCTCCAAATGGAGCGTGTGGCCGTTGCCTTGATCTCCTCAACGGGTGCAGGAACGCGAGGGGAGGAGGAGCAAGCCACCAAGGCCAATGCCAATGCCATTGAGCAAAGTCGATGAGGGGAGTTGCACAACATGTTTAATGGGTCCTTTGGATCGTCAAGCAATGCCAGATTTTAGGGGAACGAAATGCACGGGCTCCAAGATTTGGCGCTCAATGCCGGTTGGCGTTTTGTCAATGACCAGCAAGCTTTGAGACCCCCCTTGGGTCTGTGCCCAAGGGGCCACCAGTCGACCGCCCACAGCCAGTTGGTCAATCCAGACTTCAGGGAGTGTCTCGCCTCCAGCAGCGCTGATGATGCCGTTATAGGGTGCGGCCTCAGGGTGTCCGAGCATTCCATCTGCCAGCAGCAGGTGAATGTTTTTTGTGCCCAATAAGGCCAAATGCTCCATTGCTTTTTCGTGAAGACCTTTGATTCGCTCAATGCTGTAGACTTCTTTGGAGATTTCACCAAGCAAGGCCGCTTGGTAGCCGCAGCCAGTACCAATTTCCAAGACCTTGCCGATCTTTCCATTGATCAGCAAATTTCTCCCCCCTCTGAGCAAAGAGAGCATTCTGGCCACCACATTGGGCTTGGAGATGGTTTGTCCAAATCCGATGGGCAAGCTCGTGTCTTCATAAGCTTGGTTGACCAAAGCGGTGTCCACAAAGCGGTGTCTCTCGATGGCACTCATGGCCCTTAAAACCCATTCATCCTCCAGGCCTTGGAGCTCTAGCTTGTCAACCATTTTTTGGCGGACCTTTTGGGAATCCAATCCCAAGCCCAGTGGCGTATTGGGGTTTGAGGTCTTGGGTTTGGCTTGTAGAGGATCACTGCGTTTGACCACTTTTGTGGCAGACAACAGGGTATCGACCGGAGCCTTGTCATGCTCGCGGTCCAGTCGAATGGGAAAGCTGGGTCTTTTTTTCATCAAAGCAAATGGTGCTTGAGGTGTTTGGACCAGTGTGCCAAGGCTTGGTGATCGGTCAAGTCAATTTGCAGTGGCGTGATGGAGCTCCAGCCGTTTTGAGTGGCATAAAAATCGGTGCCTTCAGATTCGTCCTTTGCGGGCCCAGCACCACCAATCCAATACATGGTCTCCCCTCTGGGGTTGACTTGGGTGATGACCCTCTCCGCTGCATGCCTGCGACCCAAACGCGCAAAGGCGAAACCCTTTTGCTCGCTCAAGGGCAAGTTGGGCATGTTCACATTCAACAGCCAAGGGTGTGAGGTTGGAGGGGCTTGCTCGCCGTCATGGGCGGCTTTTTTGGAGTTGATTCTCTTGTGAGGCGCTTGGGAGTTCGCAACGAGCCCATCTTCGATCAAGGAGTCCACGAGTTTGCGCGCCATTTGTGCTGCAGCGTCGATGTGTTCCCAGCCCTTTTTGACTTGTGAGAAGGCGATCGCTGGGATGCCCATCAAATAGCCCTCCATGGCTGCGCCCACAGTGCCCGAGTAAATGGTGTCATCTCCCATGTTCGCCCCGTTGTTGATGCCAGAGATGACCAAGTCCGGGCGAAAGTCCAAGAGTCCAGTGAGGGCGATGTGTACACAGTCAGCGGGTGTTCCGTTGATGTAGCGAAAGCCTTTGGGGCTGTCGTGAAGGTAGAGGGGTGCATTCAGCGTGAGCGCGTTGGATTTGGCACTGTTGTTGTGCTCGGGAGCCACCACCACAACTTGACCAATGTCCTTGAATGCTTCATACAAAGCGACTATGCCAGGGGCTTGGTAGCCGTCGTCGTTGGAGATCAGTAGGTTCATAGGTCAGGATGTGAGCAAAAGTTCTGTGTTCTTCATTGTAGGGCAAGCCCCTCAGATGAAAGGAGGGGTGTGCGATCAAATCCAGGCCCCTGGCTCCAGGTTCAAATGGGGCAGAACGTGCAATTTTGAGACAAAAGGTGGGTGAAGATTTGATAGGTCCATCAATTGGGGCTATAATCATGGGTTTTCCCTTGCCACACCACATCAGACGCTGTGGGTGGCTCACAACCACAAGGAGAGTGTATGCGTCATTATGAAATCGTTTTGATGATCCATCCGGATCAAAGTGAGCAGGTTCCTGCCATGCTCGAGAGATACAAAACCCTCATCACCACAGGTGGTGGCTCGATTCACAGAATCGAGGACTGGGGTCGTCGCCAGTTGACTTACATGATCAACAAATTGGCCAAGGCTCACTACTTGTGCGTCAACATTGAGGCCTCTAAAGAGGTGTTGGCCGAGTTGGAGCATGCCTTCAAATTCAACGATGCTGTATTGCGTCATTTGACTGTTCTCAAGAAAAAAGCCGAAACAGGTCCTTCACTCATGATGAAGACTGTTGAACGCGAAGAGGCACGCAAAACGCAACAAGCTGAGTTCCAAGTCTAAGTTCTGTTCACAGTTGACCTTTTGTGAATCGATTGGTTTTGACCGCAACGGTGGTTGAGACCTCTCCCATGAGGTATACCCCCGCAGGCCTACCCGCCTTGGATGTGGTTCTCGAGCATGAGTCCCAAATCGAAGAGGCTGGATTACAAAGGACTGTCAAGGCAACTTTAAGGACCAGAGCATTGGGAGAGTTGGCGCAAAGATTGATCAAAGTAAGCCCTCAGCAAGAGGTGCAGTTTGAAGGATTTTTAGCCACTCCCAGGAACTCAAAAGGCGTTATTTTTCATTTGACCCATTTTCAACAAATTCAATAGAGGAGGCCCTGACCATGGCCACATTTAAAAAGTTCAACAAAGACAAGCGCCCCAAGCGCAACACCCAGTCATTGCTTTTCAAGCGCAAGCGTTTTTGCCGCTTTACAGTGACAGGTGTTGAAGAAATCGATTACAAAGACATCGACACATTGAGAGACTTCATTGCCGAAAACGGCAAAATCATTCCAGCCAGATTGACTGGAACACGTGCTATTTTCCAGCGTCAATTGAACACAGCCATCAAGCGCGCTCGTTTTTTAGCCATGTTGCCTTACAGCGACCAACACAGGATCTGAGGGGAATCACATGCAAATCATATTGCTCGACAAAGTCGTTAATTTAGGTAACTTGGGTGAAGTTGTAAAAGTCAAAGATGGTTACGCTCGTAACTTTTTGATCCCCTCTGGCCGCGCACGTCGCGCCACTGCTGTTGCCATCAAAGAATTTGAAGCCAAAAGAGAAGAGCTCGAGCGTCAAGCTGCAGCAAAACTCGCTGAGGCTCAAGGCTTGGGCGCCAAATTGGGCGGAACCACTTTAAAGCTCACTCAAAAAGCGGGTGTGGACGGACGTTTGTTCGGTTCAGTCACCAATTTTGACATCGCTGAAGAGTTGGCCAAACAAGGTTTCCCAGTTCCCAAATCACACGTTCGCATGCCCAATGGCCCGATCAAAGTGGTGGGTGACTCTACGGTCAGCGTATCCCTTCACACAGACGTGTTGGTGGACATCACCGTGTCTGTCTACGGCGAAACTGCTTAACACCAAGTTTGAGTTCCAAGCGCATTGCTCATGCGCATTTCAAAAGCCTCTTCGGAGGCTTTTGTTGTTTTTGGGGTGTGCATTGAAGATAGCAGCCTCAATGCAAAGTTATCCCAAGTTGTTGACAGCTTGTCCACAAGTTAAACACCAATACCCACAGGCTTATCCCGTGACGAATCTCATGAAACTGGGTACGATAGATTTTTAATGAGGTAATGACATGTCTGCAGTGATGTCCAATTTCGAACAAGAATCCAGTTTTGACCCCATGGTCTCGCAGTTGCGCATACCTCCCCACTCCTTGGAGGCTGAGTCGAGCGTGTTGGGTGGCTTGTTGTTGGACAACACCTCTTGGGACAAGGTCGGTGACTTGCTCACTGACAACGATTTTTATCGCTATGAACATCGCTTGATTTACTCAGCCGTTCACAATTTGGTCAACGCCAATCGCCCAGCAGATGTGATCACCGTGTACGAGGCCCTTCAAAATGTCGGCAAAGCCGAAGAGGTGGGGGGGCTTACCTATTTGAACTCACTGGCCCAATTCGTTCCCAGTTCTGCAAACATTCGACGTTACGCGGAGATCGTTCGCGAGAGATCCATTTTGAGAAAACTCGTCACCGTCAGTGATGAAATTGCAACCAATGCCTTCAATCCAAATGGCAAACAGGTGGCTCAAATTTTGGACGAGGCGGAGCAAAAGATCTTCAACATTGGTGAAGAGGGCTCTCGAATGAAAGAGGGCTTTCAGTCGATGGATTCATTGGCGGTGACCTTGATGGATCGCATTGAGGAGATGAGCCAAAATCCCAACGACATCACGGGGGTGCCAACTGGTTTTTACGATTTCGATCGCATGACCTCTGGCCTACAGGCTGGTGATTTGATCGTATTGGCTGCCCGACCCTCCATGGGAAAGACCGCACTGGCGATCAACATTGCCGAGCATGTGGCTTTGAACGAAGGTTTGCCTGTTGCCGTGTTCTCCATGGAGATGGGTGCTTCGCAGTTGGCCATTCGTATCGTGGGCTCCATTGGTCGAATTGATCAAGGTCATTTGAGAACGGGTAAATTGAACCAAGACGAGTGGCCCAAACTCACCGAAGCCATTGAGCGCTTGAGAAACATCTCCTTGCACATCGATGAAACACCTGGCTTGACGCCCAGTGAGCTCAGGGCCAATGCGAGAAGGCTTTCAAGAAAGTGTGGAAAGCTGGGTTTGATCGTGGTCGACTATTTGCAGCTCATGAGTGGCACAAGTGGTGACGGCGACAACCGTGCGACCGAACTCGGTGAGATATCAAGGGGACTCAAGATGCTGGCCAAAGAGCTTCAATGCCCTGTGATTGCTTTGTCTCAGCTCAACCGCGGTGTTGAGCAACGAACCGACAAGCGCCCCATGATGAGCGACTTGAGGGAGTCTGGCGCCATTGAACAAGATGCGGACGTCATCATGTTCATTTACCGCGATGATTACTACAACAAAGACAGCAAAGAGCCGGGCGTTGCCGAGATCATCATTGGCAAACAAAGGAATGGTCCAACTGGGACGGTCAAACTCACTTTCCTCAAAACCATCACCAAGTTCGAGTCTTTGGCGTCCGGTGGAAGCGATTATTGATCGCGACAAGCTTGCCAGACTGGTATCGCCAGGCCGATTGATTTTGTTCTTTTTTATCTCCATTGACCCATGAACATTGTTGACAGTTTTTCAGACATCTCCCCCTTTGTGGCCCTCAGGCGCGATATCCATGCTCATCCTGAGCTTGGGTTTGAGGAGCACAGAACCAGTGCATTGGTGGCAGAGCGATTGAGATCTTGGGGCATAGAGGTCCACATGGGCATTGCTGGCACAGGGGTTGTGGGGGTGATCAAACGAGGTCAAAGCAAGAGGAGCTTGGGTCTTAGAGCTGACATGGATGCGTTGCCTTTGCAAGAGGACAATCATTTTCCTCATCGCTCACTCCATGCTGGCAAGATGCATGCTTGCGGTCACGATGGACACACGACCATGCTCTTGGCTGCTGCATGGCATTTGTCTCAACATCAAAATTTCGATGGCACCGTCAATTTGATTTTTCAGCCTGCAGAGGAAATGGGCAAGGCGGGTGCCAAAAAAATGATTCAAGACGGGCTATTTGAGCGTTTTGAATGCGAGGCGGTTTTTGCATTGCATAATTTTTCAATTGGAGCGGTTGGACACTTCGCACTGAACCATGGCGCCTTGATGGCGTCCAGCAACACTTGGCGAGTCACCATCAAGGGACAAGGTACTCACGCCTCTTTGCCGCACACAGGTGTCGATCCAGTGGCTCCAACCATCGAATTGGCGCAACAGTTGCAAAGTTTGATAGCCAGAACCATTGATCCTTTGGACAACGCACTCTTGGCTGTGACGCAAATTCAAGGATCGGTGGCACCCAACGTCATCCCCGACGAAGCGTGGGTGGGTGGGACGGTGCGCACGTTCTCGGACGCCACATTGGACAAGATTGAAGCCGCTTTGAGGCGCATGGCCTTGGGAGTTGCCAGTGCTCACGGATGCAAGGCTGAGGTGAGTTTTGTGCGGGCTTCGCCAGCGGTGGTGAATCACGCAAGAGAGGCCAAATTTTGTGCCGATGTCATGCGAGAGATTGTGGGGGCAGAGGCTGTGAATGAGCACTTCACGCCGGTCATGAGTGCTGAGGATTTTGCACACATGCTCAAAGCTCGCCCTGGATGCTACGCCTTCATCGGAAACGGAAATGGAGAGCATCGAATGCCCGATCATGGTGCAGGCCCATGCTTGATCCACAATACGTCTTTTGATTTCAACGATGAGATCATTCCCATTGGGGCAAGTTACTTTGTTCGTTTGGTTGAGAGATGGCTTGATGTTCAAGGCTCTCGCTCAATGCAGGAATAAAGATCCAACCAACCACCTTAACCAGCAATGAAAGTCAGAAGTTCATGAAGCTCAATTTATTCAAATGGATTTTTCTCATGCTTTGCGCGGGCTCGATTGTTTGCTCAATGGCTGCAGAACGCGTGATCAAGATCATTGTGCCCTTTGGGCCTGGGGCGGTTCAAGACACCGTGGCAAGAACCTTTGTCAACGAGTTGGGTGCGCAATTGGGTGCTGTGGTGGTCATTGAGAATCACGCTGGCGCTGGAGGCACCATTGGGACCTCTTTGGTGGCCAAAGCACCAGCCGATGGCAACACTTTGGTGATGAGCGCTGCCTCTCACACATTGACCGGATACCTATATGAAAAACTGCCCTATGACCCCATCAAAGATTTCCAGGCAGTGTCTTTGGTTGGATTTTCTGGCTACATCATTGCCGTTCCTCAGGCGTTTGGTGCAAACAATCTAAAGGACTACATCAAACTCATCAAAGCGAACCCCAAAGGCTTCAACTACGCTTCTGCAGGAAATGGGAGTGCATCTCACTTGGGCATGGCTTCCTTTTTGGCCCGTGCTGGTTTGGAGATGCAACACATTCCCATGAAGGCAACGGGAGATGCGGTCAACGAGGTGTTGGCCAATCGCGTTCAAGGCGTGACCTCAGCGACCGTTGGGGTGGTTGGTTTTAGAAAAGACCCACGCATTCGTCTCTTGGCCTACACAGGGCGAGAGAGATCTAAGTTTCTGCCTGAAATTCCAACCGTTGCTGAATCTGGTTTGCCTGGTTTTTCATTTGACTCTTGGATGGGACTCTTGGCGCCAGCCAATACGCCCAAGGCAGAGATTGAAAAAATCAACCAAGCCATGATCAAAGTGTTGGCCAATCCAGAGGTGCAAGATCGCTTGGTGCGTTTGGGCCTTGAGGTGAAAACGGCCAGCAGTGATGAGTTTGAGCAAATCTTAAAAGAGGACTGGATCAATGCAGGCTTGATCGTGAAATCTTCAGGAGCGAAATTAGAGTGAGCGACCTCAACACCATCTTGGCCAATGCCATTACCATCCAAGAGCCACACACAAGCGAGGTTGGCCAACTGTTCATGCTTCACCACGGCGTGGGCAGCGATGCTCAGGCCATGGTGCGCGTGGGCGAACACCTGGCAAGCATCTTTCCACAGGCTCATGTCGTGAGCATTCAAGCGCCTCATGCATGTGACATGGGAAGAGGTGCGCAGTGGTTCTCTGTTCAAGGCGTGAGCGAGGAAAACAGAGCGCAGCGAGTGAACGCACAAATGCCTCTCTTTCTCTCTGTCATTGAGGCTTGGCAAAAGAAGACGGGAATTGGGCCCGAGGCCACAGCGTTGGTGGGTTTTTCTCAAGGTGCCATCATGTCTCTTGAGAGCACTCAACAGCAAAAGAGCGTTGCCGCGCGTGTGGTCTCCTTATCAGGTCGCTTCGTGGCGTTACCTCATGCGCCCATGCTTGGCACCACTTTGCACATGATTCACGGAAAAAAAGATCCTGTGATTCATTATGGCTTTTGTGTCAAGGCGGCTGAGCACTTGGTCGAGGAGGGTGCAGATTTAACGGCAGATGTGTTGCCCGATTTGAGTCACGAGATCAAAACTGAGGTGTTGGAGCTGATGACCAAACGGCTCAAGGAGCACATTCCTGCTGAGGTCTGGCGAAAGGCTCAGGCTGAGGCGCTCAACGCCACCCCCAAGGGTTAAGAGCCCTGTCGCTCTGCCCAATCACTTGGCCGTTTCGTAAACTGCAAAGACTTTGTTGGAGTTGAAGACGTTCGTTTCTTCAAAGTGGCTCCATTCCATCTTGCAGTTGAGTGCCTGCATGGCACCCAAGAGCGGGCACCAATTCAATATTTCTTGCTGGCCAGCATGCTCAAAGGCTTCAGTGCTTTGTTGAGCCCAAGTCTCAAAGTCCCCTTGGACCATGGCGTTGTAGAGCTTTCTATCGGCAACTGTGTCTGGGCGCAGGCGGTAGGTGTGGTCACACAAAAAAGCGTGTGACCAACTTGAAGAGGCGATCAGTGCGACACGCCAAGGGGAGGCGTGCAAAATTTTACCCATCGCTGCGCCAAGCTCCATGCAACGCTTGGGTGTTGGGCCGGGTGGGTCGATCTCAAGCACTGCGTCCATTTGGGTCATGAATCCCTTGGCGGAAATCACCCGCCTACCGTAGCAATTGATGGGTACAGTCAGCGTTGGGTAGTCCCACCCTATTCGGTCATAGTCCAAATACAAAATCGCATTCATGAACGCATGAGCAACGCTGTTGTGGTGCAATGGCTTGTAGGCATAGGCCAGATCAAAGTGCTGATTGATGAGTTCAGTCACAAGGTGCTTGGCCGCTGTTTTGTGTCCTTTTAGCCGGTAGTGCTTGTCTGGGCCTTCTCCCCAAGCGTTGGGTTTACCACCCTCCATCATGGAGGACCCTTGGGCATGACGCCAGGGGTAGAGATCCAAATCATCGTAGGCGCACACGGTGAAAGCGGGAATCACATCTTCTCTGAAATTCTCATATTGATCATCTCCCCAAATGAGCACCAAGTCGGGGTTGAATCGATCCAAGTGCGAGCGCACCACACGGCATTGCTCCACCATGGCCTGTCGGTGTTGTGCTGCTGCTTTTGTGCCAAAGTCATTTCCCCATTCCTCTTGCATGGTCTTGGGCCAAGCTGAGGGGTTCTTTTGTGCTTGAGGAATGGATGGGTCTTCCAAAGTGCGTCGCAAGATCCAAGACATGGCTTCATCTGGAGAGCTCAAGGGCGGATAGTGTGACAGACCCAAACCCAAAATTTCAGCCATTGCATCAACTCCGTAAATGTGAGGATGAGCGGTGACCAGCCATGCGGCCAGTCACCCTGAGGAGGTAGACCCTATCAGAGCGCTTCGCTGGCAAAGTCAGCCAGTCTGGAGCGCTCACCTCGTGCCAAGGTGATGTGCCCACCGTGTGGCCAGCCCTTGAACTTGTCAACTGCGTAAGTCAGTCCCGAGGAACCCTCTGTGAGGTAGGGTGTATCAATTTGAGCCAAGTTGCCCATGCAAATGATTTTAGTGCCAGGTCCAGCACGCGTGATGAGGGTTTTCATTTGTTTTGGCGTTAAGTTTTGCGCTTCATCAATGATCACGAATTTGTTGAGGAAGGTGCGTCCTCGCATGAAATTCATGCTCTTGATTTTGATGCGACTGCGAATGAGCTCATTGGTGGCGGCTCGGCCCCATTCGCCAGAGCCGGTATCTGTTTTTGCAAGCACTTCCAAGTTGTCATCCAAGGCTCCCATCCAGGGACCCATTTTTTCTTCTTCCGTGCCTGGTAAAAATCCGATGTCTTCTCCCACACTCACAGTGGCACGGGTGACGATGATTTCGGTGTAACGTCTTTCATCCAGCACTTGAGTGAGTCCAGATGCGAGCGCCAAGAGCGTTTTACCTGTACCAGCGGTGCCGGTGAGTGTAACGAAATCGATTTCAGGATCCAAGAGCACGTTGAGTGCAAAGTTTTGCTCTCTGTTGCGTGCAGTCACGCCCCAGATGGCGTTCTTGATGTTGTTGAAGTCTTTGAGCGTTTTGAGCACAGCCGTTTTACCTCGAATCTCTGTGACGCGGGCATACAAGCTGGGCTCGCCAGGGGATTCGAAATAGACAAATTGGTTGATGTGCAAGCTCGGCACGATGGGGCCACTGATCCTGTAGAACGTGTGGCTGCCGCTTTGCCAGCTCTCAACGGTCTTGCCATTTTTGATCCAAAAGTCAGCTGGCAGACACAGCCATCCACTGTAGAGTAAATCGCCATCTTCCAGTGTTTTGTCGTTTTGATAATCCTCAGCTGCAAGACCCAACGCACGAGACTTCACTCTCATGTTGATGTCTTTGGAGACCAAGACCACCTCGCGATTGGGGTGCAGCTTTCTCAAAGCTTCTACGACCCCAAGGATTTGGTTGTCTGCTTTACCCTGTGGCAGGCTATGGGGGAGAGTGAAGTCCAAGGGCTGGGTTTGAAAGAAGAGCTTGCCACCGACTTCCTTGTGGCCAGTGCTCGACAAGGACAGGCCTTGTGCCATGTCCATCTCATTGCTTGCGGCCAAGGCGTCCAAAGATCGGCTGGTTTGTCTGGCATTCCTGGCCACCTCGGTCATGCCTTTTTTGTGGTTGTCCAACTCCTCCAGCACAATCATGGGCAGGAAGACATCGTGCTCTTCGAATCTGAACAGACACATTGGGTCGTGCAAGAGCACATTGGTGTCTAGGACAAAAAGTTTCGGGGGAAGATTGGATTTTTTGCCGCCGGATCGAGCTGTGCTTTTTTGAGCTTTGATCGCTTGTTTGGGCTTGATGGGTGCCTCTCTTTGAGCGTTGTAAATGGACTCGGCCACGCTTGCGTGAACCACGGGCGGCTCAAACTCATCTGAAACACTTGGAGCTTCGTGTACGGGGGAGGAGGAGAAGTGTGTGGTCTGTTTTTTGGGGGCTTTCCCAACGCTTGGGGTTTCAAAAACAGTTTGACCTAAGAGAGCTGCACGTTTGGAGGGGGCTGGTGGCAAAGGCATGAGTTTGAATGAAGAGTTAAGTGGGTTTTAAAAAAGAAAAAGCCGCCAAGCAAGCCTGGCGGCTGGGGGAGAACAAGAGGCAGAGAAGGTAGATTTCAAGTTAAGCAATGAATCACCATGTAAGTTCATGGAAACATCATAACCTACTCAAATGCAACTCTTGTGAAATCTTTTTTAAACGGCGGCGGCAGCAGGTTTTTTGAGGGATTTGACCACTTTGAGCACTTCATCAACGTGACCAGGAACTTTCAGACCACGCCATTCGTGCTTCAATAAGCCATCGGCTCCCACCAAAAAAGTGCTGCGCTCGATGCCTTTGACTTTTTTGCCGTACATGATCTTGTTTTTCACAACGCCAAACATGTGGCACATTTTTTCTTCGGTGTCAGCGATCAGCTCAAAGGGTAGCTCCAATTTGGCTTTGAAATCGTCGTGAGACTTCATGTTGTCTCTTGAGACGCCAAAGATGACTGCGCCGGCTTTGGTGAAGTCTTTGTATTTGTCTCTGAACTGCATGGCCTCAGTGGTGCAGCCTGGTGTGTTGTCCTTGGGGTAAAAGAACAGCACCAAAGCTTTTCCAGTGTGCGTGTGATTGGTGACTTTGATGCCACCCGTCGCATTGGCTTCAAATTCAGGAAGGGGTTTGTTAACAACTATCGCCATAGAACTTCTAATCCGGTGTAACAAGGGGGCCAAGACCAAGGATCTTGGCAACCGTCTATTTTAACTTGAAATTAAAGGCGAAACCATCTCAAGACCTCCTTATTTAAGAGTCAATTGGGCGTTCTGTTTCTCTTCATTTAGCGGTGGAATGAATTGGCCTTGTCCATGTGCTTGAGCAAAGTGGTCCATGTCACCGCACAGGTTGTGTGGGCGTGATTTTGTCAATAGACCTAAGGGTTTACCCTTGGTTTATTGAGTTTTGACTTCAGACGGCAGGTGATGTGTGGTCTCGCCAGGAGACGGCTTTCTCAAGGATGGCTTGATAGGCTGTGACCGTTGGTGGCGCCGCACGAGGTCCAACGCCCACGGGCTCTCCACCTTGCAAGAATTGACGAAGTTCTTCGAGCATTTGTTTTCGAAACTCCACAATGGCCAAGTCGCTTGCTCCCAAGCGATCGAAGGTGCGATCGGCGATGGGGCCCATGGTGACCCACATGGCCATGTCTTGATTGGGAATGCCAGGGATGCCGGTGAAGTTGCCCGCCTTCATGGCTTGGCGGTCTTGTAGGAAATGGTTTTCAACGGTTCGCTTGGGATGAAAGGCGTTGTCCACATCGATTCCTTTTTCGGTGTGTAAAAAAGCCCTCCAAGTGTGCGTCTCTGGCGTTGTAGCAGGGTCTCCCCAAGCAATGAAGTGAAAGGCCGTGTGAGTGTCATCGATGGCGGTGTTGATGTTGGCCACGTTGTAGAGGTTGTTTGGGGGTATGAGGGCGCTTGAAGGTGCCAAGTAGACGGTTTGTCTCACATATTCATGGGTTGTTGCGTTCTCTATGGGGCGGCGTATGGCAACATAACGAAAACCGTAGGTTTCTCTTTGCAACTGCATGCGGGGGGATTTGTCTGTGCTTGGGCGCAGCCAATTTTTATCGGTTGCTTTAGCGCCTCCAATGCGTGCAGGCACCATGTCAGAGGAGTGCAAACTTGAGCTGTGTGCCGAGTCGATTTGTCCCTCCAAAATTTGTGCCCAATTGCACGGGATGATCACTTTGGCAATGGACACTCGAACGCTTTCATTGGGTGCCCAAGGGGGAGGGGTAAATGGGGTTTGGTGTTGGCTCTCTCCCATGAAGGCCCAGACAAATCCTCCCCACTCTTGGGTTGGATAGGACTTGTGTTGAACTTTGCTGGCCAAGCCACTGCCTTGGGGCTCGGAGCTCATCTCGACCACCTCTCCCGTGCGGTTCATCTTCCAGCCGTGATACAAGCACCTCAAACCATTGTGTTCATTGCGCGCATAAACCAAGGATGCCCTGCGGTGTGGGCAAAACTCTCCCATGACCCCCACTTCACCATCGGTGTTGCGAAACACCACCAAATCTTCCCCCAATACGCGCGCTCGAATTGGCGTGCCATCAGGCTCACCCACCTCTTCAATGAGGCAGATGGCTTGCCAATGCCTGCGCATCAATTGACCCATGGGTGCTTGGCCTTCGACACGGCAGAGCAAGTCGTTTTCTTCGGGGGTCATCATGTCAAGATTCTCCTGAGGCGAGGGGCTTGAGTGCATCAAAAAAAATCGATGTCAACGCCATTTCGGTTTAAAATAGTTAGAGATCTAAGTATAACCAAGTTTTTCATTTCCCCAAATTTGCCATGAATACATTCCCCGCCTCCCTTCGAATCACCCATCGTCAAGCGCTTTGTGAGGGAGTTGTTATGTTTCGACTGAGTGCTTTGGATGGTGAGAGATTGCCAGCTTTCAAGGCTGGCGCGCACTTGAGTGTCAAAACACCAAGTGGTCAAAATCGCTCTTACTCGCTTTGCAGCTCCCCGAGCGAAAACCATTTCTACGAGCTAGCCATCAAAAAAGAGGACAAAGGCCGTGGAGGTTCAAGCAGCATGGTTGATGGTTTAAAGGAGGGGGACCTCTTGGAAGTGATTGAGGGGGCCAACTATTTTGAGTTGAAACAGGGGCAACCCCGTTACATTTTCGTGGCCGGTGGCATTGGCATCACGCCCATTTTGTCCATGATGCATTCGCTTTTGCACGAGGATGTTGAGAATTTTGTGCTGCATTACTGCACCCGAGAAAAAGAGAGCACCCCGTTTTTTGATCTTCTCAGTCAAGAGCCTTTCGCCTCGCATGTCCATTTTCACCATGACGGTGGGGACCCCAAGAGGTCGTTTGATTTTTGGCCTGTGTTTGAGAAAACCTCAAACGCACACATTTATTGCTGCGGCCCCCAAGGGCTCATGGATAGTGTGCGCGACATGACAGGACACTGGCCTTCAGAGCAAGTCCATTTCGAGAGCTTTGGTGTCACACCTGTTGATCCAAGTTTGAATGCAGAGTTCAGTGTCAAATTGCAAAGTTCAGGCAAAGTGATTCCTGTGAGTGCGCAGCAAAGTATTTTGCAAGCACTCAAGCAAGCTGGCCAGCAAGTTCCCAGTTCTTGTGAAAGCGGCACTTGTGGTTCATGCCGTGTGGGGTTGCTCGAGGGTGAAGCCGATCACCGTGATTTTGTATTGATGGATGACGAGTTTGACAAGGCGATCATGATTTGCGTCTCGCGTGCCAAAAGCGAACAGTTGGTGCTCGATCTATGAGTCCATCTCGTCCACTGCGACTTGGAGTTTGTGGATTGGGTCGTGCATTCACCTTGATGCTGCCAACATTTTTAAAGGACTCTCGAATCCAAATCAAAGCTGCTACCGATCCAAATGTTCAAGCTTGTGAGCAGTTTGAAAAAGATTTTGGTGTGAAAGCCAGTTTGAGCTTGGAAGAGATGTGTGCGAATGCCCTGGTGGATGCGGTCTACATCGCAAGTCCCCATCAATTGCATGCTGAGCATGTACAAGTGGCTGCTCGTTTTGGTAAGCACGTTTGGGTTGAAAAGCCAATGGCCATCACCATCGATGAATGCCTTCAAATGATCGAAGTCTGCAGACACGCACAGGTGCAATTGATGGTGGGGCACAGCCACGCCTTTGACTTGCCCGTGCTAAAAACGCGCGAATTGATTCGCAGCAAAAGGTATGGTCAAGTCAAAATGGTGACGGCCATCAATTTCACAGATTTCTTATACCGTCCAAGGCGAGCAGAAGAGTTGATCACGCGCTTGGGTGGGGGCGTGGTTTTCAGTCAAGGCGCACATCAAGTTGATGTCGTTCGAATGCTGTGCGGGGGGGATGTCTGCGGCGTGAGTGCAAATGCCGTGTCTTGGGACCCCAAGCGCGGTAGTGAGGGCGCGTACAACGCGCTTTTAAAATTTCACTCCGGCGCTCAAGCCAGCCTTACTTATTCAGGGTACGCCCATTTCGATTCGAATCTGTGGATGGATGGTGTGGGTGAATTGGGTGCTGAGGATTCCATTTTCAATCCCGCTCAAACCCGCCATAGGCTTAGAGGGATTGAAGACGCAGGCCAAGAAGCACAACTCAAAAGTGCTCGCAATTACGGAGGCTCACAGTGGAACAATGTGCAAGCTCAAAGCTCACCCATTCAACATCAGCATTTTGGTCCTTTGGTGGTGAGTTGTGAAGGAGCGGATTTGAGGCCCACTCCAAAAGGCATTTTCATCGACTCCGATCATGGACATGAATTCATGGAGATTGATGCACCCCTGATCCCTCGCCAAGAGGTGGTGGACGAGTTTTACGCTGCCGTGGTCAATGGTCAAGCACTGTCACACGATGGTGCTTGGGCGCTTGGAACATTAGAGGTTTGTTTGGCCATACTGAAATCATCTGAAACACAAAGCACCATCCATCAGTTGTCTCATCAAACTGAACTTCAAATTTAGTTTTTGATGCAACAAACATGAAAAGCACAAAATCCAACCCACTCCCAATTGATGAGCCAATGAATGTGCTCAAGCATTGGCAACAAGATGTGCCTGACGATCGTTTGGCTCATTTGGTTCGTGACGCTTCACGCGCATTCCAAAAGTCCTTGCAAAACAGATTGGCCAAGTACCAAGTGCCTTTTGGGCATTGGACTTTTTTGCGAATTTTGTGGCAACACGATGGACTCACCCAAAGGGAATTGAGTGTCAGAGCGGGTGTCATGGAGCCCACCACCTTCAGTGCCATCAAAAGCATGCTGGAACTGGGCTATATCGATAAGCGCACTGCACCCGATAACAAGAAAAATCGCTACATTTACCTCACTGCCAAAGGGCGCGCGCTCAAGAAAAAACTGGTTCCCCTGGCTGAAGAAACGAACCACGTGAGCGTTCAAGGATTAAGTGAAGCAGAGATTTTGAGCGCAAGAAAGGTGTTGTTAACTCTGCTGCACAATTTGGTGGTCGATCAGTCTCTTCATTTGGATCAAGAAGACAAAGAGGTTTGATCAATCGTTGTGCTCAATCATGAGCACGGCCGCAACGGCTCTTCCTTCGCCGGCCAAAATGTTGAATGTTCTGCAAGCTGCAGGCGTGTTCATGGACTCAACGCCGAGACCCGCTGCATTGAGTTTGACCATCCATTGTGGTGGTAAAAACCTTTGTTTTTCACCCGTGCCAAAGACCAAGAGCTCAATGCCTTTTTGTGCCCACTGCAACAAGGGCTCAAAGTCCTCCCATTTCAATGCATCCCAAGATTGAACTGCAAAAGCCACTCGCTCTCCTTTTGAGTTGATCATTTGACTCTCGCTGTGGCGTTCGCCACTGATTGCAATCCAGTCCTTTGCATAGCCCGTGACGGCCAAGGTGTCGATTTTGTCGGGTTGCAGCTTCATGTGCTTTAAGGGGTATTCAGAGTGAAAAAAGGAGGAAATTGTTGATTTCTGTGGTCAAATTATAGGTTTCATCCAAAAGACCCCAAAGGAGGGACTTTGAAAGCAGTTCTCAAATCAAACAAATTGGCAAATGTTTGCTACGACATTCGTGGCCCGGTGCTGGATCGCGCACGCCAAATGGAAGAGGAAGGGCACAAAATCATCAAGTTGAACATTGGCAATTTGGCTGTGTTTGGCTTTGATGCACCTGAGGAAATTCAGCAAGACATGATTCGCAATTTGCCCAATGCTGCAGCCTACTCGGACAGCAAAGGTATTTTTGCAGCTCGCAAAGCAGTCATGCACTACTCCCAGCAACAAGGTGTCAAGGGTGTCTTGCTCGATGACATCTATTTGGGCAATGGCGCCAGCGAGTTGATTGTCATGGCCACCAATGCGTTGCTCAACGATGGCGATGAGATGCTGATCCCCGCACCTGACTATCCTTTGTGGACAGCAGCCGTGAGTCTCTCAGGAGGAACGCCCGTTCACTATTTGTGCGATGAAGACAACGGCTGGATGCCCAATTTGGCGGACATTGAGGCAAAGATCACCCCCAACACCAAGGGCATTGTGGTGATCAATCCCAATAACCCAACAGGCGCGTTGTACTCCGATGAGTTGCTTCTTGGCATCATTGCATTGTCGAGAAAACACAATTTGGTGATTTTTGCAGACGAGGTTTATGACAAAGTGTTGTATGACCATGCTGTGCACACCGCAATGGGCTCGCTTTCAACCGATGTCTTGACGCTCACCTTCAATTCCCTCTCCAAGAGCTACCGCTCATGCGGCTATCGCGCGGGATGGTTGGTGGTCTCGGGAGATAAAAAAGCCGCCAAAGACTACATCGAGGGATTGAACATGCTTTCCTCCATGCGCTTGTGTGCGAATGTGCCCGGCCAATGGGCCATTCAAACCGCTTTGGGCGGATATCAAAGCATCCAAGATTTGGTCAAGGAGGGCGGCCGCCTCAAGCGCCAAAGGGATTTGGCTTATGAGTTGATCACAGCGATCCCGGGTGTGACATGTGTCAAGCCTTCTGCCGCTTTGTACATGTTTCCAAGACTTGATCCAGCAATGTACCCCATTGCAAACGATCAAGATTTCATCAACGAGATGCTGCAAGAGACCAAGGTTTTATTGGTCCAAGGATCTGGCTTCAATTGGCCCAGCACCGATCACTTTCGAATCGTCTTCTTGCCCCATGAGGACGATTTGAGAGTGGCCATTGGCAGAATCGCGAAATTTTTAGAAAACTACAGGCAAAAGCACGCAAAATGAAACCCATTCAAGTTGGACTCCTAGGCATTGGAACAGTTGGTCGTGGCACTTTTGAAGTGCTCGAGCGCAACCACGAAGAAATTGAGAGACGCGCTGGCAGAGGTATTCGCATCACGAAAGTGGCGGATTTGGATGTCGAGCGTGCAAGACAAATTGTGGGCTCACATGCTCAAGTGGTGTCTAGCGGCTTTGATGTCATTGATGACCCTGAGATTGATGTGGTGGTTGAGTTGATCGGCGGCTATGGAATCGCAAAAGAGTTGATTCTCAAAGCCATTGCTGCCGGAAAACACGTGGTCACGGCCAACAAGGCTTTGATTGCAGTGCATGGCACTGAAATTTTTGCCGCTGCGTCCAAAGCAGGTGTGATTGTGGCCTTTGAGGCTGCGGTGGCTGGAGGCATTCCCATCATCAAAGCGCTCAGAGAGGGACTCACAGCAAATCGAATTCAATGGATCGCTGGCATCATCAACGGCACCACCAATTTCATTTTGAGTGAGATGCGTGACAAGGGGTTATCCTTTGAGAATGTGCTCGCGCAAGCACAGGCTTTGGGATACGCCGAGGCAGACCCCACCTTTGACATCGAGGGAATTGACGCCGCTCACAAGGCCACAATCATGTCCGCTTTGGCTTTCGGTATACCTGTTCAATTTGACAAAGCCTTTGTTCAAGGCATCACACAACTTCAAGCCCAAGACATACGATACGCTGAGCAACTTGGCTATCGCATCAAACTGCTCGGTATCACCAAGCGCGTGGGCTCTGGCGTTGAGCTGCGCGTCCATCCTTGTTTGGTCCCCAGCAAATGTTTGATTGCCAATGTTGAAGGTGCGATGAATGCGGTCATGGTCCATGCGGACGCAGTGGGCACCACGCTCTACTACGGCAAGGGCGCGGGCAGTGAACCCACGGCCAGTGCGGTGATTGCTGATTTGGTGGACATTGCGAGACTCTCCAGTGTGGATGCAAAGCACAGGGTTCCTTTCCTCGCCTTCCAATCCGATCAGATGAGTGATTTGCCAGTGGTGCCCATGAGCGCCGTGGTCACGAGTTACTATTTGCGCATGCGAGTGGCCGATCAAGCCGGCGTCTTGGCTCGGGTCACGGGCTTACTCGCTCAGCACGACATCAGCATCGATGCCGTTCTTCAAAGGGCTGCAGCTGAGGGGGAGAGTCAAACGGATTTGATCATCTTGACCCACGATTGCTTGGAGTCCAATATGTCTCAGGCGCTCAGCGAAATGCAATCCGATTCTTCCGTTTTAGCGCCCATTGTGCAAATCCGCAAGGAGGAGCTAAGTTAAATGAGGTACATCTCTACACGAGGAGACGCCACGCGCAAGCGTTTTTGTGAGATATTGCTCGAGGGCTTGGCCCCAGATGGAGGCTTGTACCTGCCAGAGCAGTATCCTCAGTTGAGTTCCACCCAGTTGGAGCAGCTCAGAGCAACCTTTGAGGAAAAAGGTTACGCCCATCTGGCCTTTGAGGTTTTGTCATTGTTCATTGATGACATACCCGCTGAGGATCTTTTGGCTTTGTGCAAAAAAACATACACCTCTCAGGTCTTTGGCTCAGAGCTGATCGTCCCAGTGAGGCAACTCAACGATGGGCTCTTCATCGAAGCACTCTCCAATGGTCCAACCTTGGCGTTCAAGGACATGGCCATGCAAATGCTTGGATCCTTGTTTGAATACGAGTTGAACAGAAGAGGCGAGGAGTTGAACATTTTGGGAGCCACCTCTGGTGACACCGGAAGTGCTGCTGAACACGCCATGCGTGGGAAAAAAGGCATTCGTGTTTTCATGACCAGTCCCAAAGGGCGCATGAGCCCTTTTCAACAAGCTCAAATGTTCAGCTTGCTCGATGACAACATTTTTAACATCGCAATCGATGGCGTTTTTGACGACTGCCAAGACATTGTCAAAGCGGTCTCCAATGATTTGGAATTCAAGCGCTCGATGAGGATTGGAACCGTCAACTCGATCAATTGGGCAAGATTGCTCGCTCAAGTGGTGTACTACTTTGCGGGTTACTTTCAAGTGACCTCAAAAGGAGTTAACCAGCGCGTGAGTTTTTCTGTGCCAAGTGGTAATTTTGGAAACGTTTGTGCAGGGCATGTTGCACGGATGATGGGATTGCCCATTGAAAAACTGGTGGTTGCAACCAATGAAAACGATGTCTTGGACGAATTCTTCAAGACGGGGCGCTACCAAGTTAGAACCTCTAAACAAACCCACGAGACCTCAAGTCCTTCCATGGACATCTCCAAGGCCAGCAACTTTGAGAGATTCATCTTCGACTTGCTTGATCGCGATGGTGGCTTGACTCGTAAACTCTTCCACGATGAAATCAATCGCGTGGGTTACTTTGATTTGAGCGATCACCCCGCGTTTGCGCATGTTCAGAAAAAGTTTGGCTTTGTGAGTGGCAAGAGCACCCATCAAAATCGTTTGGATTCGATCAAGTCAACTCAAAAGCAATTTGATCAAATCATCGATCCGCACACCGCTGATGGTCTCAAAGTGGCTCGTGAGCATTTGAGTCAAGGCACTCCCATGGTGGTGCTTGAGACCGCGCTGCCCATTAAGTTTGCGTCCACCATTGTTGAAGCTTTGGGGCAAGAGCCTTCCCGCCCCAAGGCTTTTGACGGCATTGAGTCTTTGCCTAAAAAGGTCGTTGAAATGGGCGTAGACGTCCAAGCGGTCAAAGACTTCATGGTCAAGCATTGCGCTTAAATGGGGCTCGGCATGAGGGGCTTTGCAACTGGTTTGCACAGCCCTACCTCACGCCTTGATGGTCGTGACTTTATGCATCAAACTTTGAGCATCCCTCTTTGGAGAACTTATGAGTAAAGCGCCTTTGATGAGTTTAGAGGCTGCATTGGAGCAAGTCCTCTCGCAGGCCCGTGCAAGTGTGATGGAGTCGGTCACGATTTCAACTTTTGACGCTTTGGGATGTGTGCTTGCAGCCCCCATAACGTCCCCCATTGATGTTCCGGCGCAAGACAACACTTCGATGGATGGATATGCCATCTTGAGTGAGGATTTGGCTAAAGGCTGGGCTCAAGTGGGCAAAGAGCTCAAAGTGACTCAGCGCATTCCAGCGGGTGTCACCGGTGAGCCATTGAGCTCAGGTGAGGCCGCTCGAATTTTCACTGGTGCTTGGATACCTAGTGGTGCAACGGCTGTGGTGATGCAAGAAGACGTTCAAGTGAGCGCCTCTGGAGGCATCACCATTGGCAAGCCAGTTCAGCATGGACAATGGATTCGCAGGCGTGGTGAGGACGTGCGAGTGGGCGAGATCGTTTTGAACAAAGGGGAGCGTTTGAGTGCTGCCTCTTTGGGTTTGGCCGCAAGCGTGGGTGCCGCCACCTTGGAAGTCTCTCGCAAGCCTCGGGTGGCCCTCTTTAGCACTGGCGATGAATTGGTCATGCCTGGAGAGGTGCCCCCATCACAGATGAAACCTGGATCGATCTACAACTCAAATCGATTTTTCTTAAAAGCGATGCTCAGTCAATTGGGCTGTGAGGTCATCGATCAAGGTGTTGTGCCCGATAACCGTGCGGCAACCCTTGAAGCCCTTAGAAAAGCTGCGGCCAGTAGTGATGTGATTTTGACAAGTGGTGGTGTATCTGTGGGTGAGGAAGATCACGTCAAGCCCGCTCTCGAGGCTTTAGGTGCTTTGAATTTGTGGTCCTTGTCCATGAAGCCTGGGAAGCCTTTTGCATTGGGGCATATCCAATCGGAATCTAAAACCGTTCACTTCATGGGCTTACCAGGCAACCCAGTCTCTAGTTTTGTAACCTTCTTGGTTTTGGTGCGCCCTTTTTTGCTTGCCTTGCAAGGGGCCACTTGTGTTGAGCCCAAGTCATATCAATTGCAAGCTCATTTTGAGCTGAAAAAAGGAGACCCCAGGCGAGAGTTTTTGCGAGTCAAGCTCAACGACAAAGGCGGCTTGGACTTGTTTCCCAATCAAAGTTCTGGCGTACTCACCTCTTGCGTGTGGGCTGATGGGTTGGTGGACAATCCCGCACAAAACATCATCAAGCAGGGTGATTGGGTGAGGTTTTTGTCTTTTTCGGATTTGAGTCAATGAAGCTCACCATCAAGTACTTTGCCTCCTTGCGAGAGGCTTTGGGCATCTCCGAAGAGGAGTTCTTGAGTCAAGCTCACACGGTAGGCGAGTTGCGCCAGGAGTTGGTGCTGCGAGGTGAGCCTTATCGCACTGCATTTGACTCGATCAAAGGACTACGTTGTTCGGTCAATCATGAGCTAAGTGAGCTCACTCAGACCTTATCCGAGGGCGATGAGGTTGCCTTTTTCCCGCCAGTGACGGGTGGTTGATTTTCTCTGAGTAACACAGCCACAACATGAACAAATCGACTCAAACACGTGCGAGTGTGAGCATCCAAGCCGAGGATTTTGATGTCTCCAGCGAAGTTGCTCGATTGCGCCAAGGCATGCCTGGTGTGGGAGCCGTTTGTGTATTTGTCGGGACGGTGCGCGACAACCAAGCTCATCAAAGCGTGAGTCAGATGGAGTTGGAGCACTACCCTGGCATGACGGAGAGGAGCATTCAAAAAATGATGAATGAGGCCTTTGATCGGTTTCAACTCTTTGGAGTGCGCGTCATCCACCGAGTCGGAGTTTTGGAGGTTCAAGACCAGGTGGTCATGGTGGCCGTGACCTCTGCTCACAGAGGACAGAGTTTTTTGGCTTGTGAATTCTTGATGGACTATTTGAAAACGCAAGCTCCTTTTTGGAAAAAGGAAACGACTCCAGATGGGGCCAAATGGGTGGATGCGCGGGTCAGTGACGATGAGGCGCTCAAGCGCTGGGGAATCGCAGCTAACAATGCCGTTTGACAAAGGTCACGGTTTTGCAGGGTAAGGCACTCCATGCAGCAGTGCCATCAAAACTTTACAGGGTGAGCTGGCTCGATATCAGTTCAAGTAACCGAACTGAGGGTGAGTGTTCAAGAGCATGTCTGCAGCAAAATTGGTGTCATCGGTGTTGATGATCAACGGTGCTGGCGTCCAGTCGGCACTGGAGATGGCTCGGCTCAACAGGTGTTGAATACCTTGCAAGAGCTCAATGTCAAGCATCAAATCGAGTTGACGTTGGC
>CAIPII010000158.1 GCA_903865035.1 uncultured Burkholderiales bacterium | reverse complement strand
CTGAATCACACTCAAATTCTCAAAACACATGAGCCAATGAGACGTGAATGATCAAATGAGTCCTTCTTGTGTGTCCACCCTTTGATGGCATTAAGCCAGCGTTCTCGCAATCTCTTTGATCTCAAAGAACTCCAACTGATCACCTTCAACGATGTCGTTGTAGCCCTTGATGTTCAAGCCGCACTCGAAGCTTTCTTTGACCTCTTTGGCATCGTCTTTGAATCGCTTCAAGCTCTCGAGCTCACCAGTGAAAATCACCACGTTGTTTCTGAGCAGACGCAAACGCGCAGCCCGACGAACCACACCAGAGGTGACCATACAACCCGCGATAGAGCCAATTTTGCTAACCCTAAAGACCTGTCTGATCTCAGCCGTTCCAATGACTTCCTCACGCTTGTCAGGCGTCAACATGCCAGACATTGCAGCTTTGAGTTCATCGACCGCGTCGTAAATGATGTTGTAGTAGCGTATTTCCACGCCATTGTTTTCAGCTAGCTTTCTGGCGCCTGCATCAGCTCGGGTGTTAAAGCCAATGATGACCGCCTTGGAGGCAATCGCCAAATTGACATCGCTCTCACTGATACCACCCACAGCTGCGTATACGAGTTGAACTTTGACCTCTTCCGTGGAGAGTTTGAGCAAGGAGGCGGACAACGCCTCTTGAGAACCCTGTACGTCGGCTTTAACAATAATGGGGAGCAACTTCATCTCGCCTTGAGCCATGTCAGAGAACATGTTCTCAAGCTTGGAAGCTTGTTGTTTGGCAAGCTTCGTATTTCTGAACTTACCCGCTCTGTAAGTGGCAATCTCACGTGCACGGCGCTCATCGGCCATCACCATGAATTCATCCCCCGCTTGGGGCACTTCAGTCAAACCTTGAATCTCAACAGGAATTGAAGGACCTGCTGATTTGATGGGCTTGCCGTTCTCGTCCAACATCGCTCTCACGCGACCAAAGGTTTGACCTGCAAGCACCACATCACCCACATTCAAAGTTCCGGATTGAACCAAAATGGTGGCCACTGGTCCACGACCTTTGTCGAGCTTGGCCTCAATGACCAAGCCTTTGGCCATCGCATCCACAGGGGCTTTGAGCTCCAAGACTTCAGCTTGCAAGAGAACTTGTTCTAGCAACTCGTCCACGCCTTGCCCAGTCTTTGCAGATACAGAGATGAATGGAGACTCGCCACCAAACTCCTCAGGAACCACTTCCTCCGCCACCAACTCGCTCTTTAAGCGCTCAGGGTTGGCATCGGGCTTGTCGATTTTGTTCATCGCAACCACTATGGGCACACCAGCAGCTTTTGCGTGTTTGATCGCTTCACGGGTCTGAGGCATGACGCCATCATCGGCCGCAACCACCAAAATCACAATGTCGGTGGCTTGAGCACCCCTGGCACGCATCGCGGTGAACGCCTCGTGTCCAGGAGTATCCAAGAAGGAAATCATGCCGCGTTCGGTCTCAACGTGATAGGCACCAATGTGCTGGGTGATGCCACCGGCTTCACCGGAAGCCACTTTGGCTCTCCGGATGTAATCCAACAAACTGGTCTTGCCGTGATCGACGTGGCCCATGACGGTCACCACAGGCGCTCTGGCCAAAGAAGGAGCCTGTGTGGCTGAGTTTTCCTCTTCGGTGAAGGCCTCAGGATCGTCAAGCGCAGCCACAATGGCTTTGTGCCCCATCTCCTCGACCACGATCATCGCTGTGTCTTGATCCAAGGGCTGATTGATGGTGACCATTTGGCCAAGTTTCATCAAATGCTTGATGACCTCAGAGGCTTTGACGGCCATTTTGTGAGCCAACTCGGCAACAGTGATCGTCTCGGGCACGTGAACCTCAATGACCCGTGCCTCTTGTGGCACCGCTGGCGCTTGAGCCTCTTCACGGTCTCTTTCGCGCCGGCCTCTGGGGCCAGCACGCCAAGAATTGCGAGAGTTACCCGCAGAGGTGTCTCCACGCGTTTTGATTTCTTTTTTCTTCGCCTGCTCATCAGCCCAAGAGGATGAGAGCTTGGCGCTCTTGACTTCTTTGTTCACGCCCGTTGGCGCTGCAGGCTTGGCCACAGCACTTCCAGGAGCTTGAGCGGGTTTGTGCAAAGTGCCCTTGATCGCTTTGGGATCTTCACCGGGCTTGGCGCCTTTAACGGCCTCGGGTTTCTTGGCCACGACTGGAGCAGGAGCAACGACCTTTTTGTTGGGGGTGCTCATCATCAAACGAATCGCTGAGGCCTCGTCCAATGCCTTCTTGCGTCGCGCTTCTAAATCCTTGGCTTTGGCACCCTCCTCATCGGCGGAGGCCTTGGCCAAGGCGAGCTGGCGCTCAAGCTCTTGTTGAGCCAAACGGGCAGCTACAGCTTCTTCTGAATCGTCGTGAGCATCTAGGGCATCAACTGGATTTTCATCAGAGTCACTCTTGGCTTTGCTGGCCTTCTTGGCTTCAGCAACGTCTGCAGTGGAAGACTTGGAGCGAATGAGCTCGTCAATGGCTGCCGTTGATGCCTTGCCCTCTTCGGGCTCGTTGACATCAGACTGGGGAGCATCTTTCTTTTTCGCTTGAGCTGCAGCCAAGGCAATTTGCGCTTGATCTTCTGCACGGCTCTTGGCTTGAGCCAAATCCTTGGCTTCTTGTTCCTGACGAAGTTTTCGCTTCTCGGCCAATTCTTCCTCTTGGCGGCGAATCAACTCGGCTTGACGACGGGCCTCTTCCTCACGACGAGCCAACTCGGCTTGGTCAATGATGGGTGCGCTTGGAGCGGCTTGAGGCACAGGTGTTGCCTCGGGCTGAGCATCACTTTGTACAAACGTTCTTTTCTTGCGAACCTCAACTTGAATGGTTCTGGCTTTGCCAGTTGCATCGGCTTGCTTGATCTCAGTGGTTGACTTTTTCACCAGCGTGATCTTTTTGCGCTCAAGCGGCGCTTGGGACACCGATCCATGAGAGGCTTGTAAAAAACCCAATAGTTTTTGCTTGTCCTCGTCGGTCAACGCCTCATCGGCTGTGGATTTGGCCACACCGGCTTGGCGAAGTTGCTCAAGAAGTACTTGAGGCGTTTTTTTGAGTTCTTTGGCAAACTCTTCTACTGTCGTAATGGTCATCTGTGATGTTCCTCTTCATGACCGTCACTCTTGACCCGCGAACCAGTGTTCACGAGCTTTAAGGATCAAGGTTTTTGCGTCTTCTTCGTCTTGGCCGGTGATTTCCACCAGTTCGTCAATGGCTAGATCAGCCAAATCGTCTCGGGTGAGGACACCAGCTTCAGCCAATTTGGCGATGAGCTCCGTGTCCAAACCCTCGAGGTCTCTTAAATCTTGAGAAACCTCTTCAACACTTTCTTCTTTTGCAATTTCGATGGTGAGCAATGCGTCTTTCGCCCTGGAGCGCAACTCATTGACGGTGTCCTCATCAAAACTCTCAATTTCAAGCATTTCTTGAATGGGCACGTAAGCCACTTCCTCAAGACTGGTGAAACCCTCTTCAATCAAAATGTCAGCAATCTCTTGATCCACATCGAGCTTGTCCATGAAGAGCGCTCGAATGCCTTCGGTCTCATTGGCGGTCTTTTGTGCAGACTCGGCTGCATCCATGATGTTGATCTTCCAACCGGTCAAATCAGAGGCCAGGCGAACGTTTTGTCCACCACGACCAATGGCAATGGCCAAATTCTCTTCATCCACCACCACGTCCATGGCATGTTTTTCTTCGTCAACCACAATGGAGCTCACATTCGCAGGTGCCAAAGCACCGATCACAAATTGCGCAGGATCCTCGCTCCAAAGGACGATGTCCACTCGCTCTCCAGCGAGCTCATTGGTCACGGCATTCACTCGTGTACCTCTCACACCCACGCATGTCCCAATGGGATCCACGCGTTTGTCATGAGAAATCACTGCAATCTTGGCTCTTGAACCCGCATCTCTTGCGCATGACTTGATCTCAAGCAAGCCTTGCTCAACCTCAGGCACCTCTTGCCTAAAGAGCTCAATCATGAACTCGGGTGAACTGCGTGACAAGATGATGGGCGCGCCACGCAAGGTGGAGTCAACTTCCATGATCATGGCTCGAACGCGGTCGCCATTTCGCAAATTCTCTTTGGGGATCATCTCGCCCCTTCTGAGTCTGCCCTCGACACGACCGCTCTCCACGATGATGTCTCCCTTGTCCATTCTCTTGACCGTACCCATGAAGATGCGCTCACCGCGTGACATGAAGTCTTGCAGCAACATCTCTCGCTCAGCGTCTCTGATCTTTTGCAAAATGACTTGCTTGGCAGCCATGGCACCAATGCGGCCAATGGGCAAAGATTCAATCAACTCTTCAATGTACTCACCCTCTTCCACATCGGGCACGCGGTCCTTGGCATCCATGAGCAACTCTTCGGCTTCAGGATTTTGAAGTCCTGCCTCATCGGGCACCACCAACCAACGGCGGAAAGTCTCATAGTCTCCACTGTCGCGGTCCATGGACACGCGAATGTCAACCTCTCCAGAATAGAGTTTCTTGGTGGCTTGTGCAAGCGCCAGCTCAACCGCACCAAAAACGACATCGCGCTCAACGTTTTTTTCGCGCGAAATGGCCTCAACCAACATCAACATTTCTCGATTCATGTTGCTCATCTCCTCTTAATCTCTTTTGGACTGACGTCCCTTAAAATCCACAATCGGTGCCAAGCGAGCCTCTTTGAGCTCACTCAACGTGAACGACAAGGCCTGCAAAGGTGCAGGCTCTCTCTTTTTACTGACCTTTTGACCTGGCTTGACCTTGGGCTCTTCTCGCCACACAATATGCCAGCTTGCAGCCTCTTCATTGGCTTTTTCCAAAACGCCCCTGAATTTCTTTCTCAAACCTGAGACCAATCCTTGAGCACTTTGACCCATGGGATTTTTAAGGGTCAGGTCAATCTCATGGCCTTGAAAACGCTCAAAATCCATTTCACTCTTGAGCGGACGATCGATACCAGGAGAGGACACTTCCAAACGCTGGTAGGCAACTTCGTCAACTTCAAGTGCAAACTGCAACTGTCGAGTGACCTTCTCACAGTCCTCGACCGTGACAAAACGCTCTTCTTCGTTTTGTGCCATCTCAGGGGTCCACGCAAAGTCAATGGTGATCCTGAGGAGTCCACCGCCAGAGCGTTCAATCTCTACG
This sequence comes from uncultured Burkholderiales bacterium, assembly GCA_903865035.1. Lineage (GTDB taxonomy): Bacteria > Pseudomonadota > Gammaproteobacteria > Burkholderiales > Burkholderiaceae_C > Limnohabitans. Next base: position 5,803 of record CAIPII010000158.1, on the reverse strand, counting down.
AGTTCATACCCCAATCCAGTCACAATTTGTTCAATGGTATCGTGTAGCGCCACAGTCATTCAATAGTTGATAGACCAAAAAAAACGGGCGGTGAAAACCCGCCCGTTTGGTCGTGAAGTCAGTATTCTAACGGGTTTTTGCCTATAGGGAAAGCCACTGTTGTGAATAAAAACACAGTAAGGGAGTGATTTTGGCACTCAAGTGTTGCTTTCATCCTCTGATTTACGCCCCTGAGAAATGCTGAAAATCCACTCAACCCCATTCAGATCAAGGCTCTTAGCGATTGAGCCACTTCCCGCAAAACGGGTAACACCCTATCGCAGGCCTCTTGGGTGCTCTCGTGCCCAATGGGCATGCTCACACTAAGCGCTGCCACCACATTGCCTTTGTGGTCCCTCAGTGGCACAGCCACCCCTCTGTAAGAGAGCTCCAATTGTTGCTCTGAGCTAGCCCAGCCCTGCTTTTCAATCTGCATCAACCAATCCCTCAGGCGGTTTTTATCCGTGATGGTGTTGGAAGTGTAGGCTTTTAGCTCATGGGTTTCCAAATAAGAATCAATGCCACTGCGACCTCTAAGGGACAAAAGCATGAGTCCTGCAGAGGTGGTGTGGGCTGGAACCCTGGCACCCAAGGCAAAACTTGTGTTCATGCTTCGGTTGTGACCGTTTCTGGCCACATAAACGATTTCCTCTCCATCCAAAACCCCAACAAATGAGATCTCTTGTGTGCCCAAGGCCAAACGCTGCAAACTGGGCTGAACGATTCTGGGCAGTCGAGCCGACTCCAAGTAGGCCTGTCCCAAGCGCATCACCTTTGGCGTCAACCAGTACAACTTTCCATCGGTCTCCACAAATCCCAGATGCACAAGGGTGAGCAAATAGCGCCGACATGCCGTACGTGTGAGCCCACTCCTTTGCCCAACTTGGGAAACCGTCATTCTGGAATGCTCCTCATCAAAGGTTTGGATCAAGGCCAAACCCTTCTCCAACCCCGCAATCCAATCCCTCGGATTCAACTCGCTATGAATTAACTCTGACATTAAGGTTTACCCCTAAAACGATCGTTTATCGCACCACATGGTTCGATTATCGCTCATTCAAAGGGGTCCTTTGGTGAAAGTAGAGCGTTTCGCTATAAAGTACACAGGTTCTTGAAGGAACCGATCTTTAAGGGTCGTTTTTATGCGTTCAAGGACTTGATGATTTCCCAACTCCCTATAACAACGACAGCAGACATGACCGAATTTTTTCAACTCCTCTTGAGTGGCATGGCCACTGGGAGCATCTATGCGTTGGCGGCCTTGGGCTTCACACTTTTGTGGCAAGCCTCAGGCACAATCAATTTTGCACAAGGCGAATTTGTGATGTTGCCCGCCTTCATGATGCTCATTGGCATGAACCATGGGCTTAATCTTGCGATGAGTTTCGCACTGAGTTGCTTCATGAGCATCTTGGTTTTGGGATGGGCCTTCAAGCGAGGCCTCGTCGACCCTTTATTCAAATTTGGCATGATGCCCATCGTGGTGGCAACCATTGGTTTGTCCATTGCGATGAGAAATGGTGTTCGCGGGGGTTACAGCTCCTCGCCACAACCCTTTCCCAACCTTTTCCCAGACACCTTGTTTCACATCGGTGAGGTGACCGTCTCTGCCACAGACATCGGAACCTTCGTCTTGGCATTGCTTTTGGTGCTCGTGACACAAATGTTCCTCTCCAAAACCATCACGGGACGCGCCATGCAAGCGGTGGCTCAAAACACCGAGAGCGCATCCGTATTGGGAATAGATGTCCCCAAAATGATTTTCTACACCTTTGCCATCAACGCGCTTTTGGCCAGTGCAGCAGCCCTATTGGTGACCCCCACCTATTTGGCCAAATTTGACATGGGCGCCTCCCTTGGCACGAAGGCCTTCTTTGCCGCCATCATTGGTGGATTCAACAACACCCGAGGCGCGCTGCTTGGAGGCTTGATCGTGGGTGTCAGTGAAAACTTGGCCTCTTCATATGTGTCAGCAGAATACAAGGACGCGGTCGCCTTGATCGTCTTCATGATTGTGATTCTCTTCAAACCCCAAGGTCTTCTTGGCACCAAAGAGGAGAGAAAAGTATGAGCAACAACTTTTTAAACCGCTTGTATCAAATCTCACTTCTTGTGGGTTTGGTCCTCCTTTTCGTGCTCCCTGGTCAAATGAAGAGCCACGGGATCTATTTGTTCACCTATTGGCTGATCTATGTGCTGGCCGCCATGGGATTGAATTTAACGGTAGGCTATGCCGGCCAAAAGTCTCTGGGCCACGCCGCTTTCCTCGGAATTGGCGCCTACACCGTCACACTCTTCATGAAAGCAGGACTGAGCTTTTGGTTGGGCTTACCCGTGGCAGCTTTGATTTGCTTTTTCATGGGCCTGGTGCTTGGATTTCCTGCACTTCGCGTGCAAGCCATCTATTTGGCCTTTGCAACCTTGGGTTTCAACACCGCGATTTGGCTTGTGATGCGAAACGAAGAATGGCTCACGGGTGGCACCTTTGGCATCAACAATGTGCCAAGACCTGAGCTCTTTGGCTACAGCTTGTCTGGTAACTTGAATTACTACTACTTGGTACTTGGGATCACCATCATCATGTCACTCTTGCTCTTGGGAATTTTGCGCTCTCCATGGGGCAAAGCGTTCACCGCATTAAGAGACAACCCCATTCGAGCTGAGAGCTTGGGCATTGACATCAAAGGCTATACGCTTTTGAGCTTTGCCATTGGTGCAGCCTACGCGGGCGTAGCGGGTGCGCTGTTGGCTTGCTTGGTCCAATTCGTAGACCCTGCCCCCTTTAACGTTGAGAACTCCATCATGATGTACCTGATGGTGGTGGTGGGTGGACCGGGATATTTCCTTGGCCCATTGCTTGGCGCTGCGGTTGGGGTGATCTTGCCCGAGTGGCTGCGCTTTGCTCAGGCCTGGTACTTGTTCATCTTTGGCACGATGGTGGTGCTGCTCATGATTTGGTTGCCCGATGGACTGCTGAGCTTACCCGATTTGATCCGTGACAAAAAACGAGCCAAGCTCGCTGCTGAGCAGCGACTCAATGCCTCCACCAAGGTCCAGGCTCAGGAGAACAAAGCATGACGCAAGCCTTATTGAAAGTTGATGATCTCAAAAAATCCTATGGCGCCATTCAAGCCGTGGGGGGCGTGTCTTTTGAAGTGCAAGCTGGTGAAATTTTTGGCGTGATCGGGCCCAACGGATCGGGCAAGACCACACTCTTTAACAGCATGCTCGGACAAATCACACCCGACTCAGGACGCATTTCTCTCAAAGGCCAAGATGTGACCCATCTCGGTCCCTTGGAGTTGAACCAAATGGGTGTGGGACGCACGTTTCAAACCCTTCAAGTGTTTGGAAAAATGACCGTCAGAGACAATTTGATCGTCGCAGCCCAAGAGCACTTTGGAAACAAAGCCACTCGACTCTTTGCTCCAAGTGACTCCAATTTGGGAGACAAAGCCGATCAATTGATCGAGGACTTTCAGATTCAGCACGTTGCTCATCAACGCGCTGGAGAGCTCTCCTATGGTCAACAAAAATTGGTGGACATCGCCATGGCCTTCATGAGCGAGCCCGATTTGGTCTTGCTCGATGAGCCCTGCGCCGGGGTCAATCCCTCACTGGTCATTGGCATCAGCAAACTCCTCAAAAGACTCAACGCCAAGCGTGGCGGCAGCTTTGTCGTCATCGAGCACAACATGGACTTTGTGATGGACCTGTGCCACCGAATCATGGTCATGGTCGAGGGCAAAATTTTGGCCATTGGCACCCCTTCAGAAATCCGCTCCAACAAAGCGGTGCTAGACGCCTACTTGGGAAATTGATCATGAGCAACCCTTGCATTGAATTCAAAAACGTCACCGCTGGCTACAAAGACTTCATGATCTTGAACGATCTGTCCTTTGCAGTTCCAAAAGGGACCATCACCCTTTTGATTGGCCCCAATGGAGCGGGTAAATCAACCGTTCTGAAAACACTCTTTGGTCTCCTTAAACCCAAAACAGGCTCCATTGAGTTTGAGGGCCAAAACATCACCAGCGCCAGCCAAAAAGACCTTCTGGCCAAAGGCATCGCTTTTGTCCCACAAGGCAGAAATCTGTTTGGCAAATTGACCGTTCATGAAAACTTGGAGCTTGGCGGCATTACCCTTGGAGCCAAAACGACACACGAAAGAATTCCTCAAGTGCTTGAGTTCTTCCCTCGCGTGAAGGAGCGCCTGCACTCGCTCGCCTCCTCCTTGTCTGGTGGAGAGCAAAAGCAGTTGGAAATCGGTCGTGCATTGCTGCTACGCCCCAAAGTCATCTTGATCGATGAACCCTCCATTGGCTTGTCACCCTTGGTGGTCCAAGATGTGTTCAAGCTGCTAAGAAAACTGGCCGATCAAGGCGCCACGGTTTTGATGGTTGAGCAAAATGTCAAAAGTGCTTTGGCCTATGCAGACAGCGCCATCGCCTTGGAGTCGGGTCGTTTGGTATTGCACCAAGACGCTCAAGATATTTTGAACGATCCTCACATGGACCGGCTCTTCTTAGGGGGCAACACCACAGCCCTGGCCACCGAGTCTGCGATCTCCTCCATTTGATGACCCCTGTTCGCATTGCCCTGTGCGGCCTGGGCTCCATTGGCAGAGCTCACTTGGAGGTGATGCGAAAAAACCAAGAGGTCACGATCGCCTCGATCGTTGACCCGTCACCACAATCCAAAACACTTTCAACCCAATTGGGTTTGACCCATTTTGTGCACCTGCACGAGGCCATTGCAGCAGGACATTTAGATGGCGTGATCTTGGCCACACCAAATGTGATGCACGTGCCCCAAGCCCTTGAATGTCTGCAAGCGGCACTCCCTGTTTTGGTTGAAAAGCCCATAGCAGACGACATTGATCAAGCAAAGCAATTGGTTCACATGAGCGACCAAAGCGGCGTTCCGGTTCTGATCGGGCACCACAGAGCTCACAGCTCCACCATGCGTGCTGCGCAAGCATGTGTTCAAAGCGGCACATTGGGTCGACTGGTGAGCTTTCAAGGCAGTGCAACTTTCCCAAAACCCAAAAGCTACTTCATAGATGGACCATGGAGAAAAGAGCTCGGAGGCGGCCCACTGCTCATCAACATGATTCACGAGGTACACAACATGCAGATGCTATGTGGTGCCATCACGAGCGTTCAAGCCATCTCCTCCAACGCCATCCGAGGCTTTGAAGTGGAGGACACAGTCTCCATTGGGCTGTCTTTTGAGAGCGGTGCCCTTGGTACTTTCATCCTTTCGGACTGCGCGGCAAGTCCTTTGAGCTGGGAGCAGACCTCAGCAGAAAACAAATCCTATCCAAATTACCCGAGCAGCAATTGTTATCACTTGAGTGGCACCCAAGGCACCCTCTCCATCCCCACCATGATGCTGCACAAATACCCAATTGACGCTGAACCGTCTTGGTTTACACCCATGGTGGTGGAACACCTGAGGGTTTCTGCACAAGATCCACTTGAGGTTCAACTCGCTCACTTTGTGGACGTGATTCTCAAAAAATCCCATCCTCTTGTGAGCGCGCAAATGGGACTCGACAACTTGATCGCAGTCAATGCCATCGTTGAAAGCGCAAAAACGGGTCAACGCATTACCCTTTGAACTCGCTGGAAATGATATTTCTTCTCAGACTTCACAACCAGCTAGGGAACTCTACCAACAATTGGCCCCAATATTCACAAGTTCTTGACACGGTTCAATTTTTACAAAACTTGTTGAGTGTTAACATGGCAAATCACTTTGT
>CAIPII010000157.1 GCA_903865035.1 uncultured Burkholderiales bacterium | reverse complement strand
GCCAGTTTTTAACAGGCAATGGTGTGTTCGCGATTTTTGACACTCCATGGACGCCGGTTTACATTGTGGTCCTTTTTCTCATGCACCCAGTTTTGGGTTGGGCTTCGATTTTCTTTGTTCTTTTATTGGCATTCATGGCTTGGTACAGCAACAAATTGACTGCTGCAGGCAATGAAAAAGCCAACCAAACCCAGATGAAGACAAGTTCCTATTTGATGGGCAAGCTAAGACACAGCGAAACCGTTGAAGCTTTGGGCATGATTGACCACTTGAGGCGCCACTGGTCAGTTTTGTATCACGATCAACTGTCTAGCACCGTAGATGCTCAGCATTTGCAGCACCAAGTCCAAGCTGTGATCAAATTTGTGCAGTACAGCCAACAGTCTTTGATTTTGGCATTGGGCGCTTTGTTGGCGATTCAAGGGGAGATTTCTGTTGGAGCCATGGTTGCCTCTAATGCACTGGTCTCTAATGCGCTACGCCCAATCAGCGTTTTGGTCTCAACGTGGAAACAGTTTGCAGATGCAAAAGCTTCTTACGACAGATTAGAAAAACTGCTTGACGACCATCCTGAGCGCACTGCAACTTGGGTCAATCACGCTGTTGAGGGTCAAATCACATTAGAGAATCTGGTAGCGACGGCCAAAGGCCGCAAGAATCCAATTTTGAAGGGCTTGAGTCTGCGCTTCAAAGCCTCTGAAGTAGTAGCCATTGTGGGTCCTTCAGGTGCCGGGAAATCAACTTTGGTTCGTTGCTTAATTGGCATTTGGCCTGACATGAGCGGTAAAGTTTTACTCGATGGTCACTCGATTGATGAGTGGTCGAGGGAGGAGTTGGGCTCCTACATCGGCTACCTACCACAAGACATTGAACTCTTTGAGGGAACCATTGCCGAAAATATTGGGCGGTTTGGGCGTGTCAACTCTGAAAAAGTGATCGAAGCCGCCATGCGAACGGGTATTCACGACATGATTTTGCGCTTTCCCAAAGGTTATGACACCCCCATGGGTGAAGCAGGTGGCCTACTATCGGGTGGTCAAAGGCAGCGAGTCGGGTTGGCCAGGGCCATTTACAACAATCCCAGATTGGTGGTGTTAGACGAGCCCAACGCCAACTTGGACGACGTGGGAGAGGCATCACTCATACGCACTGTTAAAGATTTAAGAGATTCAGGTTGCACCGTCTTCATGGTGGTGCATCAGCGCAATTTGCTCTCTGTGGCCGACCGGGTGTTGGTGATGAAAGATGGAGAAATTTCGCAATTTGGAACATTGGCCGATCAAGCCACATTGACTTCAACTGGGCCCATGGGCCAAAGAGGATAAGCATCATGAGCAACAAATGGATGAAAATTGGACAAGGTAAATTGACACCAGTGAGTGGAGCGGATATCACCGATGTGCAAACCATCTCTCCAATGGGAGATCACATTGATACCGATAAGCCCATCAAGCTTGGGTTTTGGGTACTGGTGATCGGATTCGGCGGCTTTTTGTTGTGGTCAGCTTTTGCACCTTTGGATGAGGGTGTGTCAGCTCAAGCGTCAGTGGCCATTGAGACCAAGCGCAAAACCATTCAGCATTTGAATGGCGGAGTGGTTCATCAAGTTTTGGTGCACGAAGGGCAATTGGTGAAAGCTGGCGAAGTGTTGGTGGAACTCGATGAAGGCGTGTCCAAAGCCAATTTTGAGGCCATTCGTCAAAACTACATGGGACAAAGGGCTGCAGAGAGTCGACTCTTGGCCGAGCAACAAGGTTTGGGTCAAATCGTATTTCATTCTGATCTCACCAATGCCAAATCAGATCCATTGGTGCAGCAACACATGCAGTCACAAACCATCTTGTTTTTATCCAGAAGGTCAGCACTTGCTGCAGAAATGCAAGCAGCTGAGGAAAACATCTCCGGGCTTAAAGCTCAGTTTGACAGCGTCACACAGATGCTTCAAAACCGCAAGTCACAAGCTCAACTGCAGTCCCAACAGCTTCAGTCAATCAAAGAACTTTCTGAAGCGGGTTACGCACCTAAAAACCAAGTCTTGCAGTTAGAGCAATCACAGTCTGAGCTGCGCTCCACGATGGCAGACTTACAAGGCAATTTGAACCGCTTGCAAAGATCAATTGCAGAAGTGGAGCAGAGAAAATTGCAGCGCAGGGGTGAGTACATGAAAGAGGTCTCTCAGCAACTGGCCGATGTCAGACGCGAGGTCGAAGCCAATCAGCAAAAACTCAAAGCTGTGACCGAGGAGCTCGATCGCACCCAAATCAAATCTCCCGTGGACGGTCAAGTCGTGGGTCTCACCCTTGGATCTGTAGGTGGCGTGGTGTCTCCAGGTCAACGCCTGATGGACATCGTCCCTATGGGTGAGTCCTTGCTCGTGGATGCAAAGATTCCTCCCCACATCATTGATAAAGTAAAAGCTGGTCAAAACGTGGAGGTTCGCTTTTCTACGTTTGCCAACTCACCTCAATTGGTGCTTGACGCAACCCTCCTCTCATTATCCAGTGACGTGATCGCTGAACAGACACCAATGGGTGTTCAAAGCTACTACTTGGCCAGGATTCAAATCACACCAGATGGTATCAAAACCTTGGGTAAGCGAGTCATTCAACCCGGAATGCCTGCAGAAGTTTTGATCAAAACGGGTGAACGAAGCTTGCTCACCTATTTGCTGCATCCGTTGACCAAGCGCATTGCTGCTTCAATGAAGGAAGAGTGATAGTTTTTTGCCAGAATGCCGCGAAAACCTTGGCCCTCAAATCGTATTCAATCTTGAGCGCCAAGGCTTTAAAGTTCAAAAACTGGGTTTGAGAGGTGAGCAATGCATCAAGTGCTGTTGATCGTTCCCACCCTCAATGCGGGTGAGTTTTGGCCTCGATTCATTGAAGGGGTCAAACAACAAAAGACCCATCCAGCGATTGATCTCCATGTCTTGGTGATTGATTCTGGATCGAGTGACGACACCGTCAAGTTGGCTCTTGAGGCTGGCTTCGAAGTTCAGTTCATAAAGACTACTGAGTTTGATCATGGTGGTACTCGTCAACATGCATTGGGCTTTGCCAAAGAGGGCCAAGCGTTTGCGCTCTTCATGACTCAAGACGCTATTTTTGCCCGTGATGACGCCCTTATGGAGTTGTTGATGGCTTTCGAAGACCCTCAAATTGCCCTGGTTTACGGAAGACAATTGCCCCATATTGGAGCCACGCCATTGGCGGCACAAGCACGATTGTTCAATTACCCAGAGTATTCCTTGGTAAAACGTTATGAAGACCGAGCGACGGTGGGGATCAAGGCCGCCTTTTGTTCTAATTCTTTTGCGATGTACAGAATTCGTGCATTGCAGGAAGTGGGAGGCTTCCCGCTAAAAACCATCTTGGGTGAGGACATGTTGGTCGCAGCCAAACTTTTGAAGTTGGGTTACTCCGTGCGCTACGAGGCAAAAGCGCAAGTCTTTCACTCTCACAATTACTCATGCATCCAAGAATTCAAGCGCTATTTCGACACTGGCGTCTTTCATTTCGAGTCAAGAATGATTTTGGATGAGTTTGGTGGTGTTGGGAACGAGGGCATAAAAAATTTTAGAGCTCAACTCGCGCTGCTTGATGGCTTTCATGGATTGAGAAAGGTGGTTTTCTTGATCGATGTTTTCCTTCGAAACACCTTGAAATACATTGGTT
>CAIPII010000156.1 GCA_903865035.1 uncultured Burkholderiales bacterium | reverse complement strand
GCCATTGCAGAGTTCATGGCGCCCAAAAAACCACCATCAGATTCAAGCTTGGATGAAGATGAGTTGTTGGAAGAGGGGTTGGAGGATGGTGCTGGTTTGAGTTCGACTTTGAACTCAAAAGAAAACAAAGAAGGTCAAGAAGCGGAGGCCTTGAGAGCCCCTCAAGACGCAGAATCAGAATCGGCAGAATCTCTTCAAGCTTCGAGTGATCCTGAGAACACTGAAAAGTCTGGGCTTGAGACTGGTCAGGCCAGCGACCTGGACCTAAAAGAGCCAGAGGCAGCCGCACAAAGCAGTGCTGCAGACGCTCAAAAAATTCAAGAACTTGAAGTCAAGTTGGCTGAGTTTCAGGAAAAAGAGAAGGAATGGTTGAGAGAAAAAGCTGGCCTTGAGGCGAGTGTCGAAGGCTTGGACCACGCTGTGGCCTCACTCAAAGAGGGACAAGAAGCTGAGCTTGCCGCTTTGAAGGAAGAGTCTGAGAAAAAACTTGCCTCTGAGCTTCAACTCTTGTCCGAAGTGACCAGCAAAATCGATGAGTTCACCCAGAATTCGCAACGCTTTTACGAGCCCATGAAGCGCTTGGCGCTTCACATTGCTGAACAACTGGTGTTGGCAGAGCTCAATTTATCGGGTTCTTCCATTGAGAGGCTGATCCAGCGCTGTTTGGATGAGCTACCCAGCCACGGTGTGGGTGTGGTGACCGTTGAATTGAACCCTCAAGACAAAGCGCGCTTGGAAGAGACAGCTGGCGAGATGACGCAGCACATTCAATTGCGTGGAATTCCCAGCTTAAAGCCTGGCAGTGTGCGAGTGATCTCTGATGACACACAAGTGGATGACTTTGTGACCCACCGCTTGGAAGCCATGGCCCACAGTTTATTGGGCCAACCTGAGGAGTGGAAGGAACGCTCACCGTTCTTTAGACAACCTTTGGCGCAACGAGACACTGAAATACAAGACGTCAGTCAAAGACAAGACGTTTTGATTGATCCTACTTTGGAGAACGAAAATGATTGATTGGGTCAATGCCATTTTGCGAGCCGTGATGTGCTTTGCATTTTTGATGCTCATCGTGCGTCCCATGTTGGTGGCTTTGAGTCGCAAGGAAGTCAATCAATTGGAGATTGAGGACGCGGCACAAAGCTCTGTGAACTCGGCCTTTGCGGCTTGGAGAAACAACCACGGGCTTCACTATTACGACAACCCTGAGTATGCAGAGATGATGGCATCGAATCCCAATCTTGAATTGCCGGATCTCTCCAAGCCTCCTGTCCCCGCTTTGCCTGCTCCAGAAGTGGCTCCTCAAGAGGATGCTCCAAGTGCAGAGGTGGCCGAAGCCCAACAAAGCGAAGCAGTTCAAGATTTGGCTGCTGCCGATCAAGCGGCAAGCACAGAAGCAAAAACGCCTGAACAATCGAGCAGCACCGAGGTTGCAAGTTTGGATGAGTCCTCTGCAGCACAAGAAGAGGAAGAAGAGAGCTCAGGCATGGACAGCATCAAGGCGCAAATGGCCGCTGAGAAGAAGAAAAAGAAACAACAAGCCATCCCTCAAGAGCTTTTGAACGCCAACAGTTACGAGGACAAGCTGATGCTTGTGAGGATGATCGTTCAGCAAGAGCAGGGCCGAGTGTCTGGTGTGCTCAAAAAAATGATCCAAGGCTAAAACATGAACACCGACATCCTCGATTTCGATGCCGAGGTCAACACCTGCATCTCTAGGCTCAGGGCTCCACAGCCCCAAAAGACTGGCACCTTGGTGCGCTTGGTGGGCATGACCCTTGAGACCAAAGGCATCATGGCACCATTGGGAGCATGCTGCGAGGTCTTGGGCCAACAAGGCCACCGCATCGAAGCCGAAGTCGTGGGGTTCAACGACAAGACCCTCTTTTTAATGCCCTTTAGCGATCCCGTGGGCGTGGGTCCAGGTGACATGGTCCGTGTGGTGAGTCACTCATCCCAAGTGTGTTTGGGGCCAGAGCTTTTGGGTCGAGTGATTGATGGACGCGGAATGCCACTGGACGGTAAGCCCGCTCCCAAATGCAAGGACACTTTGGCCTTGATGGGCCGACCTTTGAACCCCATGGAGAGAGGTCCGATCAAGGAAGTCTTGGATGTGGGTGTGAAAGCCATCAATGGCGTGCTCACTTTGGGTCGTGGACAGCGCATTGGTTTGGTCGCAGGTTCAGGTGTGGGAAAAAGTGTGCTCCTGGGCATGCTCACCCGTTTCACCAAAGCAGACATTGTGGTGATTGGTCTCATAGGAGAGCGTGGCCGAGAAGTTCAGGCCTTCATCAGCGAGTCACTCGGTGAAGAGGGCTTGGCCAAATCCGTGGTGGTTGCCGCTCCGGCTAACGTCTCACCGGTTTTGAGGTTAAAGGCCACGCACATGGCCCATGTGATCGCTGAATACTTCAGAGATCAAGGACAAAACGTGCTGCTTTTGTGCGACAGCTTGACGCGTGTCGCGCACGCGCAAAGGGAAATTGGCTTGGCCATTGGGGAGCCACCAACGGCCAAAGGGTATCCCCCATCGGTGTTTGCACTGTTACCGAATTTGATCGAGCGAGGTGGAGTTGGGCGCATGGGGCATGGCTCCATCACGGCGATTTACACCGTGCTGGCTGAAGGGGACGATGCATCCGACCCAATCGTGGACATTGCGAGAGCCTCTTTGGATGGACAGGTCATGCTCTCCAGAAAGTTGGCCGATGCAGCTCATTACCCGGCCATTGATTTGAATGGATCGATATCCAGGCTCATGCAAACGCTTCTGGACAGCGATGACTTGCGGCAAGCCAACAAGCTCAGGCGCTTGTGGTCTTTGTACCAACAAAACGTGGATTTGATTCAAGTCGGAGCCTACCAAAAGGGATCCAATCCAGAGCTTGACGAAGCCATTCGACTTCACGCTCGCATTGTGAACTTCTTGACGCAAGACATGAACATCAGCGAGGACTACGACAAAACGAGAGGCGAATTGCGTCAACTGATGATGCAAACGGAGTAGTTCATTTGTGGATTTGTTAAAGCGCTCAAGTTCTAGCTTGTGGCGTCGAATCAGATAAAGCCAGTACTCAAAAAGAGGTCAGATCATGAAAGTCAGAGAATGTTGGGGCGTGCTTGCCGAACAGGCTGAAAAAGCGCTGGAAGAGGCGCAGCAAAAAAAGCAAATGATGCAACAAAGCTTGGACAAATTGGAGTCCTCCAAAGAGAGGCTTCAAAACATGATCAGCGAGTACAGCTTGAAAGCGAAAGAAAAAGAGCAAGAACTCCACAGCGTCTCAGAGTCACACAACGCTCGTCAATTCATTTTGCAGTTGCTCCAACTCATTGAGCGAGTGAACGCCGACATTGGACAAGCCAAAGCCAATTTGGCCCTGGCCGATAAAGCGGTTCAACAAGCACAGCAAGAAAAACTCAAAATGCGCACGCTTGAAGAGCAAGACCTTCAAGCGGTCAAAACCTACCAAAGAAAACAAGAGCAAAAGCAAATGGACGCTTTGGGGCTCACGCTCTTCAACACCAAGGCCATGGCACAGTCGGCCATGGGGGCTTGAAGCTTTACAGGTTGCAAAATCCAGCTTGAAGCCAGTGGCAGTATTTTGATTTGAAGGGCCAAGCGATGAGCTCGGTTTTGATTCCAAGTGGAAACACCTCGGCGCTCAGGTGATCTTGCCAAATGCCACACGCATCGACCCAAGACAAGAGCGCTTGTGAGGCCTTTTGAAAATCCATGGATTGGCCGTTCAAGTCGATCAAGTGGGGCAAGTCAAAATCATCCATGTCCAAATCCTTGGCTGCGCTTTGCTTGGGAGTTTGAGCATCTGTTGTCTCGCTTGGGTGTTCGAGACTTGCGCTCCAACTGATGACTTTAGAGAGTCGATCTTTGAGCCTTTCATCGCTCAAGGGGTTGTCCACCAACACTGGGCCTGAGAGCAAGTCATGCACACTCCCCCAGCTTCTGTCTTTGAGCAGGGTTTTGATGAATTTGAGTTGCCTCTCCACCCACTCTTCGTCTTTGAAGCGATAGCATTGTTGGCCAAGCACGTTGTCAAACCACACGAGTCCCTCAGGGTGCTGCTTCAAGAGTTGGGGTAACTCCAAAATACCGTCTCGTCTGTCAAAGTGAAAGCGAACGCTGCCGCCTTTGAACACGTCTTGGTGGCGGATCCTGAACAAAAAAGGCGCCAAGGGATCGATGTCGATGAGCTCAATGTGTTCGAATTGAGAGAGCCACTTGGAGGACATCATCCAGCCGGCACTCCCTCCAACCAAGATCAATTTACGGTGAGCGCGGGTGGGAGATTTGAGCAAGAACTTCTCAATGGAGTCCTTCGTGTTGATCCATCTCTTTTGCGCAAGCCATGCCGTGGCGTGCCAGGTGAGTCCCCCGGTTTTTTGGCCATCCAAGGCGTCTTGAATGAGACCTTTTAGAAAAAGCCTGGAGTTAAACCCCTCAGTAGTGCCCACACACCGACCTTTGAATCTTGACGACAGGTGTGTCAGGAGGAATGGGTTGCCACTGACCCATCACACCCTCGCTACCCAAAGTGTTGCCACTCATTTTGTTACCGGAGTGCCAAGACAGGGAGAGGGTTTTGATGGTTTTGTCTCGGCAGTTGATCGCCATCAGCGCGCGGGTTGAGCGGTAAACCTGTCCATGGGCGTTGGTTTGGGGATCCCGGTAGTCGAGCATGGTCCAGACCTCGACCTCGAGTGGTGAGTCTGAGACCTTGTGAATGCTATCGGTGTCGATGTAGTAAATGCCCAACTCCATCAGACCCATGGCTTGCCAGTCGCTTGAAAAAGCGTTTTGAGGCCAAATTTGGAAGGCCAAAGCAGCGATG
>CAIPII010000155.1 GCA_903865035.1 uncultured Burkholderiales bacterium | reverse complement strand
TCAACCGACAAGGGGACGTGAACGGCCATTTGGTCGCCGTCAAAGTCAGCGTTGAACGCAGAACACACCAAGGGGTGCAACTGGATCGCTTTGCCTTCAATCAAAATGGGCTCAAAGGCTTGAATACCCAAGCGGTGCAAAGTAGGCGCACGGTTGAGCATCACGGGATGCTCTTTGATCACCTCTTCCAAGATGTCCCACACGACTGCTGAACCACTCTCAACTTCCTTTTTAGCAGCCTTGATGGTGGTCGCAATGCCCATCGCTTCAAGTCTTGAGAAGATGAAGGGCTTGAAGAGTTCCAAAGCCATCAATTTGGGCAAACCGCATTGGTGCAACTTTAAAGTTGGACCCACAGTGATCACGGAACGACCAGAGTAGTCCACGCGCTTGCCCAACAAGTTTTGACGGAAACGACCGCTCTTGCCTTTGATCATGTCGGCCAAAGACTTGAGGGCACGCTTGTTGGCACCGGTCATGGCCTTGCCACGGCGTCCGTTGTCCAGGAGCGAATCCACCGCTTCTTGCAACATGCGCTTTTCATTGCGAGCAATGATCTCAGGCGCTTTCAGTTCCAACAAACGACGCAAACGTGAGTTCCTGTTGATCACACGGCGATAGAGGTCGTTCAAGTCAGAAGTCGCAAAGCGTCCGCCATCCAATGGCACCAAGGGGCGCAAATCGGGAGGCAACACGGGCAACACAGACAAGACCATCCACTCAGGCTTCAAGCCTGATTTCTTGAACGCTTCCATGACCTTCAAACGCTTGGCGTTTTTCTTGACCTTGACCTCGGAACCCGTCAAGTCACCACGCAAGCGCTCGATTTCAACATCCAAGTCCATGGCTTCGAGCAAATCGCGAATGCCCTCAGCACCCATCTTGGCGATGAACTCGTCACCAAACTCTTGACGCTTGGCGTCGTAATCGTCCTCGGACATGATGCTGAATTTCTTCAAAGGCGTCATGCCAGGATCGGTCACCACATAGGCTTCAAAATAAAGCACGCGCTCGATGTCTCTGAGGGTCATGTCGAGCACCAAACCCAAACGGCTTGGGAGTGACTTCAAGAACCAAATGTGAGCACAAGGTGCTGCCAAATCGATGTGACCCATGCGGTCGCGACGAACTTTGGTCTGTGTGACTTCAACGCCGCACTTCTCGCAGATTACACCGCGGTGCTTCAAGCGCTTGTACTTGCCGCACAAACATTCGTAGTCCTTGATGGGGCCAAAGATCTTGGCGCAAAACAAACCGTCGCGCTCAGGCTTGAAGGTTCTGTAGTTGATGGTCTCTGGCTTTTTGACTTCGCCAAAAGACCATGAACGGATCTTCTCAGGTGAAGCAATGCCGATTTTGATGGCATCAAAATGCTCATCGGGGGTGAACTGTTTGAACAGGTCGAGGAGAGATTTCATGATTTAAATCCTTTGTATGAGCCTGCTGAACCTTAAGAACGCTCGAGCTCGATGTCGATACCGAGCGAACGAATCTCTTTGACGAGCACATTGAACGACTCGGGCATGCCCGCCTCGATCGCGTGTTCACCTTTGACAATGTTCTCGTACACCTTGGTGCGACCTTGAACGTCGTCGGATTTGACGGTGAGCATTTCTTGCAAGGTGTAGGAGGCACCGTAAGCTTCCAAAGCCCACACCTCCATCTCGCCAAAACGCTGTCCACCAAACTGGGCTTTTCCGCCCAAAGGCTGTTGTGTGACCAAACTGTATGGACCTGTTGAACGTGCATGCATCTTGTCGTCGACCAAATGGTGCAACTTCAAAACGTGCATGTAACCAATCGTGGTGGGCCTCTCAAACGCATCCCCCGTGCGACCATCAAACAAATGTGCTTGGGTGCGTGTGGGTGTGAGTCCCTTTGCCAATGCAACTGCATCGGGATAGGCCAACTTCAACATGGCCCTGATGTCCTCTTCGCTCGCCCCATCAAAAACGGGTGTCGCAAAAGGAATACCGGTGCTCAAGTGATGCGCCATGTCTTTGACCTCTTGGTCAGACAAGTCCTTCAAGTTCTCTTTGTGACCCGTCGTGTTGTACAAGGTCTCCATGTACTGGCGAATCTCAGTGGCTTTGGCCTCGGCTTGGAGCATGTCTCCAATGCGCTGTCCAATGCCCTTGGCTGCCCAGCCCAAGTGAACTTCCAACACCTGACCCACGTTCATGCGTGATGGAACACCCAGTGGGTTCAACACGATGTCGCAAGGCGTGCCGTCTGCCATGTAAGGCATGTCCTCCACGGGCACGATCTTGGAGACCACACCCTTGTTGCCGTGACGACCGGCCATCTTGTCACCAGGCTGGAGTTTTCTCTTCACAGCCAAGTAAACCTTGACCATCTTCAAAACACCCGCTGGCAACTCGTCGCCTTGTGTCAATTTCTTGCGCTTCTCTTCAAACATCATGTCAAAGCTGTGGCGTGTTTGCGCCAAAGCGTTTTTGATGCTCTCCAATTGAGAAGCCACGTCCTCGTCTGCTGGGCGAATGTCAAACCAGTGGAATTTCTCCACAGAGTCCAAATACGCTTTGTCGATCTTCGTGCCTTTGGCCAATTTGTGTGGGCCGCCGTTGGCCACTTTGCCAGTCAACAACTTGGCAATACGGTCAAATGCATCGGCTTCCACAATGCGCAACTGATCGTTCAAGTCCAAGCGGAAACGCTTCAACTCGTCGTCAATGATTTGCTGAGCGCGCTTGTCGCGCTGAATGCCTTCGCGGGTGAAGACCTGAACGTCGATCACCGTACCTTGTGAGCCTTGGTCCACCCTCAAAGAGGTGTCTTTGACGTCACTGGCTTTTTCACCGAAGATGGCTCTCAAAAGCTTCTCTTCTGGTGTCAGCGTGGTCTCTCCCTTGGGTGTGACTTTACCCACCAAGGTGTCGCCAGGCTGAACCTCTGCGCCCACGTAGATGATGCCAGACTCGTCCAAACGGTTGAGTTGTGTTTCAGACAAATTGGGGATGTCTCGAGTGATCTCTTCAGCACCCAACTTGGTGTCACGCGCCATGACCACCAACTCTTCAATGTGAATGGAGGTGTAACGGTCTTCGGCCACCACGCGCTCGGAGATCAAAATCGAGTCTTCGAAGTTGTATCCATTCCAAGGCATGAAAGCCACCAACATGTTCTGACCC
>CAIPII010000154.1 GCA_903865035.1 uncultured Burkholderiales bacterium | reverse complement strand
GGCACCCGTGAAGTTCCAAAACTTTTGATTTCCAAATTTGGCATTGATCACGTTGGTCAGTTCAGCAGCGATTTGGTTACCGTCCAATTTATTGGCCGAACCCGCCAAATTCTCCAAACCGATGCTTTGCGCTGGAGAGCCGTCCAAGCTGATTTGAAACAAGTTTTGCAACTGAGCAGGCGTGTATTTGCTGAAGTCAACGGGCGTCAAAGAAGACAAGTTTGGCGCCAAACCAGCTGTCACTGAAGCGGGTGCCGAAGTACGGGTGTCGGTCAAATCGGTCAAGGCAAACATTTCTGTCTTTTTGTTGACCAACTGATCGGACACTTGAGACAAAGGCGCCAATTGACCGTACTTGTTCACGTACTCGGGTTGACCGGTTGCGGGATCCAAAGCTTGCTGCAAAGCGGGCTTGACCAAGGTGTCACCCACATACACATAGGTCTGCCACCTGTTGGTTGGTGCGCTTTGTGAAGCGTTTTGTGTTTTGGCGTAGTAAACCGTTGCCAAGTAGCCGTTACCTGATTTATCGTAAACGGTCACAGCGGTTGAATAGTTGTAGGTCTTGGGGTCGTTTCGGTTGAAAGCGCCAGTGATCACGTCCGCATTGGCTGGCAAGTTCAAACCCAAGGACACGGCAGTTGTCTCTTTGGCCTGACCCGTGGTTTGCTGGGGAATGGTCAAGGGATTCATGTTGGACGTATCGGCCTTACCCGTACTATCCACGGAGGCTGCGAGCAATTTTTCACCTGAAGCGTTGACCACGTTGTTTTGGTCGTTCATCACAAAGGTTCCGTCCCTGGTGTACACCTTTTGCAATCCGTCATTGGAGAGCAAGGGAAAGAATCCACTGCCAGAGATCGCCATGTCCAACGTGTTCGAGGACACGCTCACGTTACCTTGACCGAAGTTCAAGGACACGTCTTTCAAAGACACACCCTGACCGATGGTGGTACTGGCTTTTTGCAAGGGAGAGGTCGCAAAAATGTCACCAAATTCAGCAGACGACTTCTTAAAGCCCGTGGTGCCCGCGTTGGCAATGTTGTTGCTGGTCACACCCATGGCAGCCGTCGCTGCATTGATACCGGTGAGGGATGTAAAAAAGGCCATGTTGAGCTCCGATTAAAAATAAGTTACCCGTGGTTTAAAACCAAACCATCCAAAAAAATATCAATTCGTGATCTGTTGCACGCTTGTCAACGGCACAGTTTTGCCGTTTCCATATCCCAGCAACCAAGAGTTCGATCCATCTGTTGAGGTCGTGGCACTGGTGATGGTGGCCATCGTGTTCCACGAAGGCGTGATGTTTTTGCCGCCGCTCGTGCCCGTGATCGCAAAGTTGTAGGTGCCATCAGGCGCAGCGTCACCCGCATCGGTTGTCCCATCCCAACTCACACCCATGGAGCCTGGCAACTGTGAGCCATAGGTCATGGTTTTGACTGTTGTGCCTGTGCTGTCGACGACTTGGATCTGAACGCCATCGGCACCGGCTGGCAAATTGACAAGCGCATTCACGGGCTTGCCCCCGCTCAGCACCGCAGACCCATTGGGAATGCCAACCGCTTTGCCAATCAAACTGCTTGCCGTGGTCATGGAGGACTGTTGTTGATTTTTCACCATCGTTTGCAAACTCGTTTGCATGGACGTGGTCGCTTCCAACTGAGAGAACTGCGCCAACTCGGCCACAAAGGCCTCGTTCTTGACGGGGTCCGTAGGATCTTGGTTCTTCAATTGAGCGGTAAAGAGTGTCATGAACGAGCCCTCCCCCATTTGCGTGGTGGTTTTGGCTGCTGCCGCCTTTTGCTGCGCTTGGTAGTCACTCAAGCGCATGATGCCGTTGGGCAAAGGTGGCAAAGAGGATGTGGATCCTGCTGTACCGGTGCTGGAAGTGGTGGTCATTTGGGTTTCCTAAACTGGGTTGAAAGCTTCAAGATCAAGCTTTGGTTAAATCAAGTGTTCTGGACATCAATTGCTTGGCGGTGTTGACCACCTCCACATTGTTTTGATAGGAGCGGGATGCGGACATCATCTCCACCATTTCTTGCATTTCATTCACGTTGGACAAATAGACCATGCCGTCCTTGTCTGCTGCGGGATTTGATGGGTCGTAGAGGCTTCGAATGGGAGTGGGATCATCGGCAATGTGATCCACCTTCACTCCCCCTTCGGTTGGGAAAGCAGCATTGGTGCTCGCCTCATCAAGAAGGGCTTTGAACACGGGGCGCTTGGCCCTGAAGGCATCTTTTTCGGAGCTGGCCACAGTGGCCGCATTGGCCAAGTTGGACGCGGTGGTGTTCATGCGAACGAGCTGTGAATTGAGGGCGGTGCCCGCAATGCCAAACACGCTGTCAATGGTGTTCATCATCGATTACTCTCCTTTGAGGGCTTTTCGAATGCCCCCGATTCTGTCTTGCAGAAATTGCAAAGTCGCTTGGTAGTCGCCTGCGGCCTTACCAAATTGAGCTTGCTCCACACTGATCTCTACTGTGTTGCCATCAAACGAGTTGTTGAACGGAATCCTGTAACGCATGCCGTTGTCAGGTCCCTCTTCAATGCCCGCAAAATGCTTGTCGTTCGTTGCCGTCATGTATTCTTTTTTAGACTCCTGCAGCATGGCTTTGAAGTCAACGTCTTGGGCTTTGTAGTTGGGGGTGTCGGCATTGGCAATGTTCTTGGCAAGCACGTCCAAGCGTTGGCTTCTCACTTGCAGAGCCCGCTCGTGTATGCCAAATGCATCGTTGAATATGTTCATCGCCATGGAATTCACCTTTTTACAATTTGTCGGTTTTCTCGACACCCAAGCCTCAAGTTAGAGGTTCGCAGGACGATATTGCAAAAGGTGTGCCACTCGGAGTTTTGACAGCAAATGAATCCATTAGGACTCAATTTGACAAAAGGTAGGCACGTGCGTGTACACAGGCGGCAAAGCATTGCCACTTTTCAAACCATCTCAGCCAAAGTTTTTTAAAAACTTCAGCTCAACAAAACCCCATCTCTGGCTCTCAATCAGCGCGCAGCGCTGCTAGGAGAGATGGGTGAATTGAACGGACCCCAATCGGGAACATTCTGTGTGCTCGCATACGGGTTGCCCCTAGGCAAGCCATTTCGTGTCGTGTTGGCACTGCCCAACTCGGCCGCGCGTGCTTTGGGATCCAAAGTCGCCGCTTGGGCACTTGCGAGCAAGGGGTTGCTGCGCATGGCCTGGTTGCCAGAGGGTGGAGTGCCATTGTTTCTCATCGCATTGATGGACTTGTTGTCCAATCCCAATTTATCGATGGCGTTTTGATGCAAACCGTCCATGATCGACTCCCGGGTGATGGGCGCCGTCGTGTCTCGGTTCACGTGTAAATAATTCGCTTGTGGCCCTGAAATCGGCAGACCCACATCGATTCGTTTCTCGCTCTTGGCTGCAGGTGTCAGCACCGTCAAATACAAATCATCCAAGTGCACTGGGCCACTGCTCTTGAGACCCGTTTGATCAAAGTATTTGGAGACCAAATCGAGCTGCTGCAAAACGCTTTGTCCCAAAATCGCTTTTGGATTGGAACCAAAACCAGCACTCGCGGCTCCTCGGTCCGATCCATCGCAGAATTGAATGATGCCGTGACAACGGTTGTTGCTGGACTTGGGGTTCAAGCCATCGCTCTCCATCAAGGCCACTTTTGCAAAATCATCGGGCGAGAACTTGTATTGCTGAGACAAACGCAAAATCTTGTCGTTCACCGCTTGCTTGTCTTGTGCTGGAATATAGCCCTTGTCCACAGCCCGGTCCAAGGTCTTTTGCAAAACCGGATAGGCCGAACCATTCAAACGGGTCAACAACTGAATCTGGGCAGCTGCACTCGTGGTCAAGGGGTTTTGATTCAAATCGGGGTTGGACGCGGTTTGTGCGTTGAAAGGCAGTGGTGGTGTGAGTCCACCAGTGCCGCCAAGCGTGGTCCCAAAGGCCCCTTGAAGTGCGCCTTGCATGGGGGTTTGCAATCCGCCCATGTTCTGATTTCCCATTGAGTTGGCGCCCATTGCACCCCCAGACATGGCGTTCATCATGGAACTCATGGCCAAGTGATTCATCACCATCTTTTGGTTCATGAGTTGCGAGGCGTTCATGGTAGGTGCTGCATTCGCATCTTTGGCCATCACATCCTTGGCGCTCGCACTTGCGTCCCCAGTCGCAGCTTGCGCCAAAGGCACCCCTTGTCCACTCACTTTATTAGAGGGCT
>CAIPII010000153.1 GCA_903865035.1 uncultured Burkholderiales bacterium | reverse complement strand
GCCGTAATTGATCGCAACCGTGAGATCGAGTTTGGTGCCACGCTCGGTTGCTTTGCACGCAAAGTCGATTTGGTCTTTGAGCTCTTTGGGGAAAGCTGACTGGTCTCCGATGACCCGAAGCCTTATGCCCTGGTCTTGGAGCTCTTGGATCTCGGTCTTCAAATAGCGCACGAACAAGTCAAAGAGGATGGCCACCTCCTCAGGGGGTCTTTTCCAGTTCTCTGTGCTGAAAGCAAACACCGTCAAGTGCTTGACCGAATGGTTCACACACGCTTTGACGACCTTTCTCAAATTGGAAGCCCCCATCAAATGACCGATGTTGCGAGGCATGAGTCTTTTTTTCGACCAACGCCCATTGCCATCCATGATGATGGCAATGTGCTTGGGAGAGGCGTTCTCAAGTGTCATAGAAATCGTGAAAGGCATTCAACTTTAATCAATTTGAAGATTATCGCAGAATTGAACTCAGGGACTGATCCAACCATTGTCCCACTCTGGTGCACCAATGACCAGAGTCCTGGCCGAGCTGAGCCAAAGATTTTTCACATTCTCTCAAAGGCTTGGGCATACAATGAAACTTGAGCTTAAATCTGCTCAAACCCATGAACCCAGCCACTCAAAAGGTACCCACCCCATGACTAGCCCAAGCGTCACCCCTACCACCCCCCACACCCCTCTTTCTCACATTGCCTGTGTTGGCATCGTGGGCTCGGGCACCATGGGCAGCGGCATTGCTCAAGCTTGCGCCGTCTCGGGCATCAAAGCCGTCATGGTTGACATCAGCGAAGAGGCCAATCAACGCGGCCTCAAGGCCATTCGCCAAAGCCTCGAGCGCTTGGTCTCAAAAGAAAAGCTCACCCAAGACCAAATGAACGAGGCCCTGTCTCACATCACCACCAGCACCCAATACGAAGCCTTTGAGGCAGCAGACTTGGTGATTGAGGCCGCCACCGAGAATTTGGCGCTCAAAATCAAAATTCTGAACCTGTTGGAGCCCCACTTGAAGGCCAATGCCATTTTGGCCTCCAACACCTCCTCCATCTCCATCACCCAACTCGCCCAAGTCACCCAAAGGGCTGACCGCTTCATCGGCATGCACTTCTTCAACCCCGTGCCCATGATGGCATTGGTCGAAGTGATTCGGGGACTCCAAACCAGTGACGCCACTCACCAAGTCGTTCACGATTTGGCCAAAACTTTGGGCAAGACACCCATCACCGTTAAAAACGCACCCGGCTTTGTGGTCAATCGCATTTTGGTGCCCATGATCAACGAAGCCTTCTTTGTCTTGGGCGAGGGTTTGGCCTCGGCGGAAGACATCGACATTGGCATGAAGTTGGGTTGCAACCACCCCATTGGCCCATTGGCCCTGGCAGATTTGGTGGGTCTAGACGTTTGCTTGGCCGTGATGGAGGTTTACTTCACACAGTTCGCAGACAGCAAATACCGCGCAGCACCACTCCTGCGAGAAATGGTGGCAGCGGGTCGTTTGGGTCGCAAATCGGGCCATGGCGTCTACGCCTACTGAAGCCCATGAGAGTGGCCTGAGCCTTTTAGGAGCTCAGGCAGATCAAGCGCTTCAGTATTGGCGATCGGGCATGTGGATG
>CAIPII010000152.1 GCA_903865035.1 uncultured Burkholderiales bacterium | reverse complement strand
GCGCGTGCCATTGCCCTGGACCCACAACTCGTCATGTACGACGAGCCCTTTGCGGGACTCGATCCCATTTCTCTGGGTACTGCAGCAAGACTCATCCGTGAGCTCAATGACGCCTTGGGGCTCACGAGCATCATCGTCTCGCACGATTTGGATGAGACCTTTCACATCGCGGACCAAGTCATCATCTTGGCCAATGGACGAGTGGCGGCCTGTGGCACACCAAGCGAGGTGAGACAAAGCACCGATCCACTCGTGCACCAGTTTGTGAGCGCCTCACCCGAGGGTCCCGTGCGTTTTCACTATCCGGCTCTGAGCTTGCAAGACGAGTTTGGTCCCAGGACCCGGCACGCTGCTCAAAGCCCATCAGCTCGGGGACAGATGTGATGCAAAAGTTTCTATCAATGCTTGAGCGCCTGGGGCAATGGACCAAGTCCGAGCTCAAAGCCATGGGGCATGCGGCGCGGCTCTTTGCGGTCTTGATCATGAGTTTTTGGAGCAATGTGCGCCGCTCCAATTTGGTTCGCGATCAAATTCATTTCTTGGGCAATTATTCTTTGGCCATCATTTCGGTCTCAGGCCTCTTTGTGGGTTTTGTTTTGGGTCTTCAGGGTTATTACACCTTGCAGCGCTATGGCTCATCCTCTGCATTGGGGCTGCTCGTGGCGCTGAGTTTGGTGCGTGAGTTGGGACCAGTGGTCTCGGCTTTGCTCTTTGCAGGAAGAGCTGGCACCTCACTCACCGCGGAGATCGGTCTCATGAAGGCTGGAGAACAATTGAGCGCCATGGACATGATGGCGGTGGATCCCGTGCAGCGCATTTTGGCGCCCAGGTTTTGGGGCGGCGTGATTGCTCTTCCCATCCTCTCTGCCGTCTTCAGTGCATTGGGGATTGTGGGCGGATGGATCGTGGGTGTGGTGATGATTGGTGTGGATTCGGGTTCGTTTTGGGGACAAATGCAAGGCGGCGTGGACGTTTGGGCCGATGTGGGCAACGGCGTCATCAAAAGCATTGTGTTTGCGTTCACCGTCACCTTCGTGGCCTTGTACCAAGGCAACGAAGCACAGCCCACACCAGAGGGCGTTTCAAAGGCCACCACCAAAACGGTGGTGATGGCATCCTTGGCTGTGTTGGCACTCGATTTCGTGCTCACTGCACTCATGTTCAGCATTTAATGGGGTTATAGAGCAAATGGGTAAATCTAAGAACGACATTTGGGTGGGTCTCTTTGTCTTGGTGGGGCTCGTGGCGGTTTTGTTCCTGAGCTTGCAGTCGGCCAATTTGCTCAGTCTGAACTGGCAAAAGACCTATCACGTGAGCGCCAACTTTGACAACATCGGTGGACTCAAGCGACAAGCTGCGGTCAAGAGCGCGGGTGTGGTCGTGGGCCGTGTGGAGTCCATCACCTTTGACGACAAGACCTTTCAAGCCAAAGTGGACTTGGCCTTGGATGAGCGCTTTGCGTTTCCCAAGGACAGCTCTTTGAAGATTTTGACGAGTGGTCTCTTGGGCGAACAGTACATTGGGATTGAGGCCGGATCGGATGCTCAAAACTTGGTTGCGGGCGACAAAATTCAAGCAACCCAGTCTGCCGTGGTGCTTGAGAACTTGATCAGTCAATTCCTCTACAACAAAGCCTCAGACGCGCCCAGCAAGCCTTGAGGCCACGCTCGCACTTCAAAGACTTTTCTTCAAATTCAACTTCTTCAACACCAACGCCATGCAAGCCGCTCTTCGCTTTCCCACAACTCTTTCTAGAAAGAGGCTTGCACTCGTTTTGGCTGGTGTCTTGAGTGTCTTGATTGGCGTCTCAACTGCGCATGCGCAAGCCCCATCGCAAATTCAAGCTCAAACTCAATCCACAACAGTCAATCCCAAAGATCCCTTTGAGTCCTTCAACCGCTCGGTTTTTGAATTCAACGATCGACTGGACCAATCCATCACCAAACCCATTGCGCAAACCTATGTCAAAGTAACACCTGATTTGGTTCAAACGGGGGTCAGAAACTTCTTTGGCAATTTGAGCGACATGTGGTCCACCGTCAACAACGCCTTGCAACTCAAGCCCGCCAGCACCGCAGAGAGTTTGGCCCGGGTCGGGGTGAACACCATTTTGGGCTTGGGTGGCGTGATCGATTGGGCCACTAAAATGGAATTGAACAAACACCCCGAGGACTTTGGCCAGACTTTGGGGTATTGGGGCATGGGCTCAGGACCCTATTTGGTGCTGCCCCTCTTGGGCCCGTCCACTTTGAGAGACACAGGTGCCATGGCGCTGGACTTGAAAACAAGTCCTGTTTCGCGCGTGAGGCCTGCAGAAAACCGGTATGAATTGACGGCCCTCAATTTGGTGGACAAGCGTGCGAAGTATTTGGATTTGGGAGACCAGCTCAACGAAGTGGCTTTGGATCGCTACAGTTTTGTGAGAGACGTGTTTTTGCAAAAAAGGCGCTCCGAGGTCTTCGATGGAGATCCCCCCGAAGAGGACGACCCAGACCTCAGTCAGTGATGAGCAGGGTTGATGAATCGGTGAACAGACATTTGAGGATGAGAGAAAAAATGAATTTGATGATTTCTACGATCAATCACTTGGAGATGAAATCCGGCAAGACTCTTGCCGCTTTGGGTGTGGCGCTGGCGCTTCTTTTTGCGCCCTTTGCACACGCTGCAGACTTGGCGCCAGATGAATTCATCAAAACCCTTTGCAATTCGCTCTTGGTGTCGGTCAAAACTGACAAGAACCTCAAAAGCGGAGACCCCGAGCGCATTCGCCAAGTGGTGGACACCCAAGTGCTCCCCAATGTGAATTTCCAAAGGATGACGGCCTCTGCGGTGGGGCCTCAGTGGAGGAGTGCCACGGATGAACAAAAAGCAAAGCTTCAAGAGCAATTCAAGATTTTGTTGATGCACACCTACTCGGGTGCATTGACCCAGATCAGGGACCAAACCGTGACGGTCAAGCCCTTGAGGTCTGACCCCCAAGACAAAGAAGTTTTGGTCAAAACCGAGGTCAAAGGAGGCGGCGAGCCCATTCAACTCGACTACAGACTTGAGAAAACCCCAGGTGTTGGCATGGGCTGGAAGATCTACAACTTGAACGTCTTGGGCGTTTGGTTGGTGGACACCTATCGCACTCAGTTCTCCCAAGAGATCAATGCCAAAGGCATCGATGGTTTGATTGCGACGCTCACCGAGCGCAACCAAAGCAACGGCAACACCCAAAGCGCCAAAAAATAAGCCCTCATGATCACTTTGGCCCTGCCCTCCATCTTGACGCACAGCCAAGCACGCGAGTGCTTGGATGGATTCCTGCAAGCTCTCGGGAATGGGAACACCCCTTCACAAGGCCCCATTCATTTGAATGCAAAAGCCTTGAGCCAATTCGATTCCAGCGCCCTGGCAGTGCTCTTGGAGCTCAAGCGACAAGCCCTCGATCAGGGAAGAGAGTTGGTGATCGATGAGCCAAGTGATGCGCTTTTGAGCTTGGTCAAGGTCTATGGGGTGGCTGACTTTTTGATCCGACCCAGCCACTGAGGCTTGGCTCAAAGGGGTGGCCCAAAACGAATGGGCCCATGAAAAAAATTAAAACACCCCTGTTTTAGGCAAATTACCCCCCTCAGGCGTAAAATCTACCCTCTTATGAATCCCACACCCCAAACCAGCGCTGCTGAACCTTCTCTTGTGCAAAACCCCCAATGGAGTGGGCGATCTGCCATCTCGATTGAAGGCATTTGCAAAACCTATCACACGGCCAAGGGACCTTTCGAGGCCCTTCAAAACGTGAGTTTTCAAATCGAGCAAGGCGAGTTCTTTGGACTGTTGGGGCCAAACGGCGCGGGCAAGACCACGCTCATCAGTTTGCTCTCTGGACTTGCCAAGCCCACGAGTGGTCGCATACAGGTTTTGGGTCACGATGTGCAAGGCGACAGCGCCAATGCCAGACGGCAATTGGGTGTCGTGCCCCAAGAGTTGGTGTTCGATCCTTTTTTCACCGTGCGTGAAGCCCTGACCTTTCAATCGGGTTATTTCGGCATCACCAAAAACGACGCTTGGATCGATGAGTTGCTCGAGAGCTTGGGCCTGGCCGACAAAGCCAACAACAACATGAGGCAGTTGTCTGGTGGCATGAAGCGACGCGTCTTGGTCGCTCAAGCTTTGGTGCACAAGCCACCCGTGATCGTGCTCGATGAGCCCACCGCTGGAGTG
>CAIPII010000151.1 GCA_903865035.1 uncultured Burkholderiales bacterium | reverse complement strand
GATCGAAAACCATCTCAAAGGGAGCAACGCCCCTATGAAAAAAATTACCCAAAGAGTTGGTCTGCATGATTACTATCGATCTTTTCTGCTTTTTAATCATCATCTGCTCAACGGCATACGGTGCTTGGAGAGGATGGGCAACTCAAGGTTTTTATTTACTTTTGCTCGTGGTTCTATATGGAATTTGCTTGCGAATCACTGGCGACCATTTCGAACCACTTTTTCTGATGGACGTGGATATTCCTTACAGAAAAATCGTACGGCTGATACTCTCAACATTACTGGTTCTATTGAGCTTCATTTACTTTCGTAGATTTCACAAAATCATCTTTGTAAGTGCCAAAGATGTGCCCGCTCATCATGTTGCTGGTGCAGTGATGGGGTTCTTAACCGGTTTTATTGCTCTGTTGTATGCTGGAACAGTTTTTAATCTAAGTGATCTTAGCAATGAAGAGTGGTGGAAAAACTCAAATCAATTTCAGCTGAGCCACTTTGTGCCCAAGTTGCTGAATTTTTGCTTAGATGCCATCAACACCTGAGGCCTTGAGATCCTGGGTTTCTTTCAATATGTAATCTTGGGCTTTGTGAACAACTGTATCGATCATCACAGCAGCATTTGCAACTCCAACCGTTGCTACAAATACACCTAAAAAGAAAGAAATAATGTATCCCATATTGAGCCCTGTAATTTGATGAGTATCAGGGCTTCATACCTGCGTTATAACCACACAAAAGATGATTCGACTCCAAAGGGTATTACTTGAATAATCTTGACTGACTCAAATCAGCGCAAGGATGAGAAATTCATTGATCAACAGTTAAGTCGATTGCGACAGCCTTGGGAAGCATGTTGATCAAGACATCATCTTTTCGCACATAGTGATGCCAAAGAGCAACCAAAAGGTGAAGACCAGCGGCAATCATCAATCCGTTGGCCAAATAAGCATGAATGGTCACAAGCAAACGACGAAGATATTTATTGTTGACATCGACCCCGGGTATTCTAAAGAGGTCAAACATGTTGACTCCTCGATACCAAACGGCAACAAGTCCCAAAATCAAGGTCAAAAGGGCCAATAAATAAAGTAAATAATGAAAGGTCAATTTGAATTTTTCAGACCAATCCATTGAGACCTCGACCAAAGCTTCCCCTTGATTTTTGACTTGCATTCGCCAATAAAAGCGATAAATCATCACAAAAAAGAACAAAGATCCCAAACAGATGTGGACACTTCTGACGTTGATTTTGTAAAAACCAGAGGGGACCATATCAATCCCTTGACCAAGTACCCACAATAAAACGATTGCAATCGCACTCAACCAATGAAGAAGTATGGTTTTCGGGTCGTATTGATGTTGAGCCAAGGTGATGGGTGTTTGGTTTATGGTTGTATCAAGCCATTTTACTTTACTGATATGACAGTTTAAGAATAAGCTTCGCAGTGATCAAAGTTCACCAATTCATGTCATTGTTGGATGTTGCACTGATTTTGTGAATGGACAAATCGGCTCCTTCAAACTCCTCCTCTGGATCCAACCTAATTCCAGTTACTGTTTTGAGCACACCATAGATCACAAAGCCCATCACAAGTCCCCAAATCACTCCCAATGAAGTGCCAATGAACTGAGACAAAAGGCCAATATCACCCAAACCGCCCAGAGCCTTGGAGCCAAAGATGCCCGCAGCAATGCCGCCCCAAGTTCCACATAAACCGTGTAGTGGCCAAACCCCTAAAACATCATCGATGCGCCATTTGTTTTGAGTCAGAGTAAACATGTAAACAAAAATAGCGCCAGCGATACAACCCACCACCAAAGCTCCGACAGGGTGCATCACGTCAGAGCCAGCACAAACGGCCACCAATCCGGCCAACGGTCCATTGTGAACAAAACCAGGATCGTTTTTGCCAATTAAACATGTAGCAAGGGTCCCTCCCACCATGGCCATCAATGAGTTCACAGCCACCAAGCCCGAAATCTTGTCCATGGTTTGGGCGCTCATCACGTTGAAGCCAAACCAACCCACGGCCAAGATCCATGCACCAAGTGCCAAAAAAGGAATATTTGATGGGGGATGTGCAGAAATACTGCCATCACTGCGGTAACGATTGCGACGTGAACCCAGCAAAATCACGGCCCCCAAGGCCAACCATCCTCCTAAGGCATGAACGACCACGGAACCCGCAAAATCATGAAACTCATATCCAGCAACGTCTTTGATCCAGGCTTGGACTCCAAAGTGTTGATTCCAAGCAATTCCCTCAAAAAATGGATACACAAAACCAACGATCACAGCCGTTGCAAAGAGTTGAGGGTAAAACTTGGCGCGCTCAGCAATACCGCCCGAGATGATGGCGGGCACAGCGGCAGCAAAAGTGAGCAGAAAGAAAAACTTGACCAATTCAAACCCATGGTTCAAAGCCAATTCATCAGCACCCACCCAAAACCCGACACCGTAAGCCACTCCATATCCCACGAAGAAATAAATCACAGTTGAGACTGAAAAATCAACCAGGATTTTGACGAGCGCATTGACTTGGTTTTTGGCCCTCACCGTTCCCAACTCCAAAAATGCAAAGCCTCCATGCATGGCCAGCACCAAAATGGCGCCCAATAGAACAAATAAGGTGTTTGAACTTTGCTGAAGATCTTCCATGATTACTTCTGATTTTTGAGTTTGATTAAAATACCACCTGGCTCAAAAGCCAAAAAATAGTACTATTTGATTATATGCACCAGATTAATGCGCACACACTTGGTGCAAATATACTTGAAAATGAAGAGTAATCGATAAAAACTTCATTTTTCTATGGTGCAAGCCCAAAAATGAAGAGCAAAAGGTCACCAAGTTGGCTTGAAATGACCGTCCTTTTTGAAGAGAAATTGCAAGTTCAATTCAATTTCCTCTTTAGATTCGAAACTTCAACCCAACATAAGATGTACTTTGGCTTTGAAAAGCAAAAGAGACTTTTAAGAAATTTTTAATCAGACTGAGAAAACCATGCTATTTGAGAACTACACCGCTCGCAATTTACCTTTACAAAACAGAATCGTCATGTCCCCCATGACCAGAAGCCGAGCTGTTCAAGACAACACCCCGAACGCACTCATGGCCCAATACTATGCACAAAGGGCAAGTGCAGGCTTGATCGTGACCGAGGGTACTTCTCCTTCCCCCAATGGTTTAGGCTATGCACGCATACCTGGTCTATTCAATCAAGCACAAATTGATGGCTGGAAGTTGGTCACCAGCGCTGTACATGCCAAGGGCGGGAAAATTGTGGTTCAACTCATGCACACAGGCCGCGTCTCCCATGTGTCAAACTTACCCCAAGGAGCTGAGGTGTTAAGCCCCACGGCTGAAGTTTGCCCCGGCGAGATGTACTCTGACAGCTTGGGCATGCAAGCTCACAGTGCGCCTAGAGTGATGACACAAGCCGATATTGAACATGCAATCGGAGAATTCAAGCAAGCCTCCCTCAACGCCATCGCAGCGGGTTTTGACGGTGTAGAAATTCACGCTGCAAATGGTTATTTGATCGAACAATTCCTCAACGCGAACGTCAATACTCGCACCGATGCTTATGGCGGTAGCGCAGCTGCTCGAAACAAGTTCACATTGGACATATTGAAGTCAGTGAGCCATGCGATTGGAGCCGATAAGGTGGGTATTCGCATTTCTCCTCATGGCGCTTTCAATAACACTGGAGCATTTGAGGGTGTGGATCAGCAATATTTAGATTTGGTCAAAGAAATCTCCAATATGGGCTTGCTCTATTTGCATGTATTGGATCACTCAGCCATGGGAGCTCCCGCAGTTCCTGTTGAGCTCAAGCAACAGCTGAAGTCTTTGTTCAAAGGTCCCTTCATTTTGGCTGGAGGCTATGAGCGTGCAAGCGCTGAAAAAGCCATCTCCGATGGCCAAGCCGATTTGATCGGATTTGGGCGTCCATTCATCTCCAATCCAGATTTGGTTCAGAGGATGAAGACCAATGCAGCACTCACTGCACCCGACATGAGCACCTTCTACACTGCAGATGCAAAAGGATATACAGACTATCCTGAGCTTGCATAAGTTCCCTCCCCAAATGGCATGAAAGCCGCTCATCCCTTGGTCTAAAGCCTGGGATGAGTTTTATATGGGCACCTGTTTGCTCAATTGGGTTGAGAGTTATCCCTCAAGCCGTTCAATTAAAACCTTGTCTAACCACAACATTGATGCATCAGGCGTGCAGGCAAGATCCTTTTTGAGCACTAGAATTGTCACTGAAGTTTGCAATTGAAAGGTTCAAGTTCAAGTAGGATTCTCCAATGCATACTCAAGAATCATTCAATTCTTTTTTAGAACAAAACAAAATCAAATTTTCATATGATCAACGGCAACACTGAAATCATTGCCCACATTGGCTACCCTACACACACATTCAAGTCGCCAATGATCTACAACCCCTACTTTGCCAAGGCAGGGATCAATGCTGTGGTGGTGCCTTTTGCATGCGAAGCTGAAAACTTTCCCGCCTTTTTAAAATCAATCTTTTCATTGAAAAACATCAGAGGTGCTTTGATCACCATGCCTCACAAAGTGACAACCGTTGGCCTTTTGGATGAGGTCACTGCCACAGTGCGTGTAGCTGGGGCTTGCAATGCAGTGAAAAAAACAAACGATGGACGTTTGGTGGGTGACATGTTCGATGGCGCAGGATTCACCCGTGGGGTCAAGAGAAAAGGCTTCGCTTTAAAAGGCAAGCGTGTTTTGGTGGTGGGCTCTGGAGGCGTGGGCAGTGCGATCGCTGCCTCACTTGCGGCCGAAGAAATTTCTGCCATCACTCTGTTTGACAGCAACACCCAATCCATGGATGGACTTGGCCATAGATTGAAGCAAAACTATCCCAACTTATTGGTCTCAACTGGCTCCAACGATCCCCACGGCCATGATTTGGTTGTCAATGCCACGCCCATGGGCATGAACGATGGCGACCCCTTGCCGATGGATGTGACCCGAATCGATGCCGAGGCCTTCGTTGGTGAGGTGGTCATGAAGACGGAGATGACTGCTTTTCTCAGTGCAGCAAAAGCACGTGGGTGCAAAGTCCAAGTCGGTTCAGATATGCTTTTTGAACAAATACCAGCCTACCTTGAGTATTTCGGCTTTCCCACTACAACAGCCGAAGAACTTCGCTCAACGGCTCAATTGAGCTATTGATCAATCCAAATCAATTTGATGAATTTTTGAACTTCAAGCTGTAAAACCTTAAATTTGTGAGGTTTTTGAATGCAAACAAGGCTTGAATGTCTTGCACTGTTCTAATGCTTAATACTGATGTTCAAACCTGTCACATTGGTGTAATGTACGGACTAAATGAACGTTTGAAAGAAAAAATCATGATCAACCGTCGAACAATTCTTCAAGGCACCTGTGCAACTGGTCTATCTGGACTTCTGCCCCTCACCCAACACGCAGGGGCAGTCGAGCCTAAACTGCTCAAGATCTCGCATCAGTTTCCAGGCGGAACCATTGACAAGGGGGATTTCAGAGATCGATTGACTCGAAAATTTGCTCAAGACGTTGAAAAGCTTACCTCAGGGGCATTGAAGTTTGAGATTTACCCCAACTCCTCGCTCATGAAAACAGTGGCTCAATTTTCTGCTGTTCGAAAAGCCGCTCTGGACTTGACCTTGTACCCCTTGGCCTACGCAGGCGGTGAAGTGCAAGAGGTCAACATTGGATTGATGCCCTGCATGGTGACCTCCTATGAGCAGGGCCTGGCTTGGAAAAAAGCTGAAATTGGGCGTGAGCTCACCAAACTGCTAGAAGCCAAGGGTGTCAAAATCATCACCTGGATTTGGCAAGCGGGTGGAACAGTTTCAAGAGCTGCTCCTGTTGTCAATCCAGACGATGTAAAAGGACTCAAAATTCGCGGTGGTTCCAGAGAAATGGATTTGATGCTCAAAGAAGCTGGTGGCATCATCTCTAGTGTGCCCTCCAACGAAATTTATCCTGCGATGCAAACAGGATCTTTGGACGCAGCCATCACCTCCTCGACCTCACTGATTTCATTTCGACTCGAGGAAATCAGCAAAGCCTTGACCACCGGACGCGGCAAAAGCTTTTGGTACATGTTTGAGCCTCTTTTGATGTCCAAGGAGATCTTTGACTCACTGCCAAAAGCGCAGCAAAAAGCAATTCAAGACGTTGGTTTGGAATTGGAGAGCTTTGCATTGAAGATGGCCAAAGAGGACGACTTGGAGGTGGCCACCATCTACAAAAAATCGGGTGCCAAGGTCTCAGACATGGATGACGCCAGCATCAACCGCTGGAAGCAAGTGGCACAGCGTTCCGCTTGGCTGGACTTCTCCAATCGCAGCGCTGAGTGTGATCGTTTCCTCAAAATGGCGCAAGCTGTCGCTTGATCATTGGCGCAATGACCGATCTCACTTCCAGCGAAAAATTTCCCGCTTCTAACCCCACTTTGTTCGAGCGCTTGTTGGCGCCATTGAATCGACTTGCATCCCTTGCAAGCGCAATGGCCATTGGCTTGGCCGCTTGCATACTCACGTGGGAAGCCACCGCTCGCTACCTCTTTAAAATTCCAAGCGACTGGCAAGACGAGGTCACCATTTTTTTACTGGTCGGGGCCACTTTCATGTCCAGCGCTTGGGTACAGCATCAACGCGGTCACGTGGCCATTCAAGCTCTCTCAAGCGTGCTCAACCCAAAAGTTGATGCATTTAGGCGTTGGATGAGTGATTTGATGTCGCTTCTTTTTTGTGCTTTCTTTTCTTGGAAGTCATGGACGCTTCTCCTAGAGGCCGTTGAGGACCATCAAATATCAGGATCGGCCTTTGGCGCTCCATTGTGGATTCCTTATGGCTGCATGGCGCTGGGCACTTCCCTGCTGGTCTTGGTGTTGCTCAATCAAGTCTTGAGCGCAGCACTACAAAAGAATCATTGAACAGTTAAACATGTCAACTCTACAAATCGGCCTGCTGTTTGGCTTTGCAACTTGCGCGGTTCTCTTCTCTGGTATTCCCATTGCATTCGCGCTGGGCTCAGTGGCCACGGTGTTCATGTATTTCTTCATGCCCCATGCTGCACTCGACACTGTTGCACAAAATGTTTTTGAAGAAATGGCAAGTATCACACTACTCACCATTCCATTGTTTGTTTTGAAAGGCGCAGCCATCGGGAAGTCCAAGGCTGGACGAGATCTGTACTCGGCCATGCACATCTGGCTGGGAAAGGTTCCAGGCGGATTGGGGATTGCAGTGACGCTTGCATGCGGGCTGTTTGCCGCCATGGCTGGCTCCAGTGCTGCAACGTGTTCTGCCATTGGCAGCTCAGCAATCCCAGAGATGCGAGATCGTGGCTACTCTTCTAGATTGGCGGCAGGTCTTGTTGCGGCCGGAGGAACCTTGGGCATTTTGCTCCCTCCTTCGGTGACACTCATTTTGTACGCAGTGGCGGCTGAGCAATCTTTGGGGCGTTTGTTTCTGGCTGGAATTGGCCCTGGAGTTTTGCTGCTGGTTTTGTTTGCACTTTATGGTGTATTGCGCTATCAATGGGAATTCAAACAGGCTCAAGTCACCCATTCAAAGGGCGGTTTGGCCTCCAAAATTTTGCAAGTGGATCAGTACACCCTCAAAGAAAAATTTGCGGCGCTCCCACGAGTGCTGCCCTTTTTGGTTCTTCTATTGGGTGTCATGTTTGCACTGTACGGCGGTTTTGCCACGCCTTCAGAGACAGCTGGCATTGGCGCTGTTCTCGCTTTGCTCTTGATCGCAGTGGTGTATGGAGCTTGGCGGTTGAGTGATTTGAAACCAATTTTTCTCAGCACTCTTTCAGAGGCCACCATGCTGATGATGATCATTGGTATGTCGCTTTTGTACTCTTATGTGATGAGCTACTTGCACATCAGTCAAAGCGCAGCTGAGTGGATTGTGGATCTACACCTGTCTAAATGGACTCTCTTTTTGGCCATCGCTTTGATGGTGGTCATTCTTGGATTTTTCCTCCCACCAGTGAGCATCATCTTGATGACCGCCCCTATCATCTTGCCTCCATTGCGCGCTGAAGGGTTTGATTTGGTTTGGTTTGGAGTTGTGATGTCTGTGATCATGGAGATGGGGTTGATTCATCCACCTGTGGGCTTGAACATTTTTGTCATCAACAAAATAGCCCCTGACATCGACCTCGTCGACGTGGTCTGGGGTACTTTGCCCTTTGTGTTTTTGATCATGCTCGCAGTGCTGCTGCTGTGCGTTTTTCCGCAAATCGTGGACGCATTGCCACTCTATTTCTTTGGACCACAAAAGTTAAGTTGAGTGCCTGTCATTGGATCAAGGCATGGGGTCAATGACTTAGTGCCTTACCAGATGAATGTCAAATTCACTCGGGTGCTTTTTTGGGTTTATTGGTCAAAAACATCCTTTGACTGCTGCGGGCAATCACCTGGATGCAATTGACTCGCTTTTCATAATTTTTGACTTTTTCGCATTTGCTACCATCCAAGTTTGCGATGGCTTCACAAACGTTTTTGTCGTCCTCGTTGGGTTTGGTTTTGCAATCATCGCTGTGCTGGTGATTTTCCTCACTCAAAGCCAAATGGCCCTGACCCAATAACAACGCAAAAAAAAGAACGAAAAGGTGAAGTCGCACGGAATATCCAGAAAATGAATTTGATTACATTCTCGTCATTTTACTGGAGTCAAAAAGCAAGGGTATACCCTGACCCAATGAACAAACCTTTTCAAGCAAAAAAATAGCCCCTGGAACAGGGGCTATTGGAGAAAGAACTGAAGGGATCAGAACTTATAGCCAACTTTGACGGTGAAGTCGGTTGGGTTGATGGTGAGTTTGGCCGTTGCAGTATTGGCCAAGTTGTGTGGAGTGATCGCTGTGTTGGCCTGCAAAGTCACGTTTGTGGACAATGGAACGTAAGCAACTCCGG
The DNA here is from genome assembly GCA_903865035.1 of uncultured Burkholderiales bacterium. GTDB lineage: Bacteria > Pseudomonadota > Gammaproteobacteria > Burkholderiales > Burkholderiaceae_C > Limnohabitans. The sequence goes on along the minus strand of CAIPII010000151.1, from coordinate 3,385 downwards.
CATTGATCGACCAACGATCGTCGATGTTGTAGATCGCGCCCAATTTATAAACAGGATTCCAAGAAGAGGTCAAAGTTGCACCGCTACCGGCGAAAACAGCGACTGTGTTGAAACTTGTATTGGGAGAAATGCTTGAATAAGTGGTGTAATTCACACCCAAGCCAACATAAGGTCTGATTTTTTCACCTGGTTCTTTGAACATGTACATGGCAACCACAGAAGGGAACAAGGCCGTTTGCGTGATGGCAGAGTTCATGGGCGTGGAGACCAAAGGCGCTGAAACGCCTGGCGCTGTGATGTCAGCTTTCAATTTAGGAGGAATGCCGAGGGTCAACTCAACACCCACGTTGTCTGTGTACATGTGAACGGCTGAAATGATCGCTGTGTTGAAGCTCTCAATGGTTGCCGTTGTACCAATGGTTTGTGGAGCAAAAGCGGGTTGACTATCAGTGACTGGACCTAAGCTCGAGTTGGTTTTAGAAAAAGCCATGCCTCCATACACAAAATTGTCTCCCGCCTTTTGTGCTGAAGCCACTTGAGTGGTCAACACACAAGCCGCAGCGATCAAACCAAAAGACAAATTACTTTTTAATTTCATGCCAACTCCGTTAAATGATGATTGCATACGCAAAACATGCGTACTCGTAGAATGGATTATTTTCTACAGAAAAAGCACCCACAACAATGGTATTTATACCTACCATTCGATACCCCTGCAGTCTGTGCCCTAGGGAACTCAACCCTATAATCCGACAACTTGATTTTTCAGCGAATTTTGATCAGTTCTCCAAAGTTCCAAACTCAGCCCCCTCTCAAATGAAACTCTCATCCAAACCTTGGCTAGACAAATACCCAGCTGGAGTGCCCCACAACATTGACACGGGTCACTACAACTCATTGGTGGATGTTTTCGAGGAAGCATTTGAAAAATTTCCAAATCGCAATGTATGCGAATACATGGACCAGTTTCTGAGCTACCAGGAGCTGAATTCAGAATCAAGGAAATTTGCGGGTTACTTGCAAAACTTGAACCTTGAGCGTGGCTCAAGAGTTGCCATCATGATGCCCAACGTTGTCCAATACATGATTGCCATGCTAGGAACCCTTCGCGCCGGCATGGTGGTGGTCAATGTGAATCCGCTTTACACGAATCGAGAACTTGAACACCAGCTCATAGACTCTCAAGCTTCAGTGCTGGTGATTTTAGAAAACTTTGCACACGTCTTTCAATCCATTGCAAAGGAGCTGTCGCTCAAAAGTGTGATTGTCACAAGTGTTGGTGAAATGCTCGGTCTCAAAGGCATTGCAATTGATTTTGTACTTCGAAACGTTAAAAAAGCAATTCCCAACTGGTCTTTTGAACACACAAGCTTCAAATCAGCACTTCGAATTGGCCACAAGCATGCCTACATAAGACCTGAAATTGGTTTAACAGACATTGCTTACCTCCAATACACAGGGGGCACCACGGGTGTCTCTAAGGGCGTGGTCTTGCTTCACAAGAATGTCTTGTCTAACGTGATCCAAACCGAAGCTTGGCTCGAACCGGCATTGGTCAACGATCCACAGCAACCCTTGGTTTTTGTTTGCGCCCTCCCCCTCACCCACATCTTGGCTTTGACGGGTTGTGCGCTCCTAGGGATCAGAAAGGGTGGCATGTTGATCTTGGTACCCAACGCAAGAGACATCGATGCCTTCATCAAAATGCTGTTGAAGCACCCCAATATCAACATCTTCCCAGGTGTCAACACTCTCTTTCATGCATTGATCCATCGCCCTGAATTTGCAAAAGTCACTTTTGATAATTTGATGGTCACCATTGGTGGCGGCATGGCCGTTCAAAAGAAAACCGCCGATCTATGGCATGCCAAAACGGGCACGCCCATCATTGAAGGCTATGGCCTATCAGAGACCTCGCCTGTGGTTTGCGTCAATACGCCCTTTATTCAATCTTTCACGGGCTCCATTGGCCTGCCACTGCCAAGCACCGAAGTGGTCGTGATGAGCGATGAAGGCGAAGTGCTTCCTTTTGGGGAAACTGGAGAGATCTGCATCCGTGGACCTCAGGTGATGGCTGGGTACTGGAACAAGCCTCACGACACTGCAGAATCAATGACGGCCGATGGCTTTTTCAAGTCAGGTGACATCGGAATCATCTCCGAGGATGGGTTCATCAAAATCGTGGATCGAAAGAAAGACATGATTGTGGTTGCAGGCTTTAAAGTCTTCCCCAATGATGTTGAGGACACCCTCTCCCTTCATCCCGGAGTACTTGAATGTGCTGTCATTGGCATTCCCCATCGCAAGCTTGGGGAAGTTGTAAAGGCTTTCATCGTCAAAGGCGTGGATGACTTGACCGCTGAACAAATCGTGCGTTACTGCAGAACTCACCTGGCAAGTTACAAACAACCCAGAAGAATCGAATTTGTAGACTCTTTGCCCAAAACCAATGTGGGCAAGATTTCGCGTAAAGATTTAAGACAAAAAGCAGCTTGATTCAAACTGCATATTTAGAGAGTCTATTGGGGAATCTGGATATGGCCATTGAGCCAGGACTTGTGGGCAGTGGCAAGGGAGTCGGCAGTGGGACGATGGGTATTGATGCCACAATGCTGATGAGGGGCAAAGTAACGGCAATGACCGAGACCGTCTCTCCAATGATCTCCACATGCTCTGACCCCACAATATATTGTGCAATTTCGTCGTCCCATCTGCCCTCTGATGCGGGCGATGCATTTTCTTTGTTTTTAAATTCAATCGAATTGCTGCTTTGATTCGAAGGGCTGAATTGACTGAATTTTTCGTCCTGCATTTCATCTGCTCTGGCCGATTGAATGAATTCCATGCTGTGGGATTTTGTCTTTGGATTGTTATCCGTTGAAAGCGTCAAGGACCTTGAATTGATCATGAATTTGGCCATGTCTATGATTTGCTTTCCAAGAGGAATAGAGGAATTTGCAGTTTCAACTCCAGGTCTCGAACCCATAGAATCTTGCCCATTTGAAGAATTTTCCGAAGGACTCAAGCCTTTCTCTGCGTCCAACGGTATTTGGGGTGAGTTAGATTTTTGCTCCTTAATCGAAGCTGCATTGGGTTCGGGTGAAGAGCTTTTCCCGACACCCAAACCCGCAATAGATTGAGCGCTTGAGAATTTAGCTGGAGCGATCTCGATCTCCTCTTGTTTCAATGCTGATAAAGACAGGGACATTCCTGAACCATTTGAACTTGGATAAATGCTCGCAGGAACAAAACCCGCTTTAACGGTGTAGTCCCCTTTCACATTGCCATAGGAATAATTGCTCGCATCCGGACCAGAGAGTGATGCAACCGATTGGCTTGAGAGGAAAGTACCAACAATGCTGCTTTTTTGACTTCCTAGAGGGTC